>JAMIFL010000158.1:0-9059 GCA_035906295.1 Alphaproteobacteria bacterium | reverse complement strand
CACTCGACAATCGGCGTCATCTTGGGCGCCGAAGATTCCGTTGCGGCAGGGGCTGGCGCAGCTTTGGGCGCAGCTTCAGCCGCAGGCGTCAGGTCCGTCATCGCAGCCGGGGCAATGTCGGCAGCAGGCGTAACGTCAGCCGGTTTGGCTTCCGCTTTCTTGTCAGCCTTTGTTTCGTCCTTCGGCTTTTCCGACGTTTTCGGCTTCGCGGCTTTTTTCACCGGGGCTTTTTTCTCGGCGTCCGTCACCGGCACGGTGTCTTTCTTGGTGCCGGCCTTGCCCGCCGGTTTCGGGCCGTCGCCGACTCGGCCGCGGTTATAGTCAAGCTGCGCGCGGTTCAACTGGAAGCCCACCGTGATGGTGTATTTCGGGCCTTCGGTGATGGCGGGCAGCGGAATGGACTGGGTGATTTTCTCGGCATGGTCCAGATCGTCGACATTCGGCTGGAAGCGCATGGCGGTCGCCATGATCTTCTTGTCGATCATCTTGCCCGACGGGTCCATCACCGCGATGAAGTACGGGAAGGTCATGAACGCTTCCAGGTCCTTGCGGCCTTCGTAACGGCCCTTGGCGGCGATTTTGCCTTTCATGATCATGTCGATGTCCACGACCACGCCTTTATCCGTGTAATCGCACCCGCCCTTGATGTCGACCAGCGAAGCGCGGGCGATGAGGGCGCCCGAAGGCTTGCCTTCCGGGTCGTCGAAATAGGTGATGGATTTTGTATCCGGCAGCACTTCGACGCCGGGGCATTCTTTCGGGGCGCCGGCAGGGGCGGGGCCACGCTCCACGGCGGTGGATTCTGCGGCGGAAATATCGCTCGGCGTGGCGTCGCTGGTGGCGGGCGTGGTCGCGGCGGCCGACGGGTCGATATCGACCGGCGTCACCGGCACGGCAGGCACAATCGGGTTGTCGCCGGTCGGCGGCACGGCCAGGTCGGCCTTGGCGGCAGCCGGGGCGGCGTCACCCATGACGGCGGCCATTTCCTTGGCTTCCTTGTCGCTGGACCCCACCGGCGCGGATGCGGCCACGGTGCCTTTCTGGCGGGCTGATTCCGCGCTGTCATCCCCCTTCAGGGTGGAGCAGGCGGACAGGGCGATGGCGGCAGTGCCGCACAGGAGAAGAAGGGCGAAGTTGCGCATGGAAAAACCTTCCGATGAAAAAAGGGCCAAAAAATGGCGGTTTGGATGGGCGAATCGCCCGTAGCAATTATGAAGAGTCTGCCTTATGTTTCGCGCATGGACAAGACGCCCGAAGCCGCATCTTCAATCACGGTTCTGCTGGCCGCCCCCCGCGGCTTCTGCGCAGGCGTCGACCGCGCCATCCAAATCGTCGAACGCGCGCTGGAACGCTTCGGCGCGCCCGTTTATGTCCGCCACGAAATCGTCCATAACCGTTATGTGGTTGAAGGCCTGCGCGCCAAGGGCGCCGTCTTCGTGGAAGAACTTTCCGAAATACCGGAAGCCCATGCCGACCGCCCGGTCGTCTTTTCCGCCCACGGCGTCGCCAAGGCCGTTCATGAGGAAGCCAAAGGCCGCAACATGTTCGCCATCGACGCGACCTGCCCGCTGGTCACCAAGGTGCATAACGAGGCGCAGCGCCACCATGCGCAGGGCCGTCAGGTCATCCTCATCGGCCACGCGGGCCACCCGGAGGTGTTCGGTACCATGGGCCAGTTGCCCGCGGGCACCGTCCTGCTGGTCGAAAACGCGCAGGATGTCGCAAACCTGGCCGTCGCCAACCCCGACAACCTCGCTTATGCCACCCAGACCACCCTGTCGGTGGACGACACCGCGCAGGTGGTCGAGGCGCTGAAACGCAAATTCCCAACCATCGCGGGGCCGGGCCGGGAAGACATCTGCTACGCCACCACCAACCGGCAGGAAGCCGTAAAGGCCATCGCCGCGAAGGTCGATGCGCTGCTGGTCATCGGCGCCCCCAACTCCTCCAACTCCAACCGCCTCGTCGAAGTGGCGGTCAATTACGGCTGCCCCCGCGCGGTCCTCATCCAGCGCGCGTCGGACATCGACTGGGGCTGGATAGGCGATGCCAAAACCGTCGGCCTCACCGCCGGCGCCTCCGCCCCCGACGTTCTGGTGGAGGAAGTACTCGACGCCTTCCGCGCCCGCAGCACGGTCAAGGTCGAAATCGTCACCATCCGTGAGGAAAACGTGACCTTCCGCCTTCCGCGCACGCTCGAAGTCGCTTAAATTTTCCCAATGGCAGTCTACACCCCGGTCGATGCGGATCAGGTCCGCGCGTTCCTCAGCCCCCGCGGGCTGGGCGACTACGTGCGCCATGAAGGCATCACCCAAGGGGTTGAAAACACCAACTACCACCTCTTCACCACCACTGGCCGCTATATCCTCACGTTGTTCGAAAAACGCGTCCGGGCGGAAGACCTGCCGTTCATCTTCGCCTATTCGGGCCATCTGGCTGAAAAGGGTCTCAGCGTCCCCGCCCGCATCGGCCCCATCGGCGAACTGGCGGGCCGCCCCGCCGCCATCATCACCTTCCTCGAAGGCCGCGACACGCTGCTGGAAGATGTAACCCCCGAACAATGCGCGCAGGTAGGCGCAACGCTGGCCCGCATGCACGTGGCGGCGGGTGACTTCACGCAGCAACGCGCCAACCCCGTCGGCCCCGCCCAGTGGCAGGCCCTGTTCGATGCCGTAAAAGACCATGCCGACCCGGCCCTGTGCGCCATCATCCAAAGCGCGTTGAAGGAAGTCGCCTCCACCCCCTGGCATAAACTGCCGTGCGGCGCGGTCCATGCCGACGTGTTCGCCGACAACGTGTTCTTCGACGACGCGGGCAAACTCACCGGCGTCATCGATTTTTATTTTTCCTGCACCGATGCTTTCGCCTACGACCTCGCCATCACCCTCAACGCATGGTGCTACGACCGGCAGGGCAGGGGCATCGACGCGCGGATTGAGGCCATGTTGCATGCCTACCTCGCCGTCCGCCCGCTGGACGATGCCGAGCGCGCGGCCTTCCCCGCCTTGCGCCGCGCCGCAGCCCTGCGCTTCCTCATGACCCGCCTGTACGACTGGACCTTCACGCCCACCGGCGCCGATGTCGTGCGCAAGGACCCCGCCGAATATCTGGCAAAACTGAAAGCGACCTTCCAATGGCTGTAGAGATGTTCACCGACGGCGCCTGCTCCGGCAATCCCGGCCCCGGCGGCTGGGGCACGCTGCTGCGCCACGGCTCAGTCGAAAAAATGCTCTCGGGCGGCGAGGTGCTGACCACCAACAACCGCATGGAGCTGATGGCCGTCATCATGGGCCTCGAAGCCCTGAAGAAACCGTGCGACGTCACCATCTATACCGACAGCAAATACGTGATGGACGGCATCACCAAGTACATGAAGAACTGGCTCGCCCGTGGCTGGCGCACGGCGGATAAGAAAGAGGTCAAGAATCAGGACCTCTGGCAACGACTCAACGCGGCTCTTTTACCCCACAAAACCTGCTGGGAATGGGTGAAGGGCCATAACGGCCACGTCGAAAACGAACGCGTCGACGAAGCGGCGCGCCTAGCGATTCCAAAATCTTAACCGCCTTTATCCACAGGCCCGTGCCGCAAAGCCGCACGGATTCAGATTCCATTAAGACATTGAGGCCGACGATGGGTTCAACGGGCAGATAAAAGCCCGCCCAAAAAGGAGGTACCCGATGACCAATTCCTTCTTCACCCCCGGCCCTGCTACGCGCCGCACCCATATCGCCGTAATCCTGCCCTGCATGCCCGAAACGACCGGCGGCATGGAGCGTGAAATTTACATGAGCTTCATCCGCGCTTTGCGTGAAGGCCCCTCGCGCCGCATGGAAGTCCGCATCCTCTCCGCCATCCACCGCGCCGCCGACGCGACCGACAATTCCGACGCCTACACCGCCCGCGTGCTGGTGGACATGGGGCTGATGGCCCCGCGCCTCGCATTCCCGGGTGATTTCCTCGACCATATCGACGCCACCACCTACCGGCAGATGCCGCTGCGTTCGATGCCCGCGGCCTATATCGCGCTCGGCGAACACTGGGCCGCCATCGGCGAGGAAAAAGCAGGCGAAAAGGGCCGCGTGGCTGCCGGTGGCATCCCCGGCTTCTTCGCCACGGTATAAAATTGCGCGATCTCAGAAGGATGTGACCGTATCGCAAATCCCTTAAACCCAGAATGGGTTAGGGTTTGCTTTCAGGGCGAATATGCTACCGTAACGGACAGTTTCGTTATTCGGGATTATCCACGGTACATGCCCTACAAATTCGAAAAACTCAGCGTTCTCGCGGTTGATGACAACGCCCCCATGCTGGATGTCGTCGTGCAGGCGCTCAAGCTTCTGGGCGTGGGGCAGGTTTTCACCGCCCGCAACGGCGAACAGGGCTATCAGGTTTTCGTGAAGGAACGGCCCGACGTCGTCCTCACCGACTGGGAAATGGAACCCGTCGACGGGCTTGAGATGGTGAAATGGATTCGCCGCAACTCAACCTCGCCCAAGCGCAACGTCCCCGTCATCGTCATGACCGGCTACGCCGCGTCCGCCCGCGTGGCCGTGGCGCGCGACAAGGGCATCACCGAATTTCTGGTCAAGCCCTTCACTGCCAACGAACTGGCGCGCCGCCTGGCCTACGTCATCGACCAGCCGCGCGATTTCGTCGAAACGCAGGAATTCTTCGGCCCCGACCGTCGCCGCCGTAAGGGCCAGGACCATAACGGCCCCGACCGCCGGAAAGAGGAAGACTGACCATGGCCAAGAAAATCAAATACGGCCACCGCGAAAGCTTCCCGCGCTACTTCAAGGCCGACTTCGAACTGCAGCAGAAAATCGGCACCGGCACGCTCGATGCCGGCGCCGTGGCCGAGGTGCAGAAATACCTCGACAGCGTGCAGGCCGACATTACCCCCGAATTGCAGGGCTACCTTGCCCAGATAGACGCGGCTTTGGCCGACGCGCGCGGCATGACCTACGACCGCGAACAATTCCTGCCCGCCATCACCCGGCCCTTGATGGACATGAAATCGATGTCCGGCATGTTCCATGAAATGATGGTGTGCCGCATCTCGTCCTTCATGCTGACCTTCATCGAAGACGTCCGCAGGCTCGACAACGACATGATGGAAATCATGAGCGCGTACGTAAAAGTCACGCGCGCCGTGCTCGACCTCAAAATCAGGGAAGAAACCAACCCCTACGGCCAGAACTTCCTCGCCGAAATCCGCAGCGCCTGCAAACGCTACTACGACAAACAAGCCGCCAAAAAAGCCTGAAGCCCCCAACTGGCCCATTGAGGGCCCGCGCAGCGTAAGCGCAGCGAGCAGGGGAGCGCGTCAGCGCGACATGGGGGCGGCAGTTGAGCCCCCATATAATTTATGGCCCATTGAGGGCCCGCGCAGCGTAAGCGAAGCGAGCAGGGGTAGCCGCGTGCAACGCGGCGACAAGGGGACGCCAAGTCCCCTTAATCATATGGCCCATTGAGGGCCCGCGCAGCGTAAGCGCAGCGAGCAGGGGTAGCCGCGTACCACGCGGCGACAAGGGGACGCCAGGTCCCCTTAATCAATCCACTTCCCCTTAATCGTTAAATCTGGAAGGCCCATCCATAATCGGGCGCATGCGCTGCGTCTGCGGTACGAACAGCGAAGGCTGTTGCGCTTCCGGCAGCGGCTGCGCCGTGCCGTCCGAACCATCGCCGAACAGGCGGCTGAACACGCCGCCAAGGCCGTTGCTGCTCAACGCGCCGCCGAACGACATTTCATACGGGTCCGCATCCGTCAGCGCCACCACCGGCTTGCCGGTCTGCGCCGCCTGCACCACCTGGCGGAAGATGTCGGCGGGGGCGTTACCGCCATATTGCTTGCGCATGGATGTGTTGTCGTCATGCCCGACCCACACCGCGGTGACCACCGCGCCGGAGAATCCGATGAACCACGTATCGCGGTAATCCTGCGACGTGCCGGTCTTGCCCGCAACCGGGAAGCCCGGATAGGCGCGTCCACCCGTGCCGCGATAGACCACTTCCTGCATCATCGCAATCAGGCGTTTGCACGCCTCGGGGTCCAGCACCGGGGCCTGCGGCTGGGCTTCGTGGCGGTACAGCGTCTCCTCATTGGCGTCGCGGATGCTCAGGATGCCGTAGGGCTGCGCCGGTACGCCGTAATTGGCGATGGTTTCATACGCCGCCGCCATTTCAAACACGGTCGCTTCCGACGTACCCAGCGCCACCGAATAATTGGGCACCAGTGCCGATGCGACCCCCGCGCGATGCGCAACATCGATAACGGCGTCGACGCCGACCTGCGCCGCAAGGTTGACCGTGGCGGTATTGAGCGAAAGCGCCATCGCCGACGACAGCGGAATATCGCCGTAATAACGCCCGTCATGGTTGGCCGGGGCGTAACCGTTCAGGTTGATGGGCGCGTCCGTAATGGGGTCGCCCGGGCGCCAGCCCTTTTCAAGCGCCGCGAGGTAAACGAACGGCTTGAACGAAGACCCCGGCTGGCGCATCGCCTGCGTCGCGCGGTTGAACTGGGAATCGCGGTAATTGCGCCCGCCGATCATGGTGCGGATGGCCCCGTCGCGGTCCAGCGCCACCACGGCGGCCTGCGGCAGTTTCTTGGCGTCCTTGAAGAACGTGTCCAGCGACGTCTTGATGGCTTCCTGCGTCGCCTTTTGAAGCTTGGGGTCCAGCGTCGAAACGATGGTCAGGTCCGAACCGGAAATGCCGATAAGCTCGTTCGCGCGGTCCAGCACCCAGTCGGCGAAATACCGGCTGGAATCGTTGCTGCCGCGCAGGTTGATGGGCTTGCGCGGCGGCGTCATCTTGGCGTTCGCAACCTTGTCGTCTTCTTTTTCTTCCTCAAGGAAGCCCGCGTCCTCCATGGCGTCCAGCACCATGTTCATGCGCGCCATGGCGCGTTCCGGGTTGCTGTCCGGCGCAAGGCGGGAAGGGGCCTTGAGCAACCCCGCCAGCATGGCGGCTTCCTCAAGCGTCAGGCGTTCCGCCGGCTTGTCGAAATAGGTATGCGCCGCAGCGTCGATGCCGTAAGCGCCCGACCCGAAATAAACCCGGTTCAGATAGGCCGAAAGAATTTCATCCTTCGAATATTTCGTCTCAAGCCACACGGCCAGAATGGCTTCCTGTATCTTACGCTTCAGCGTCCGTTCCGGTTTCAGGAACAGGTTCTTGGCCAGTTGCTGCGTGATGGTGGACCCGCCCTGCGCCACGCGGCCATAACGGAAATTGGTATACGCCGCGCGCACAAGGCCGATGGGGTCGATACCGAAATGATAATGGAAACGCCGGTCCTCGATGGCCAGTACCGCATTGCCCACGAAGGGCGGCAAATCCTGCACCCGCACCCGGTTGCCTGAGCTTTCGCCGTAATTGGCCAGCACCGTCTGCCCGTCCATCGCCAGCACGATGACGGAACGCTTGCGTTCGAAGTTGGATTTCTTGGTCAGCGCAATCAGGTCCTTGCCGTACCACAGCAAAACGCCCGACGCGGCAATGCCGCCCCAGATGGCCAGCACGAAAAGCCACTTGAACGCGGTGCCTAAAAAGCTGCCGCGCGGGCGGTCATCGTAATCGTCGAAATTCTGTCGTCTGGCCATGGCGCTCTAAAATGATAGATTGGGGCCGAAACGCAAGCCAAAACAAAGGTCAGGCCGCCGAAATGCTGCATATTCCCGCATCCCGCTTTGCCGCTTGCCTTGGGTTGGCCGGTTTAATCCCCTTTATCGTGCTGGCATGCTGCCTGTGGCTTGTGGCGCCCGCGTGGCAGCCGGCGTTTGCGCAGGGCCTGCTGGCGTGGGGGGCGGTTATTCTGTCATTCCTCGGCGCAACCCACTGGGGCGTGGGGCTTGGCATGCCCGACCGGGCAACGGGGCAGGACGGCTGGCGCTATCTGTACGCCGTCTGCCCGGCCATGCTGGCCGCCGTGGCACTGCTCTGCCCGCCGGGTCCGGGCATGTTCCTGCTGTTCTGGGGGCTGTGCGCGGCCTTCGTGGTCGACCGCGCGGTTTTCCGGCATCTGGAATGGTATGTCTTCCTGCGCGCGGTGCTTACCGTCATCGCCTCCGCCTGCCTGTTCGCAGGCTACAAGGCGCTATAACAGCGCGGGCAAAACCACCGGAATGCACAATACCGCAAGCACGGTGGTTACAAGCACCAGCATCGCCGCGTCCCGCATGGGCGCGTTGTTGGCCGCGGCATAGGCGGGCAGGTTGGCCGCCACAGGTGCCAGCGACAGCACGATAATCAGCTGGTGCACGTCACGCCCGAACACGGGGTCGATGGCCGCGAACGCCAGCGCCGCCAGCGGCCACAGCCCGAATTTGCCGAACACGGCCACCGCGGTCAGCCGGGAGTTCATCGCAAACCCTTCCGCCCGCGCCAGCGCAAGGCCCGCAATCATCATGCCCACCACCACGTAGGCGCCCTTGCATGCTTCCCACAATTTGATGGCCGGGGCGGGCAGCGCCCACCCGATGGCCGCCACGGCAAGCCCCGCCGCCAGCGCATATAAAACCGGCAACCCCGCAACCCGCCGCAGCGCATCGCGCGGGGAAAGATGCCCGCGCGCGATGAAGTAAAACCCGATGCTGGTTTCAAACACCACCACGCCGAGATTGGCGAGGAAGTAGACCCCCGCCGCCTCCGGCCCGAACAGCGCAAGCGCGATGGGCAACCCGAAATACCCCGTATTGCCCGACCCGCACGCCACCGGCAGCAACGCCGCCTCGCTGCGTCCCGCCACCCGCGCGCCGATGAAATGCGATAAAAGCCCGATGACGGACGCCATGATGAATGTCACCACCGGCAAGGCCACCAGCGCCGGGGTGAAATGCAGTTGCGCCGCCGACCCGAACGCCACCAGCGGCGTAATGGCGTAAATGGCGATGGTGGCGACCGATTTGATGTCGATGGCGTGAACGCGCCCGATGACGTACCCCAGCACGATCAGCGCCGCGAGGGGGATGCACGCGCCGAACAATACCCCGGTCATAGCATCAACAGCGTGGCGAGGCCGAGGAACGTGAAGAACCCGATGATGTCGGTCA
>JAMIFL010000157.1:0-10189 GCA_035906295.1 Alphaproteobacteria bacterium | reverse complement strand
AATGCAGACCGCATGCGCGGCGTCTGGGCGCAATACCGCCATGCCTGCGACCTTATCGTTTTCCCGGAGCTTGCGCTGTCCGGCTACCCGCCGGAAGACCTCGTCCTCAAACCGGCCTTCATGGATTGCATCGAACGCGCGGTTGAGGATTTGTGCCAGCTTACGCGCGAAGGCGGCGCGGCGCTGCTGGTCAGCACGCCGTGGCGCATGCGCGAGCTGCTTTACAATACGCTGCTGCTTATCGACGGCGGGGAAATCGCGGCGGCCATTCCCAAGCATCATCTGCCCAATTACAGCGTGTTCGACGAACTGCGCGTCTTCCGCCCCGGCACCCTGCCCGACCCGGTCGATTTCCGCGGCGTGCGCCTTGGTCTTTGCACGTGCGAGGACATGTGGTTCGCGGACGTGGCCGGCGAACTCAAAGCCCGCGGGGCCACCGCCCTCATCATCCCCAATGCCAGCCCGTACGAACAGGGCAAGACCGATGCCCGCATCGCGCTTGCGCACGAACGGGTGACGGAAACGGGGTTGCCGCTGCTCTACCTCAACCAAGTGGGCGGGCAGGACGAGCTGGTGTTCGACGGCGCGTCGTTCGGCATGAACGCCGACGGCAGCATCGCGTTCCGCATGAAGGATTTCGCCGAGGATGCGGTGCTGCTGCACCTTGATACCGGCGGCTGGTCGGCGGAGAAGAGCGAGCGATGGTCGGACGGCCCCGAAAGCATCTACAGGGCGCTGAAGCTGGGCCTGCGCGATTACGTCGCCAAGAACAAATTCCCGGGCGTGGTGCTGGGGCTTTCGGGCGGGGTGGATTCAGCGCTTGCCGCCGTCATCGCGGCGGAAGCCCTGGGCGCGGACAGGCTGCGCTGCGTGATGATGCCATCACCCTACACGGCGCAGATGTCGCTGGATGACGCGGCAGCGCTTGCCGACAATCTCGGCTGCGCTTACGAGGTCGTTTCCATCAAACCCGGCATGCAGGCGTTCGACGCCATGCTGGGGGCCGGCACGCTCAAGGGCGTGCCGCATGAAAACATCCAGTCGCGCCTGCGCGGCATGGTCGTGATGGCGCTGTCCAACGCGGGCGGGGCCATGGTGCTTTCCACCGGCAACAAGTCGGAAATGGCGGTCGGTTATGCGACGCTGTACGGCGATATGTGCGGCGGGTTCGCGGTGCTGAAGGATTTGTACAAGACGCAAGTCTATGCCGTGTGCGAATGGCTGAACGCACGGGAAAGCGAGCCCATCATTCCGCCGCGCATCATAATGCGGCCCCCTTCCGCCGAATTGCGGCCCGACCAGACGGATCAGGACAGCCTGCCACCCTATGCGGTGCTGGACGACATTCTCGAAGGGCTTATCGAGTACGAATTGCGGCGCTCCGAACTCATTGAACGGGGGCACGACCCGGACACGGTGCAGCGCATCTGGCTGATGCTGGACCGGGCCGAATACAAGCGGCGGCAGGCAGCGCCGGGGGTCAAAATCACGTCCCGCGCGTTTGGCCGGGACCGGCGCTATCCCATCACCAACGGCTTCCAGCCGCCTTTGAAGGCGCACAAGGCCGAACCGCTTGAGAAAACGGGCGAAACCGGCTAGAAACAACGTTTCATCAAATGTTGAGTTTACCCCATGACCGTCCGTGTCCGTTTCGCCCCGTCCCCCACTGGCCGCATGCATGTCGGCAATGCACGTACCGCCGTCATCTGCTGGCTGTTCCAGCAGCGCCACAAGGGCTGGTTCCTCCTGCGCATCGACGATACCGACCTCGAACGCTCGAAGGACGAACTGACCGAGCTTATCAAGGTCGACCTGACATGGCTGGGCATCACATGGGACGAGTATTTCCACCAGCGCGACCGCATGGCGCGGTATGACGAAATCATCCAGAAGCTGAAGGCCGACGGGCGCCTGTATGCCTGCTACGAAACGCCGGAGGAACTGGACCTCAAGCGCAAGGTTTTGCTGAGCCAGAAGAAGCCCCCGGTCTACGACCGCGCGTCGCTGAACCTTTCGGCTGAACAGAAAGCCAAATTCGAGGCCGAGGGCCGCCGCCCGCACTGGCGCTTCAAACTGGACCACAAGCCCATCGTGTGGAACGACCTCATCCGCGGGGAAGTGAAGTTCGAGGGCGCGACCATGTCGGACCCCGTGCTCATCCGCGAGGACGGCACGCCGCTTTACCATCTCGGTTCCGTCATCGACGACATCGACTACAACATCACGCATGTGGTGCGCGGGGAAGACCATGTGTCCAACACCGCATCGCATATCCAGATGTTCGAGGCCATCGCCGGGAAAGTGCCGCAATTCGCGCATTTGCCGCTGATTTCGGACGCGGACGGGGGCAAGCTTTCCAAGCGTCTCGGCTCGCTTTCCATCGGCGACCTGCGCGACGGCACGGGGCTTGAGCCGCAGTCCATCATCAGCCTGATGGGCCGCCTCGGCACGTCGGACCCGATCGAGCCGTTCGCCAACCCGCTCGACCTCGCGGCCACGTTCGACTTCGCCAATTTCTCGCGCGGGACGCCGAAATTCGACCCCGAGGAACTCATCCGCCTGAACGCCAAAATCGTGCACCAGCTTACCTACGCGCAGGTGAAAGACCGGCTGAAGGCGCTGGTGGGCGCGGACGTGGACGAGGCGTTCTGGGACGCGGTGCGCCCGAACCTCGAAATCCTCGGCGACTTCAAGGACTGGTGGACCGTGGCCAAGGGGCCGGTGACCAACGTCATCACGGCGGAAGACCGCGACTTCATCACCAAGGCCGCGACATTGCTGCCGGAAGGCGATTTCTCAAAAGAGACGTGGGCCGCATGGCTTTCGGCCATCAAGGCCAACACCGACCGCAAGGGCAAGACGCTGTTCATGCCGCTGCGGCAGGCGCTGACGGGCATGGACCACGGGCCGGAACTGGACGCGCTGCTGCCCCTCATCGGCCGCGAACGCACGCTGGAACGACTGCGCGCGGCATAAGGGCCGCGCGCGTCACTTTATTCAGGCTTCCATTTAAAAGCGTCAGTCGTTGACGTAGCGCGCTTCGGTCATGACCGTGCGGCGGCCCATCATGCGCGTGTCCAGCACGTGCTTCATGTCGGAGAGCGTGACATCCATGCCCCAGGAATTGACGAAGCCTTCGGCCTTCATGTCCTTCATCAGGCTGGCCAGGCGGGGCGCCGCCATTTTCATGAAGAAATCGGGCGTCAGGGCGTTGTCTTCCAGAAGCTCGGTGTAACCGGCAAGCTTGTCGATCGCGCTTTCGATGTGGGCGGGGTAGACCATGCGCACATGGGCGTTGCCGCCCTTCACGACGTTCAGCACGTCCTTCATGCAGTTGACGAGGAATTTACGGTCGTCGAGCGAGTCATTGCCGCAGGCGGGGGTGCTGTCATTGGCGACGATGAAGGTCGCGCGCGGCTGCGGCGTGTGCGACAGGTAAGCCCCCATGCCGACGGCGCCGGCGATGGCGCCCACGATGGCGAGGCGCGTATGCGCGTTATAGTACTTCGAGAAATTGATCGTCATAAGGCCCGGTCCGTTGTTTTTATGGTGTTAGTTTTCAAGAAATCTAAAGAGAAAAAACCATAAACGCAACTTTTTCGGGAAAAAGGCTATTTTGTGGCTTCAGGCCGCGAGGGTCGAAAGCTCTTCCGCGATGGCGCGGGCGCCGGTCAGGCGCTGGACCGGGGTGTTATAGGCGCGGGTATAGAACAGCTTCTGGTCGGGCCGCAGGCGCATGGTGCCCGCCTTTTTGGCGATAAGGGATATGACCCCTTCCGGGTTGGGCGGCGTGTTCTTGCGGAAGGCGACGACGACGCCTTTCGGCCCCGCTTCCAGCGATTCCACGCCCGCCTTCTTGCACAACGCCTTGATGGCGGTGAGCTGGAGCAGGTTTTCGACCTCGCCCGGAAGTGGGCCGAAACGGTCGATGAGTTCGGCTGCGAAGGCTTCCACCTCGTCCTGCGATTCAAGACCGGCGAGGCGGCGGTACAGGCTCATGCGCACGTTCAGGTCGTGGACGTAATTTTCGGGAATGAGGACGGAGACGCCGACATTGATGCTGGGCGACCAGCCGAGGTCCAGCGGCGTATCGTCGCCGACGCGGATGCCCATACGTGCGGCTTCCACCGCTTCCTCCAGCATCTGCTGGTACAGCTCAACCCCCACTTCGCGGACGTGGCCGGATTGCTGTTCGCCCAGCAAATTTCCGGACCCGCGAATATCCATGTCGTGGCTGGCAAGCTGGAAGCCTGACCCGAGGCTGTCGAGCATGCCGATGACTTCGAGGCGCTTGAGCGCGGTGGGGGGCAGCGGCTTGGCGGGGTCCCATGTCAGGTAGGCGAAAGCGCGCAACTTCGAGCGGCCGACGCGGCCACGGATTTGATACAACTGCGCCAGCCCGAACATGTCGGCGTGGTGGACGATCATGGTATTGGCCGTCGGCACGTCGAGGCCGGATTCGATGATGTTGGTGGCCATCAGCACTTCGTACTGGCGGTCGTAGAAGGCGGTCATGCGCGCTTCCAGTTCGGCGGGCGGCAACTGGCCGTGGGCGGTGATGATTTTGACCTCCGGCACCAGTTCGCGCAGGTGGTTTTCCACCTCCTCAAGATCCTTGATGCGGGGGACCACGAAGAAGCTTTGGCCGCCGCGATAATGCTCGCGCAAGATGGCTTCGCGGATAATCAGCGGGTCGTACGGCATGACGGAGGTGCGCACGGCCAGCCTGTCCACGGGGGGCGTGGTAATGAGGGAGAGGTCGCGCACGCCGGACAGCGCCATTTGTAACGTGCGGGGGATTGGTGTTGCCGTTAGCGTCAGCACATGCACGTCGCGGCGCAGGTCTTTCAGCTTTTCCTTCTGCTTCACGCCGAAATGCTGTTCCTCATCCACAATCACGAGGCCGAGATTGTTGAACTTGATGCTTTCGGCCAGCAGCGCGTGGGTGCCGATGACGATATTGACCTTGCCGCTTGTGAGTTCTTCCTTCACGCGCTTGCTGTCAGCGGCGTTGACGAAGCGGGAGAGTTGCGCGATGCGCAAAGGGAAGCCGGCAAACCGCCGCGTGAAGTTTTCAGCGTGCTGGCGCGCCAGCAGCGTGGTGGGCACCACCACCGCTACCTGCCCGCCCGCCATGGCGGTCACGAAGGCGGCGCGCAGGGCCACTTCGGTTTTTCCGAAGCCGACATCGCCGCAGACGAGGCGGTCCATGGGGCGGCCCAAAGTCAAATCCTTCAGCGCGTCGTTGATGGAGCGCAACTGGTCTTCCGTTTCGTGGTAGGGGAAACGGGCGGCGAATTCCTCGTAAGGCGTATCGGCGGCGTTGAACACGTCGGCCTTTTTCGTCGCACGCGCGGCGGCGATTTCGAGCAGTTTGCCCGCGATGGCCAGCAGGTCGCGCTTGACGCGCGCTTTGCGCGACTGCCAGCCCGCGCCGCCCAGTTTATCAAGCTGGACCGTGCCTTCGTCGTTGCCGAAGCGGGAGAGCATCTCGATGTTTTCGACCGGCAGGAACAGGCGGTCGCCGCCCTCGTAGGTCAGTTTCAGGCAGTCATGCAGCGTGCCCAGCGCCGAGATGGTTTCCAGCCCTTCAAAACGCCCGATACCGTGGTCGACATGGACCACGAGGTCGCCGGGCGTGAGGGAGGATACTTCGCGTAAGAAAGCATCCGCCTTGCGCTTGCCGCGGCCTGAACGGGCGAGACGATCGCCCAGAATATCCTGCTCCGTAATCACGGCGATGCGGTCGTTGACGAAGCCGTGTTCGAGCGCCAGCACGACCAGATCAGCCTTGGCGCCTGCCTGATCCATCAGCGTTTTCAGGCGTTCGCGCGAGCCCGTGGAATAGCAGGCGACCAGCACTTTTTTGCCCTGCAACTGAAGCGATGAGACGTGTTTCGCAACCTCGCCGAACAGGTTGGCGCCCTGCTGCGCGCGGATGTCGATGAAGTCGCGCCCGCGTTTGGCGCCGTTTTCCTCACCCGCGAAGGGGGAGAATATGACGGCGTCGCCCGTTACCAGCGCGTCCCACTCCGCATCGGGCAGGAACAGCGTGTCAGGCTCCACCGGCTTGTAGCCTGCGGTGTCCTTCATGGTTTTGAGCATGGAACGGCGGGCCTGATACAGGTCCGTCACCTGCGCCATGCGTTCGGTGCGGGCTTCCATGGCCTGATGATCGAAGCTCAGGAAAGCGCCGGGGGTATAGTCGAACAGGGTTTCGAGTTTCGCGTAGAACAGCGGCAGCCAGTGTTCCATGCCCGCGTAACGGCGGCCTTCGCTGATGGCTTCGTATAACGGGTCGTCTGACACGACGCCGAAGGCGGCGCGGTAGGCGCCGCGGAAGCGGTCTATGGTTTCGGGCGTCAGCAGCACTTCGGCCACGGTGCCGAGGTCGAGGCTGACCGCATCACCCAGCGAGCGTTGCGAAAGCGCGTCGAAGGTTTTCAGGCTTTCGACCTCATCGCCAAAGAAATCGATACGCACGGGGTTTTCGGCGCCGGGCGCGAACACATCGACGATGCCGCCGCGCACGGCGAATTCGCCCCCTTCCCGCACCACGTCGGTACGGGTGAAGCCCTGCGCCGCCAGCGCCGTTATCAGCTTGTCCTGCCCGATATTCGCGCCTTTTTTAATGCCGAGGCTGTGGCCCGCGATGGCGTTTTCAGGGATGACGCGCTGGGTTACGGCATTGACGGAGGTAAGCACCACCGTGGCTTTTTTGATGTCGCTGCCTTTACGGTCCGACAACCGCGCCAGCGTTGAGACGCGGCGGCCGATGATGTCGCCTTGCGGCGATACGCGGTCATACGGCAGGCTGTCCCACGCCGGGAAGGCCAGCACGTCCACATCGGGCGCGAAATAGGCCAGCAGTTCGGCCAGCGTGGCGATGCGCGCATCGTCCAGCGCGACGTGCAGGGCCACGGCTCCCTTGCGCTGGGCATCCCAGGCGCGGTCGCGCAGGACGAAGGCGTCCTGCCCTTCGGGAATGCCGTGCAGGGTTTTCATACCAGCGCCAGCCTGTGCCCCAGGAAGAGTTGCATGACGTCGCTGTCGTCTTCGGCGCCGGGCTGCCCGCGCCCGCACTTCCAGTCGTATAAATCCGGGTCCTGGCAGGTGAGGATATGCTCGAAGGCGTCGAGCTGTTTTTCATCGAAACCGAACACATGCGCGTCGGCGAAAGAGCCCATCAACAGGTCCATCTCCCGCGTGCCTCTGTGCCAGGCGCGGAAAATCAGTTTTTTGCGGCGTTCGTCGATGGTCATGTCTCAATACCCTTGGCGCACTAAATAAACCGGCTCTATAGTCAAATCAACCATGAGACCGCTGGCACTGGACCCTCTTTTCCGTTCCATCCGCACCCTTGCCGGGGTGGGGCCGAAAAATGCCAAGCTTTTCGACAAATTACTGGGCGGGGAACGGATTATCGACCTTTTGTGGCATTTGCCCGTCGATTTGATTGACCGCCGTCACTCCCCCAAGCTGAAGGACGCCAAACCGGGGCAAATCGTAACCACCACGGTCACGGTCAAAAGCCACCAGTTGCCCAAGCGCCGGGGCGGCCCCGCGCGGGTGGTGGCGGATGACGGCACGGCGGTCATCGACCTCGTGTTCTTCAACGCCTTCGGCGACTGGCTGAACCGCACCTACCCCATCGGCGGGCAGGTGGTGATTTCGGGTAAGGTGGAACCCTATAACAACCGCCTGCAAATGGTGCACCCGGACCATGCGGGCAAGCCGGAAGACATCGCCTCCATCGCGCGTATCGAGGCGGTTTATCCCATGACGCAGGGGCTCGGGCCCCGCCATATTTCCAAGGCGGTGGAAGAAGCCCTCAAAACCCTGCCCGATCTGCCGGACTGGATGGACGAACCGCTGATGCGCCAGCGCAACTGGGCCGGCTGGCAGGACGCCATGCGCGCGGTGCACGACCCGCAGGCGGCCAAAGACCTCGACCCCCAAAACCCCATCCGCCAGCGCCTCGCGTATGACGAGCTGCTGGCCCGCAACCTTGCCATGCAACTGGTGCGCCTGCGCAACAAGAAGCAGCGGGGGCGTTCGTTCCAGCACGATACCGCCACGCGCACGCGTTTCCTCAAATCCCTGCCCTTCGCGCTGACAGGCGCGCAAACCTTCGCGCTGGCCGAAATCGACGGCGACATGCAGAGCCCCCTGCGCATGCTGCGGCTGTTGCAGGGGGATGTGGGCTCGGGCAAGACCGTGGTTGCGTTCGCCGCCATGCTGAACGCAGTCGCCACCGGCGCGCAGGCGGCCATGATGGCGCCGACCGAACTGCTGGTGCGCCAGCACGCCCGCACCATGGCGCCGCTGGCGGATGCGCTGGGCATCTCCATCGCCGTGCTGACGGGGCGCGACAAAGGCAAAACCCGCGACATGCTGGCCCAGAAAATAAAATCCGGCGAAGCGCAGATCGTGCTGGGCACGCATGCGCTTTTCCAGGAAGACGTAGCGTTCAAAGACCTCGGCTGCGTCGTCATCGACGAACAGCACCGCTTCGGCGTGCACCAGCGGCTGGAGCTTTCGGCCAAAGGGCTTGCGCCCGACGTGCTGGTGATGACCGCCACGCCCATTCCCCGCACCCTTACGCTGGCGCTTTACGGCGACATGGATGTTTCGCGCCTGACCGAGAAACCGCCGGGGCGCAAGCCGGTCGATACGCTGCTGGTTTCGGTTGACCGCATGGGCGAGGTTGTGGCCGGCATCAAGCGCAAGATTGCGCAGGGCGCGCGCGCCTACTGGGTATGCCCGCTGGTGGCGGAATCCGAAACCATAGACCTCGCCGCCGCGGAACAGCGTTTCGAGGATTTGCAAAAACATTTCGGCGACCGTATCGGCCTTCTGCACGGGCAGATGAAACCGACCGAGAAAGACCGGGCCATGGCCGCCTTCGCCAAGGGCGATACCGACCTGCTGGTTTCCACCACCGTCATCGAGGTGGGGGTGGACGTGCCACAAGCCAGCGTCATGGTCATCGAACATGCCGAACGCTTCGGTCTCGCCCAACTGCACCAGTTGCGGGGCCGCGTGGGGCGCGGGTCGGATGAATCCGCCTGCATCCTGCTGTTCGGCGCGCCGCTGTCGGAAATGGCCAAGCAGCGCCTGAGCGTGATGCGCGACACGGAAGACGGTTTTTTGATTGCGGAAAAAGACCTCGAACTGCGCGGCGCCGGGGAAGTGCTTGGCACGCGGCAAAGCGGCCTGCCCGCCTTCCACCTCGCCAACCTTGAGGCGCATGCGGATTTGATGGCCATAGCGCATTCAGAAGCAAGGCTGCTGGCGGAGAAAGACCCGCAGCTTACCTCCCGCCGTGGGGAGGCCCTGCGCACACTGATGTACCTGTTCGCGCAGGACGCTGCCATCCAGACCCTGCGTTCCGGCTGACGCTGCCGGTAAGACATGCGGAAACATCACACAGCGGCGTTATTCAAAATGTCTTGGAGGTGGCTGCTTAAATGGTGACTGCGGTGGGATTCGAACCCACGACCTACTGATTAAAAGTCAGTTGCTCTACCGGCTGAGCTACGCAGTCTTAGGCTTTTTGTGTAAAAGCGCCCTTGGTTTAACCGCTTTGGCGGACGGCAGCAAGGATTTTTTCCTGAACCGCCGGAGTCACGAACGGGGACACGTCCCCGCCCAGCCGGGCAATCTCCTTCAGGAAGGAGGAGGAGACGAACTGCCACTTGTCCGACGCCATGAGGAAAACCGTCTCGATATCCGGCGCAAGCCTAGCGTTCATGCCGGTCATCTGGAATTCGTATTCGAAGTCGGACACGGCCCGAAGACCCCGGAAAATAACCCCCGCGCCCTTCTGGCGGGCGAATTCGACCAAGAGGCTTTCAAAGGTTTCGACCGAAACCTCGCCTTTCTTGTCCGGCAGGTTGGCCAAGTCGGTCCCCACCATTTCAAGGCGGTCGGACAGCCGGAACATGGGTTTTTTATTGGGGTTGGTGGCCACGGCCACGATTAAATGGTCCACAAGGCCAAGGCAGCGCTGGATAATATGAAGATGGCCCTTGGTGATAGGGTCAAAAGTACCGGGATAGATGCCGATGCGCTTGGTTTCCACCCGGCTTTTTAAGCACGAATACGGGGTGCGGGCAACCCGGCAAAGCGGGTTTCGGGGCGGGTCTCGGGGCGGGTTTTGGACGGCACATCAAGCTGCGTGCGGCGG
>JAMIFL010000156.1:0-7370 GCA_035906295.1 Alphaproteobacteria bacterium | reverse complement strand
CAGGGCGGCTTCAATGGTCTTGGTTTTCGGTACCAGCACCAGACGCACGTCTTCGGCAGATTCATCGCGCACGTCGTCCAGCGTGGCGATTTTCTTATTGGTGATGAGGTTGGCGATATCCTCGACCAGCTTGGCTTTCTGCACCTGATACGGAATCTGCGTGACGACGATCTGCCACATGCCGTTTTTCAGGTCTTCCGTTTCCCATTTCGCGCGCAGGCGGAAGGAGCCGCGGCCCTTGGTGTAGGATTCGATGATGGAGGCCTTGTCCTCCACCAGAATGCCGCCGGTGGGGAAGTCCGGCCCCGGCACCATTTTCACGATGTCGGCGATGGTGGGGTCGCCGTCAATCATGGCGATCATGGCTTCGCACAATTCGGCGGCGTTGTGGGGAGGGATGTTGGTGGCCATGCCGACCGCGATGCCCGAGGAACCGTTGGCCAGCAAATTCGGGAAGCCCGCGGGCATCACGATGGGTTCGGCGGTTTCGCCGTCGTAAGTGGGGCGGAAATCGACCGCGTCTTCGTCCAGGCCGTCCATCAGCAGTTCGGCCACCGGGGTCAGGCGGGCTTCGGTGTATCGCATGGCGGCGGCGTTATCGCCGTCGATATTGCCGAAATTGCCCTGCCCGTCGACCAGCGGGTAGCGGACCGCAAAATCCTGCGCCAGACGCACCAGCGCGTCGTAAACCGACTGGTCGCCGTGCGGGTGGAATTTACCGATGACGTCGCCGACCACGCGGGCGGATTTCTTGGGGCCGAGCGTCGGTTTCAGGTTCAACTGGTGCATCGCATACAGCAGGCGGCGGTGCACCGGCTTCAGGCCGTCGCGCACATCGGGCAGCGAGCGCGACGTGATGGTCGAAAGCGCGTAGGCGAGATACCGCTCGGAGAGGATATCGACCAGCGGCTGTTCGACGATGTTGCCGGGATTGTCGCGGATGGGGTCTGATTTGCGTGCCATGGTTTGACGCTTTTAGCGACAAAATGGCGGAAATCCAAGTCTTTTTTAGAAAGCGTGGCGATAGGCGAAGAACGCGCCATGGGCGAGGAACGGGTCCAGCGCGTCGGCCCCGCGGGGGCTAAGCGGGCGGGCCGCCGCATCCAGCGGCGCGAATTGCGGCTTCGCCCCGGCCGCCGCCTGAAAGGCATCACGCACCACGGATGCCTGCACATAGACCACATTGTTGAAACAGGTCAGCCGCGCCATGCCGAACAGGCCCGCCAGCATGGATTGCATCTGTGCGCGTCCGCCGCGCAGGTGAATCATCAGGTTCATGCACAAAGCGGCGTCATAGGGGCGTTCCGGTTTGTGCGCCTCAAGCGTCTGCGCGTCGAGGATTTGCACCCGTTCGCGCACATGGTCCTTCACCATGAACCATTGTTCGCCGCGTCTGGTGTATTGCAGGAAAGAGCCTTGGTATTCCGCCGGAATGTCGCGCCAGAACATATGCGGGTACACGCCGCCGCGCGCGGCTTTGGTGTATACGTCCGACCGATCCAGCGCCGTGATGCGCAGGCCGGGATAGCGCTCAATAAGACCCGCCTCTTCGGCCATCACGGCCATGGAATAGGGTTCGCACCCGATGGAGGACGGGGCCACCAGAATATGCGGGTCGTGGGGCAGATCCATCGCGGCCAGGTGGTCTACGATATGGGCATATGCCCCGGCATGGCGGAAGAACGCGGTGCTGCCTTCGACGCAGCCTTCCACGCCTTTAAGCTGGATGCTGCAAAAATCGCCGACGCGGCTGCGGCTGCTTGCGATACGGTTCCAGATGGTGTGCACGTCCTGCATGGGCGGCACCCTAGGAAAAAGCCTGTGTCCCCGTCAAATTTCACCGGCAAATTTCACCGGCCCGCGCCCCGGATGCGCGGCGCTTAAGTGGACTCTCCCTGAAATCCTGATAATCTGCGCCTGTTACGCTAAAAAGAAGCGTCAATCGGGTTCTCTAGACCTGTCCGCAAGCGGCTCGTGCGCCGTCAATGCACCTCGGTCCTTCTTATGGTCCGGGGGGCTTCCGCTATGTTCAGACCTTCGGGTTAAAAGCGGAGGTAGCGCCTTGCGGCGTTTCTAGAGAACCCCGGACTGCCAAGAGGGGTTATTGAAACAGTTCATCAAACAGTTTTTCCGGGATTTCCTGTCGGTGCTGCCGCACACGGTTGCGTTCGCGCTCATCGTGACAGGGCTTCTTTACATCGCATCGCAGTGCGACGCCGCGTGCCACGCCTATGCCGAAGCCGCGTGGGGCAGCCCATGGTGAGGGACTACGCGTAGCATCACCCTTCTTCGGAGGCCCTGAAGAAATCCGGCAGGCGCGCCCGCGCGTCGGGCAGCGCGTGGGTGGTGTGCGCGAACAGGCGGTGTTCGATGAAATAGCCGGACAGCTTAAGGCCCGCCGCTATATCTTCCGCCCCGGCATGCCCCTCGCCCCGCAGGAAAGCGGGCAGTTTCAGCAGGCGGTCGCGGTATTCGCCGGCACCTGCGTCCGACACCGCCCCGCCCGATTTGGGGCTGACGTAATGGAGGTTTTCGGTTGCGCCCGTCACCACGCATCTGGACAGGTCGAGGCCGAAACCCATTTCGCGCAGCAGCGCCAGCTCCCAGAACACCAGCGCCGCACCCCAGATGTCACGGTCATGGCCCAGCAATTCAAGGAACGCGGCGGTGCCTGCGAACAGGCGCGGGTGCGGTTCGCGTTCCGGCACGCAGCGTTCGACCAGCGCGCAGGCCGATTGCAGCGCGCACAACGCCGCCGGGTCGTCGAGCCACGCGGTGTTCAGGTGCTGCGCATCCTGCACGGCGTAATAACCCAGTTGTTCCACCGTCTGCGCCTGCCATTCCACCTGCACCAGCGTACCGGGCTGAAGCCCCGCGCGCAGGCGCTGGCTGGTGGCGCCGCCATGCACGTAACCGGCGTGGCGGCCGTGACGCTCGGTCAACAGCGTCGCCACCGCCCCGCCCTCGCCATGCGGGCGGACGGCGAGCATGATTCCCTGATCGTCCCAGCGTTCCATGATGTCTTTATGCCCGATTCGATTGTTTCCTGCTGGCCCCTTGCCAAATTAGCTAAGCTAAGTCAGACTTAGTTTATGAACCAGATTAACATACATGCCGCCAAGACCAACCTGTCCAAAATCATCGCCGGGCTTGAGGCGGATGGCGGCAGCGCCACACTGTGCCGGGCCGGGCGACCCGTGGCGCAACTGACCGCCTGCCCCGCCCCCAAAAAGCGACGCGGCGGACAATTGCGGGGACAGATATGGCTGGCGGATGATTTCGACGCGCCGGACGGCAAACTGTTCGGGATACCGGGATGACGGGGTATCTGCTCGATACGGCGGTTTTTTTACGCTATCTGGATGCGCCCGATGCGCTATCGGAGGGGGCAAAAGCAGTTTTGGCCGATAAAAACGCCCCTGTTTACGTGTCAGCGGCCAGTTTTTTTGAAATTGCGGTCAAAAAAGCGCTTAAAAAGGCCCGTTTGCCCGATAACCTGCCTGAAATCGCACAGGAAACAGGGTTAACCGTGCTGGATTTGACGCCGGAAGACAGTTGGAAGACGTTGCGCCTGCCCTATCATCATACCGACCCCTATGACCGGCTGCTGCTGGCACAGGCGGCATCACGCGGCTTGACCATCGTCACGTTCTGTCCCTATTTCGATGCCTACAGCATCCCCGTTCTGAAAGCCTGATTATTCATGTTGCCGCATCGCCCGTTTTTCATGATCCGCCACGGTGAAACAGTGATGAACGCTCGCCGCCTGACCTGCGGGGGCGGGGTCGATACCGAACTGAACCACGAAGGCCGCCGGCAGGCGTTCGAGGCGGCACAGGTGCTGGACGCCCTGCCCGCCGCCGCGCGCCCCACCCTCATCATCCATTCCGACATGCGGCGGACGCGGGAGACCACGGACATCCTGAACGCGGCGCTGAACCTGCCGATCGTGGCCGATAACGAATTGCGCGAGCACATGATGGGCGAATGGGAACAGCAATCGTGGGACGACGTGTTCCCGTTCCTGCGCGGAGACCCGCATCTGGTGCCGAAAGGCGGGGAAAGCCGCCACCAGTTCGGCGCGCGCATCCAGTCCGCCCTCGCCCGCAACCTGATGGACCATGCCAGCGAGCGAATCATGTTCGTGGCGCATGGCGGGGTTTTCCACAGCCTGCAACTCATCCACGGCAGCCACCGCAACCTGTTCATTCCCAACGCCACGCTGCACCATTTCGCGCCCGAACCGGCGCACCTGCCCCTGCCCTACCGCGTGACGCTGTATGAATGGAAGAACGGCCTGCGCGAAGGGCCCGCCCCCATCTGCCCGTCCCAGCCGGACGCCCCGGGGCATACCAACTTCCCCGACCCGGCGCAGACGCGAACCGCACAGAAATGAAAAAGGCCCGTGAAAACGGGCCTTTATTCATATTTGCTGAAGCGATTTATTACGCGGTCCAGTGGCGGATGTCGCCGGTGTCCACATGCACGAATTCGCGGCGGGGGTAGTAGCCGACGCCGCCTGCGGCCAGCGACATGGCCACTTCGCGCACCTGATTGGTGCTGGAACCGGGAACGCGGATGTCAGCGGCCTGGCCCTTCATGTGGAAGGAATTCTGCGCCACGTTGGACGACGCCTTGCGCAGCATGGCGTTGGTGTTCGGGCTGCGGTAGCCGGACAGAACGGTCAGCGGTTCGTTGCAGGCGCATTTCTTTTGCAGGCGGGCCAGCACGTCGACCAGGCGGGGGTCGATGGGGTGCAGGCTGTCGTCGTAATGGTCGCGCATGATGTGATTGATCTGGCGGAACGCGCGGGGGACGTAGTAACCGCCGACGCGGTAGACACCCTTGAAGGTTTCGCCGGTGTGCGCGTTTTTAATGGAAATGGTGTAACCGATGGTTTCACGGGCTGCGGCAGGCAGAATACCAGCGACGCTGGCAGCGATACCGGCAAAACCGGCAAGGCCGCATTTAAGGATGTTTCTTCTCGTTAAAAAATTCTTCATTACAAATCCCTTGTCGTTAGGAACAAGTCGTCTGGCCCAAACGTTGATTAGTTAGCTGATGGGGTGTTGATCGCTTGCCCTGTGGCACCAGAGAGGTGCGCTTCGGTGAGTTCCGGCTCGAGAATATCCGGCACTCGGGAAAGGATCTGTTGGGCGTTCCTTTGGGTTGTTAATCCACTTTTTACCAAAACATCGTACCGGGGCTTGTCGAGTCCGTAAACATCAACGCCCAGTATGAGCTGGCCGGCATCATTAAGCCATGCCGTCACATAGTCAAGGTAAATCGGGATTTTATTTTCTATAATCACATTAGTGGTATTGTTGGTCTTCAAAATATCGGCGGTTTTCTGCGCATTCCAGTCCGCCTTCCCGTTCAGGATAAAAGCTGTGAGTTCATCCGGTCGCGCCACGCGGACGCAGCCGGACGATTGCGCGCGCATGGATTCTGTAAACAATTCCGGATGGTTCGTGTCGTGCAGGTAGATGTCGTACGGGTTGTCCATGATGACGCGGTAGCGCCCCAGCGGGTTGCCGTCACCGGCGGGACGCCAGAAACCAACCTGGTTCAGTTCATGCGGGGTCGCCTGCGCCCAGTCCACCAAGGTAGGGTCGATGGGCTTGCCGCCCTGCGTCACCTTCACGCCGTGTTTTTTCATCAGCTTCACCGGGTCGGCCAGAAGCTGGGGGATGAAGTCTTCCTTCTTGATGGTGGCGGGCACCGTCCATGTCGGGTTCAGACGCACGCCAGTGATTTCGGAGCGGAAGGAAATGGTCTGGCGGCGCGGCTGGCCCACCACCACCGGCATGGACATGGCGGGCTTGCCCCTGTCGTACCCGGTCAGCCAGTAGCGGGCGATGGACACCTCGATGCGGCGGTCTTCGCGCAGGCGGCGATGCGGTTCGCGCAGGCGCTGGAGGTTGGCGACGATCTGTTCGCGCTCATCCCCGGCCGTGCGGTTGAGGACGCCGAGGGTGACGGGACCGATAGCACCGTCGTCGGTCAGGCCGTATTCCTTCTGGAAGCGGGCGACGGCGGCGGCCAGCGGTTTGTCATACAGGGTCGGCGCGGCGCCGGGCGCCTTCTCGTTTTCATCGAACCCGCCGAACTGGACCATGCGCGCGCGCAACAGCGGCACCATGGCCGCGCTCATGCCCGGCTTGAACAGTTTGCGGCCGAAATCGAGTTTTTCGGATGCGAGGTTGCCCGCCGGGGTCGCGCGTTCGGCTTCCAGCAGGCTCAGGCGTTCCTGCAGGGCGTGGTAAAGCGGCGTATCCGGCGCCAACTGGGACAGGTTGTCGGCGATGTCGCCATCGACCACGCTTTGCAGGGTTTCGACGTCCAGGGTCAGGCCCGCGAGGTCGCAGGCGTACATATAGAGGTTGTAGGTCCAGAACAGTTCGGCCTGTTTCCAGCCGTTGACGCCTTCCGGCGCTTCGGCGCCCAAGGCCGCCTGCATCTTGTCGAGGCCGTAGGCGTTCGGGTCGATGCCGTGGGCGGTCGCGCCCTGAATGATGGCAGGCAGGCGCCTGCCCTTGCCGTTGAAGGTTTCGCCGCCGGTCCACACGGGTTTGTAATCGCGCTGGGCGTAGAACTGGTGGAGAACGGCGAACGCCGCTTCGCTGCGGTCGACCGCGCGGGCCGTGCCGGGCGCCAGCAGCGCCAGAACCAGCAGAAGGGCGCAGGCGATGCGGTTCATCGGCGGTTTTTCCCGTCGTGGAGTTCGCGGGCCTTTTCGATGGCGTTGCGCATGACGATGGGCCGCGCCAGCGGCGGCAGCGTAATTTCGCCGATGCCCATGCCGCGGACCATGATGGTGCCGTAATCCAGCAACCGCCCCAGAACCGACTGGATGACATGCACGCTTTCGATGCGGTCGATGGCCATTTCATCGACGTTGCGGGCGACAATGCCCTCTTTCAGCACGAAGCGGTTGGAGGTGACGGCGATTTCCGTGGTGGCGCGCACCACCATCATGTGGCCGAACAGCAGGAAGCCCAGAACCAGCACCCCGAACGCGACCGCGCGGATGACGGGGCCAAGGTCGCGGATGGCGGCGATATACCCGCCCTTCTGTGCGATGATGTCGGACCAGCCGCGCCAGAACATGTTGGCGGGCAAATCGGGGTAGAGCACGTTCATGGCGCGGTGCGTGTCCCACGCCACGCCGCCGCCCAGGATGGCCGCGCAGGCGAACAGCCCGAGGCCGATCCAGAACAGCGCGCCCGCCATGTAAATCCAGTGAAAGCGCCCGATATGGATGACTTTCTCGCCGGCGGTGATGGACTGTTCGATATACGACACGTGAACGCCTTTTTAATCCCCCAATGAAATGCCCAGCGCGCGCGCGGTGTGCACCATGGAGCCGT
>JAMIFL010000155.1:0-2692 GCA_035906295.1 Alphaproteobacteria bacterium | reverse complement strand
CATTCCGGCGCAGACTTCTGGCCTTATGGCCGTCCCGCGGGGCTCTCGGGCCGGCATCATCCGGCCGGGCCGTACGCCTCAGCCGCGGACCGCCGCCTCGATCGCAGCGATGTCGATCTTGCCCATCGTCATCATGGCCTCGAACGCGCGCCTGGCGGCCGCGGGATCGGCGCCGGTGACCGCATCTGTCAGCGCCACCGGAGTGATCTGCCAGGACACACCCCACTTGTCCTGGCACCAGCCGCAGGCGTTCTCCCGCCCGCCGTTGCCGATGATGGCGTTCCAGTAGCGGTCAGTCTCCATCTGGTCCGTGGTGGCCACCTGAAACGAGAAGGCGATGTTGTGCTGGACCGCTGGCCCGCCGTTGAGCCCCATGCAGGGAATGCCCATCACCGTGAACATCACGGTCAGCACATCCCCGGCCTTGCCGGACGGATAGTCCGCCGGAGCGCGGTGCACCGCGTCGACCCGGGAGTCCGGAAACGTCGCGGCATAAAACCGGGCCGCCTCCTCGGCGCCGCCGTCATACCAGATGCAGATGGTGTTCTTGGCTATCGTTGTCATGCCACTTCTCCAGAAAGTCAGGACGTCGTCATCGGGTCGGATGGCGCCAATCCGTGATTGCCAATGGCCCCGATGCACTAAGAATCAATGCCTTCCACCGCCACCAGCCGGGCCGTGCTGCATTCGTCGCGCACCGCCTTCAACCCCTGATAGACCGGGCCGTTGTAGAACGACTCCCACGCCGCAATCGATGGGAATTCCAGCACCACGATGCGCCGGGGTTGCCAATCGCCTTCGTAAACGTGATGCGCTCCCCCGCGCGCCAGGTAGCGCGCGCCCGCGGCGTCCAGTGCCGGCTTCACGCCTTTCATGAATTCCTGGTACCGCGTCATGTCGCGAATTTCGACATCGAAGATCACAAAAGCGCTCATCCGTTTCTCCTCATCGGTTCGCGAATGCTACTGTGAAGCCGCTGCCGCAGCGACCAGCGGGTTCCGTCAAAGGAACGTGCTGCGGATGAACGCCGCCACTTCCGCAGGCTTCTGCATGTGGACGTTATGGCCGCATTCGCATTTCAGGAAATGCCGGTTCGTCTTGGCACCTACAACGCGCTGCAGGTCCGCCTCACGGTTTCCATATAACCCGCCGGATGCCAGAACAAACCCGGCCGGCACCGTGATCGCGTCGTACAGGTCCACGGCCGGATAAATCGGCGCCCCCGAATCAGGGACGGACACGACTGCGATTTCGTCCATCACCGGCCGGCGCACAAAGCCGCCGGGGCAGGCCATGAACGAACGGCGGGTGAACGCCGCAACCAGGGCCAGGTCGATGCCCGCGTTCAGCCAGTCGTCCGGCGCTTGGCGGCACACGTCGTCAATGTAGCGCTCGACCTCTTCGGCGCTGGCCACCCAGCCATACCGGAAAAGCCCCCAGAGCTGTTCGCGCGGCAGGTACCACCCTTTCAGTTCCTCTGGGGTCTTTCGACCGTCGAGCGTGAAGCCGTCCAGCACGACAATGCCTCCGCACGTCCCACCGGACGCTGCATGCGCAGAAACTGCATAGCCCCCCGTCGAATGGCCCACCAGCAAGGGCTGGCGCAGGTCCAGCGCGGCAATCAGCACCTCGATATCGCGCCAATACTGCTCAGGCCCGGTGGACTGCACCGGTGTCTGGCCATGGCCGCGCATGTCAAACGCAACCATCCGGAAGCAACCCCGCAACGCCTGCGCCAGCGGACTCCAGACTTCGAGGTTGTGCCCGGTGCCGTGCACAAAGAGCAGATCCGGCCCGCGCCCGCCGAAGTCACGAATCGCGAATGGCCCGGCGTTGGTGTTGATGAGTTCCGACTGGACGGCCATGTCCTGTTCCCCTGTCGTCCATTGTGTGCCAACAAGACCCTGGGCAGATCCTCACAAGCCCAGCTCTTCATCCGTGGCGCTGTGCCCGTACTTGTCCTTCGGTGGCCACGGGCGGCCCCGCCAATGCGGCTCGAAGACGAAGGACGAGCGCCGCCGCCCGGGCAGCAACGCTCCATTTCCGGCACCCTTGGCATAGTCGTAGTAGAACTTGACGATCTCCTCCTTGCTGACCTGCCGCGCGGCGGAGTGCGCGAGGCAGGCGTCGCGCCAGCGGCGCACGCGCTCGTAGGGCGGCTCGCGGGGCAACTCGAAATCCTCGTAGTACTCGAGAAACCAGAAGCGCATGAAGAACGGCGTGAACACCGTCTCGGCCCAGCCAAAATTGTCGAACAAGTACGTGCCTTCCGGGGCGTGTTCCATGAGGAAGTCGTTCAGCCGCGCGTATTGCTTCAGCATGCCTTCCCTGAGGGCATCGCGCCGCTCGCGGTTCTGGTTCATCACGAACACATACCCCTGGGTACAGAACTCGCCTTCCATGCGCGTCATCATGTTTTCCACGGCGCGCCGGTAAGGGTCAGCCTGGGCGACGGCGGGCTGCGGGAAGACCTCCTCCAGGTACTGCAGGATGACCAGGCTTTCCTTGAGGATGCGCCCATCGGGCGTCTCCAGGATCGGCAGCGCCGTCGTGCCGCGGGTTTTCTTAAGGAGCCATTCGGCCCGGGGTTGCGTGATATCGACGACGCGAAAATTCACCTCGTCTCGCAGCCCCTTGAGCGCCAGCAGGATCTCCAGCCGCTGGCTGAAAGGGCAGACGGGAATGTGGTGGA
>JAMIFL010000154.1:0-4842 GCA_035906295.1 Alphaproteobacteria bacterium | reverse complement strand
CGATTTTGATCGGGGCGCCGGTGCGCGGGTTGCGGCCGGTCTGGGCTTTACGGTTCGTGACTTTGAACGTGCCGAAGCCGATCAGTTTCACTTCGTTGCCTTTTTTCAGCGACGCGGTGATGACGTCGAGCATGGCGTTCAGGCACTCTTCCGCTTTCGTCTTGGAAAGGTCGGTCGATTTGGCAACAGCGGCCACGAGATCAGTCTTATTCATGGAGTAACCCCCAGTTTGTTGTTGAAGATCCCCAAATCCCCGCGCGTGACATCACGGCGCATTCTGAATGTGAGGCCGGCGACCGTTGGCTTCAACGCTAGGGTTTAAGCCAGTTTCAGCCGCCGGTGTAAACTAATATGCCTATTTTCCGGGCCCGTCAATGATGAATCACGTCCGAAGCCCCGTTTTCTGCGGGCTTGGCGTTGTCCGGCTCTATATCGGATTCGGACTTCGATGCAAGAGGCGTCGGAATCTGGGTCAACGCATGAGCGAGAACCTGGTCGATGCTGGACACCGGCACGATTTCCAGACCCTTCTTCACGTTGGCCGGAATATCCTGCAGGTCTTTCTCGTTTTCCTTCGGAATCAGCACCTTCTTGATGCCCCCGCGCAATGCCGCCAGAAGCTTTTCCTTCAGGCCGCCGATGGCGGTGACATACCCGCGAAGGTTGATTTCGCCGGTCATCGCAATATCGCGACGGATGGGGATACCTGTGAGGGACGACACGATTGCCGTCACCATCGCGGCGCCTGCGGACGGTCCGTCCTTCGGCGTCGCACCATCCGGAACGTGCACGTGCACCTGCTGTTTCTGCAGTTTCGTGTAATCGATTCCAAACGCGGCGGAGCGTGACTTGATAAGCATTTCAGCTACGACAATCGATTCCTTCATCACGTCCTGAAGCGAGCCGGTCATGGTGACCTTGCCCTCTTTGCCCGGCATCGTGACAGCCTCGATGGACAGCAAATCGCCGCCCGTCTCGGTCCACGCAAGGCCGGTGACGACACCGACGCGGTCCTGTTCTTCCGCCTCGCCGTAACGGTATTTCCGCACGCCCGCATATTTGCCGAGGTTGCCCGGCATAACGCGAAGGTTTTTGCGGCGGCCCATCAAAATATCCTTGATGGCCTTGCGCGCCAGGTTCGCAAGTTCGCGTTCCAGCGAACGCACGCCCGCTTCACGCGTGTAGTAACGGATAAGGTCGCGCACCGCTTCGTCCGTGATGGCGAATTCCGCTTTGGAAAGCCCCGCGGCCTTCATCTGCTTGTCCAGCAGGTGCTGGCGCACGATGCCCAGTTTCTCGTCTTCCGTGTAACCGGACAGGCGGATGATTTCCATGCGGTCCATCAACGGCTGCGGCATGCGCATGCTGTTGGCGGTGCAGATGAACATCACGTCCGAAAGGTCGTAATCGACTTCGAGATAGTGGTCCGCAAACGTCGCGTTCTGTTCCGGGTCCAGCACCTCCAGAAGCGCGGAAGACGGGTCGCCGCGCCAGTCCTGGCCCAGCTTGTCGATTTCATCGAGCAGGAAAAGCGGGTTCGTCGTCTTGGCTTTTTTCATGCCCTGCACGACCTTGCCCGGCAACGCGCCGATATAGGTGCGGCGGTGGCCGCGCACTTCCGATTCATCGCGCACGCCGCCCAGCGACATGCGAACGAAGTTGCGCCCCGTGGCCTTTGCGATGGACTGGCCAAGCGAGGTTTTACCCACGCCCGGAGGGCCGACGAGGCAGAGAATCGGCCCCTTCACCTGCCCCTTGCGCTGCTGCACGGCGAGGTATTCGAGAATGCGTTCCTTCACCTTCTCGAGACCGAAATGGTCCTTGTCGAGAATCTGCTTCGCCTTCTTGATGTCTTTCAGAACCTTGGACTTCTTGCCCCACGGCACGCCCAGAAGCCAGTCGAGGTAGTTGCGCACCACCGTCGCTTCCGCCGACATCGGCGACATCTGCTTCAGCTTCTTGATTTCGTTCTGCGCCTTGGTCTTGGCTTCTTTCGAAAGCCGCAGCTCGCTGATTTTCTTCTCGAGTTCGGCCACTTCATCGACGCCGTCCTCGCCCTCGTTCAGTTCCTTCTGAATCGCCTTGAGCTGTTCGTTCAGGTAATACTCGCGCTGCGATTTCTCCATCTGGCGCTTCACGCGGCCGCGGATGCGCTTCTCCACCTGCAACACGCCGATTTCATCTTCGATATGGCCCAGAATGGCCTCGAACCGTGCACCCGGCGCAATCATCTCAAGCAGCTTCTGCTTGTCGTCGATTTTCAGCGCAAGATGCGACGCGATGGTGTCCGCCATGCGGTCCGGCTCGCCGATCTGGTTCACCGACACGATGACTTCAGGCGGAATTTTCTTGTTCAGCTTCACGTATTCTTCGAACTGCTCCGCCGACGTTTTCGACAGCGCCTTCAGCTCTTCCGTATCGCCCGCTTCGACGATGACCGGCTCCACATGCGCTTCCAGAAATTCGGTGCGCTGCGTGAATTCGGAAACGCGCGCGCGGCGCACGCCTTCCACCAGCACCTTCACGGTGCCGTCCGGCAGTTTCAGCAATTGCAGGATGGTCCCGATGGTGCCCATCTGGTACACGCCGTCACGGCCCGGATCGTCCTCGGCGGGCGTGCGCTGCGTCAACAGCAGCACCTGTTTGTCGCCCGTCATCACATGCTCAAGCGCCTTGACGGAGCGTTCACGCCCCACGAACAGCGGTACAATCATGTGCGGGAAAACAACGATGTCACGAAGCGGCAATACCGCCATGACAGGTGAATTGGAATTAGGCGCAGCTACGCCTGCATTGGTGCTCATATCACTCACGGTCCGTACCCCTTATCGCCATATTTTTATCGGCTTTGTTTTTTCGGTCGTCCCCTACAGCAAACACGCCAAAGGTGAACAATAAGTAAAGATTGGGATTGTATACCTAGAAATCAAGCCCCCGCCGGTTTGTACGCCGGCGGGGTGCAAAATTACACACGTAAATAGCGGCGCGATGCGACCGTCATTACGACTTCTTCTCTTCCGTTTTCGGCATGTCGTTGCGCGAGGAAACGACATGGTCGATAAGGCCGAACGCCTTGGATTCTTCCGCCGACATGAAGGTATCGCGGTCCATGGCCTTCTCGATGGCCGAAAGTTTCTGGCCGGTCTGCGTGACGTAGATGTTGTTCAGCTTTTCGCGCAGCTTCAGAATTTCGCGGGCCTGGATTTCGATGTCCGAAGCCATACCCTGCGCGCCGCCCGAAGGCTGGTGAATCATGACGCGGGAATTCGGCAGCGAGTAACGCTTGCCCTTCTCGCCGCAGGTCAGCAGCAGCGAACCGGCCGAAGCCGCCTGACCGACGCACAGCGTCGCCACGTTGCACTTGATGTAGTTCATCGTGTCCATCATCGCGAAGGCTGCGGTGACCACGCCGCCCGGCGAGTTGATGTAGAACGCGATGTCCTTGGTCGGATTTTCCGATTCCAGGAACAGAAGCTGGGCGCAGATAAGGCTCGAAACCTGGTCATGCACGCCACCCGTGAGGAAGATGATGCGCTCTTTCAGAAGGCGCGAATAAATGTCATACGCCCGTTCGCCGCGGTTGGTCGTTTCGACGACCATCGGGACGAGGTTCATCATGGTGTCGTAATCGAATTCGGAACGGGACATAGCCAGCCTTTGGGGTGAGAGATTCAGCAGAACAAGGAAAGGTAACCCTCCTGCATCACAGGTGCAAGCCTCAACCCATTCTGCGCTGCCACGAAGCGCCGCTGTCAGCCATCCCCGAACCCATGAATTTGACCCGCGCGGGCCATGAGTGATATTTTCATAAATTCATGCGCAAGGACTTCAACTTTGTCAGCATAGACACCGGCGGCGCACAGCGCATAACGCCGCAGCGCCGCGGCATGGCTGACGGGCTGATGACCGCGCACATTGCGGGCAGCGACACCCCCGTCACCCACGACACCATCAGCATGATGCTGACCTGCGACCTGCCCGGCCGCCCCGAATGCACCGTCGAGGAAATTTACAAAGGCCGCCTTGAAGCCAACCTCTCCATCGAAAGCGACGTACGCAAGCTTTTCACAGCAAGCGATATCCGCATCCTTCACGCCAGCCGCAGCATCTGGATTGATGAGGTGAAAGCCACGCCCGGCTACCTCACCCACGACCGTTTCATCGGCGAACGCGCGGGCCTCGGCACCATCTTCCTGCGCAATGTCACGACGCTGGCGCAGCGCCTCGACTACGATAAAATCTCCCTGCTGGCGGGCAGGCGTGATGGCGCCCTGTTCTGGTCGCTCAACGGCTTCGGCTTCTCCAGCCCCGCCGACATTAAAAAAAGCAACTTCACCGCCATCGTCGAAAACAACATGGCCCGCCTGCGCCGCGAAGACCTGATCGACAAGACCACCGCGCAGGACATCGACCGCCTCATCATCCGCCCCGACCTCATGGTCAATTGCGCCATCGCGGGCATGCGCCAGCCCCTGCGCGGAAGCGTCGCTGACGAAAGCGCCGCAGGCGAAAACTTCGTAGGCGCCCAACTGATGCAAGACATTCCCGAATTCGCCGCCACGCTGGACCTGCGCGCCGCCCGCAGTGGCGCCTACATCGTCCGCACGGCCCATCGCGCCGCGCTCAGGGCGCAGCACCACGCGCCCCGCCCGCAGGCCCTGAAAATATAAGCGAAAAAAAGAAAAGGCCGCCCTGCGACGCAGCGGCGGCCTTGTTCACGTCAGGCGCGGAGCCTTATTTCTTGGCGGCTTTCTTGGCCGTTTTCTTTTCGGCCTTTGCCGTTTCCTCTTCCGCGTCGTCGTCGCGGGTCAGGTCTTCGAGGCTGACTTCCTTGTCCTTGAT
>JAMIFL010000153.1:0-3477 GCA_035906295.1 Alphaproteobacteria bacterium | reverse complement strand
AGTTCAGGCGCGCGGCCACCTGTTCGATGTGCGTGGACTTGCCGGTGCCGTGCATGCCCTGAATGAGCACGCGGCGGTTATGGGTGAAGCCCGCGAGGATGGCGCGGGTCGTATCCGGGTCGAAATGGTAGTTGTCGTCCGGCAGGGGCACGAATTCGTTGGCGGTGGTGTAGCCCATCACCGGCCACGGGCATTCGATGCCGAACACCTTTTTCGTGTCGATGACGCGGTCTGGCTTGCCGCCTTCGAACGGCGTCAAATTGGTGGAGATGGATGTTTTACCCGGGAGAACGGCCATAATTTTCGCTTTCGTAAGACTCCCAATCTAGAAAAGCGCGGCGCTTATAACAAGCGGTATCAACCCCGGCCGTATCAGGCCTTGATGGCTTCGTACTTCTCGTGCGCGGCTTTCAGGATGGTATAGGCCATGTTGACGCGCTTGACCGTTTCTTCCGCCTCCTTGTCGCCGGGGCGGCGGTCGGGGTGGTATTCCTTCATCAGGGTGCGGTAACGCTCTTTAATCTTGGCGAAGGTGACCGGCGGTTCGAGGCCCATGATGCCCAAAGCCTCGCGCTCGGGCGTCGCCTCGGGCGGGCGCTGCTGGTCTTTACGTTCCTTTTTCGGTTCTTCCTCGAAGCTGCGGTAGCTCTGGGCGCGGGCGCGCAGCGTGTCTTCCCAGTCGGGGGCGCTTGTGTAAATCCAGGTCGGGCGGTCGCCGAACATGGCGTTGCGGATGTGTTCCTCGATGTCGCCCTGGCTCATGCCGGCAAAGAAATCCCACGCCTTGTTGTACTCCTGCGCATGGGCGAAGCAGAAATGGTAGTAATCGCGCAAACCCCGGTCTTTCGGGGCGCGGTGCTCGCCCGGGTTCTTGCAGCCGGGCATGTCGCAGGGGGGCACGCCCGGTTTCGCGGCTTTGGCGTTTTCCGCGAATTCCGGCGATTTATCCTTGAGTTTGACGCGTTTCGTAGCCATATGAAGGGGTCAGATATGAGCATGATGGAAAGCAAACTCAAGGAAAAACTGGAACCGCTGCACCCGTTGCGCCTGCGCATCGTGGATGAAAGCGACAAGCATCTGGGCCATGCGGGCAACCCCCATGGCGGGCAGACGCATTTCCGCCTTGAAATCACGTCCGGGGCCTTCGCGGGCAAGTCGCGGCTGCAACGCCAGCGGCTGGTTATGGATTTGGTCCAGCCCCTGTGGGCGGAGACAGGGCTGCACGCCCTTTCCTTACGCACTTACGCGCCGGATGAATCGCCTGTTGATTGAACGATTCCCAACACGTTAAAATGGTGGCTCGATGGGGCGATTCCTTGCCCCGTTTCCATAGTCAATTGACTGCGCGTTAACATCCTTGGTGGCATTTTTGTCGTACAGCCAGAACCAGCTTTCTAGAGTGTCAGGAGAATCCGCGACATGCTGAAGATTATCGGCCTCGTCTCGGTCATCGTCTGTACGTTCGGCGGCTTCCTGCTCGCGGGCGGCAAGGTCTCCATCATTACCGAGGTCATCCTCCACGCCCTGCCGGGCGAAGGCCTGACCATCATGGGCTGCGCCATTTCCGCGTTCATGATTGCGAACAGCCCGCACGTCATCAAGGAAACCGTCCACTACCTCAAGCTCATCACCAAGCCCGAGGCGCACTCGAAGGAAGACTACCTCGAACTGCTGGGCATGCTTTACCTCATCTTCCGCACGTCCAAGCAAAAAGGCTGGCTGGCGCTGGAAGCCCACATCGAAAACCCGGACGAGTCAGACATCTTCAAGCAATTCCCGGGCTTCAATTCCAACCACCATGCCCGCACGTTCCTGTGCGACTACCTGCGCATCATCAGCTTAGGCAACGACAACGCGCTGACGCTGGAAGCGCTGATGGACCAGGAAATCGAAACCATCTCCATCGAAAAGCGCCATCCCGGCCACGCGGTGCAGACCATGGCCGACGGTATTCCGGCGCTGGGCATCGTGGCCGCCGTTCTGGGCGTCATCAAAACCATGGGTTCCATTACCGAGCCGCCTGAAGTCTTGGGCGAAATGATCGGCGGCGCGCTGGTGGGTACGTTCCTCGGCGTGTGGATTTCCTACGGTTACGTCGCGCCTATCGCGGGCGCCATCAATTCCCGCGTCGAGACGGAAATCAAATACTACGTCGCGATGAAGGTCGCCATTCTGGCGCTGCTGCAAGGCTGCGCGCCGCAGGTGGCGGTTGAATTCGCGCGCAAGACGCTGCACCACGACGCGCAACCCACCTTCCTTGAGGTCGAGGAAGCGACCAACAAGGCGGCGGGCGCGGCGCCGGCGGCGTAAGGCGGGCGAGCCATGGCCGGCCAGAAAAAAGACGAAAAAGAAAAACTCGCCCCCATCGTTATCAAGCGCATCAAGAAGGGCGGCGGCGGCCACCACGGCGGCGCATGGAAGGTGGCCTATGCCGACTTCGTGACCGCGATGATGGCGTTCTTCCTGCTGCTGTGGCTGCTGAACGTCACGACGGAAGAACAGAAGAACGCGATTTCCAATTATTTCGACCCCAGCCACCCCAAGGTGTCCGACGTGACCAGCGGCGCGGGCGGGGTCTTGGGCGGGCTTTCCATCGCAACGCAGGGGGCGATGGTTTCGACGGTGCAGCCCATCACGCAGGTCAACATGCCGCGCACCACCACGCGCGGCAACGCCAGCGGCGAAAACGAGTCGGACGCCGAAAACACCGCCCAGACGCAGGCCGAGGAAGAACTGCGCAAACAGGAAGACGCGCGGTTCGAGGAAGCGGCCAAGCAGCTCAAGGCTGAAATCGCGCAGTCGGCGGACCTCAAGGACCTGCAGAAAAACCTGATGATCGACATTACGCCGGAAGGCCTGCGCATCCAGATCGTGGACGACCAGGGGCGCTCCATGTTCCCGTCCGGCTCCGCAGTAATGTACGATTTCATGCGCCAGTTGCTGCAAAAGGTAACGGGCGTGGTGCAGCCTTTGAAGAACCAGATTTCGGTGCGCGGGCACACCGACAGTTCCAAGTACCGCGACCCCAGCAACTACGACAACTGGAACCTGTCCGCCGACCGGGCGCAGGCGTCGCGCCGCGTGATGGTGCAGACGGGCCTGCCCGAGCGCCGCATCGAAAACGTCATGGGCCGCGCCGACCGGGAACCGCTGGACAAAGACAGCGCCTCCCCCCGCAACCGCCGCATCAGCATCATTCTCATGCGCAGCGAGCCGACCAAGGAAGAACTGGCCAAGGCCAGGCTGGACGTGGCGCAGAAAGCGGCAAACGCGGCTGCCGCCGCCGCTGCGGCAGCCCCCGCACAGCAGGGATTGCAGATTGTCGACGATACGCCACGGCCCGAAGGCCAGCCGGTGCATAACGGCACTGCCGCCACGCCGGGGCAGAATACGCAGGGCCAGTCTGCGCAAGGTCAGGCCACGCAGGGTCAGGCCACGCAGGGTCAGGCCGCGCAGGGTCAGGCCACACCGCAGGAC
>JAMIFL010000152.1:0-34626 GCA_035906295.1 Alphaproteobacteria bacterium | reverse complement strand
GCCGATATAGCTCGTGCCAATGGTTCGGCTCATGCCTTAGCGGGTATTCCCCTCGCACAAAAAGATATTTTTTGTACTAAAGGCGTTAAAACGTCTTGTGGCTCAAAAATGCTCGATAATACAGGCTCTTGTCGTTGCGCACTTCCTGCAGGAAATCGAGCCCGTTCATGCGCGGCATGTTGATGTCCACCAGCATCAGGCAGGGCTGCGGGAAGGCGCGGTACCCGTTCTGGCCGCGCAGCATCTCCAGCGCCTCCACCCCGTCATGTGCGACGTGCAGGGCGTCGAGGTTCATGCCGGCGCGGCGCAGGGCGCGGCGTACGGCCTCGATGTCGACGTCGTCGTCCTCGATAAGAAGAATGTGCAGGGGGTCGGGAATCGCGGAAGCGCTCATGCGTGCCTTGCCTCGTTTCTACATGCGTATATCGGGGTGCGGATATTTGGGCCATACGACGCGGAAAGTCGCGCCGTTTTTCCCATCTGAATCAACATGGACCGCCCCACCATGAACTTCAAGCAGGCGGCGTACAAAAGCCAGCCCCATGCCGTTGCCTTCGGCGTGGGCGCGCTTGTCCAGTTTCTGGAACATCTCGAAAATGCGGGCGTGGTGTTCGGCGGGAATGCCGGGGCCGTTATCGCGCACGCTGATGACATGATGCTCCTCGCTTTCGGCGACTTCTATCCAGACGCGCGCGTCCGGCTCCGGGTTGTGCACGATGGCGTTGCCGATGAGGTTTGAGAGAACCAGTTTCAACGGCATGCGCGGCAGGCGTTCGGGCATGTCGCCGGTGATTTCAATGCGCGCCGCCGCCGGAATATCCAGAAGCGAAATGGCGTTTGCAACCAGTTCGCGCCCGTCCACCCATTCGATGCGGGCGGGGTCCAGCTTGCGGTCAAGCTGGGCGTAGGTCAGCACGTCGTCCAGCAGCCCATCCATGCGGCGTACGCGCTGGCGCAGGGTCAGGATGTGCTGGCGCGTGTCGGGGTTCAGTTGCACGCCCGCGTCCTCCTCTATCCACCCCGCCAGATGGTCGATGGCGCGAAGGGGCGATTTCAGGTCGTGCGAGGCTATCCACGCAAACCGGTTCAGTTCCTCGTTGGATGTTTCCAGCGCGCCGATCTGCTGTTGCAGGCGGGTGTACAAATCCACGTTCTCCATCGCCACGGCGGTTACGTTGGCAAGGGCTTCGAGGATTTCGATTTCTTCCGCCGCCGGTATGCGGTTGCTGGCCCAGTAATTGCCGATGGCGCCCACGGGGCTGTCGCGGCGTATGGGCACCATGGCGAGGCTTTTGACGAAGGTGGGGCGGTAGGCGTCCTGCGGAATGCGGGGATCGGCGTAGATGTCTTCGATGAAAACGGTTTCGCCCCGGGTCATGACCCAGCCGCTGATGCATTGCGCCATGGGAAAGCGTTTGCCCTTCCACAGCGGCTCGATGGCGTTTTCCTCGGCATAATGGCAATTGTCGCCTTCGCGCAGCACGAAGGTGGCTCCGTCGGCGCCGGTCAGCTCGCGCGCGGCGTTGCGCACGATGGTCATGATTTCAGGCAGGCTGCGGGCGTGGGAAAGGTGCTGCACCACGTCGACGAAATGTTTCATGGAGTCGACATACCAGTTGTTGTAGTCGACGCGAGACAACAGGGCGCCCATGCCAGGTGCAGTGGTCATGACATCCATCCAAACAAAAGCGAAGTATCGTTTAAAATTATGCGCCCTTGTGGGTAAATCAACCCTTAAAAGAACGGGCGTTCCGTCATTATAGCATAAGTCCCCCCGCCGATCATCAGCGCGGGCCGTTGAGCAACCCTGTATGCGGGCCGGACCTGGCCGTTGCGCCGTCATTGATGTCGCGGTGGCGGGTGGATACGTTCAGGCCCTTGGCGGCGATGGCGCGCGTCAGCTTTTCGGCCACGAACACCGAACGGTGCTTGCCCCCGGTGCAGCCGATGGCGAGGGTGAAGTAAAACTTCCCTTCCTCGGAATAGCGCGGCAGCAGCAGGGCCAGCATTTCCTGCGCATGGCGCATGAAAGCGTCGAAATCGACATCGCCCGCGACGTAGTTCTGGACCTTTTTTTCAAGCCCGGTCATGGGGCGCAGGCGGTCGACCCAATGCGGGTTTTTCAGGAAGCGCACGTCGAGCACCATGTCCGCCTCGCGCGGGACGCCGTTCTTGAAGCCGAAGGACATGACCGTCACGGCAAGGCTGCGCTTGTGGGCGCCGGGCGCGGCGGAGGCTTCCAGCGTGCGGCGCAGGTCGTGGATGGACAGGCCGGAGGTGTCGATCTGCAAACCCGCCGCGTCCATCAGGGGCCTGAGCCATGTGCGTTCCTGCCTTATGCCGTCCAGCACCGGGCGGTCCTTGGCCAGCGGGTGGCCGCGCCGCGTTTCGGAGAAGCGTTTCTGCAACACCATGTTGCCCGCGCCCATGAACACGAGACCCACGTCGTAGCCGTCGTTCCGGCGCAGGGTTTCAAGGTGGGCCAGCACCGCTTCCGGTGAAAACCCGCGCGAGCGGGTGTCGAGGCCGAAGGCGATGGGCGTGTCTTCATGCCCTTTCTGTTCCAGCAGGGGCGATATGAAATCGAGGGGGAAATTGTCGAAAACCTCGTAGCCCATGTCCTCGAAGATCTTGAGGGCGGACGACATACCCGCGCCGCTGAGGCCGGTGACGAGCAGGATTTTGCGTTTGGGCGGTTCGGCTTTTTTGCGGGCCATGGTTTGTCTCCCGTATCTATCCCAGTGCGTTCAGCGCCACCGTGAAGCGCGCACCCTTGCGCGCGCCGGTTTCGTCGGTGATGTTTTCAGCATAAATCGCGCCCCGGTGCGCGTCCACGATCTGCTTGGCGATGGACAGGCCGAGGCCGGAATGGCGGCCGAACGCCTCTCCTTCCGGACGCTCGGAATAGAAGCGGTCGAAGATGGCGCCCAGCTTGGCGTCGGGAATGCCGGGGCCCTGGTCGTCGACCATGACTTTCAACTGGCGTTTGGCCACGTCGCGCTGGACGCGGATGGTGACGCTTGCGCCCGCGGGGGAGAAGGAGAGCGCGTTGTCGATAAGGTTCCTGAACACCTGCGCCAGACGGCCTTCAATGCCTGAGATGATGAGGACTTCGTCTTCCGGCGGCAGGTCGAGCATGACGGGTACGGGTTCGTCGTTGGGCGACAGGCGCTTGATGGGGGTGACGTAGGTTTCCGCCATCTGCACCAGCAGCGGGCGCAGGTCGACCAAGCCCATGTCCTCGCGTGAGAGTTCCGCATCGAGGCGGGATGCGCCGGAAATATCGGAAATCAGGCGATCGAGGCGCTGGATGTCATGCATGACAATGCCCATGAGCTTGTCGCGGTCGGATTTTTCCTTGACCAGTTGCACGGTCTCGATGGCGGAACGCAGGGAGGTCAGCGGGTTTTTCAGTTCGTGCGAGACGTCCGCCGCGAAGCGTTCGATGGAATCGAGGCGCGCGGCCAGCGCCGCGGTCATGTCGCGCAAAGCCTGCGACAGGTCGCCGATTTCGTCGCGGCGGTCGGTAAGGTCGGGAATTTCGGCCTGCCGGTTGCCGCGGCGCAATTGTTCGGCGGCGCGCGACAGGCGTTTCAGCGGCCGCGTAATGCCGGCGGCCAGATAGAACGACAGGAAGAACGTGATGCCGAGCGCGATGCCGAACAGCTTGATGATGTCGAGCTTCATCTGGCGGATGGATTCCGCAATGGTGTTGCCGTCGCGCGTGACGTAGACGACGCCAAGAACCTGTTTCAAATGCTGCACGGGCACGGCGGCAGAGAGGATGATGTCGCGCGCATGCGGGCCGGAAACCCACGCGGTGGACGACGTGCGGCCTTCCAGCGCCTCGCGCACGTCGGGGAAGGGGTCGGCGCCGCGGCGACCGCGCGGGCCTTCGGGGTATGTTTTAAGGCGCAGGCCAGAGGGCAGCAGGTCTACGAACATGTTCATGATGCTGCGTTCGTAATGCTGCATGCCGCCGCCCAGCATCATGGGCGCCAGCGGCTGGGCGCGGATAATGCCGCCGGTGCCGCCCAGAATGTCGGAATCGCCCATGGGGCGGCCCTGATCGTTGAAAACACGGATGCGGTTGATGGTGGTTTCACCCAAACGGCGCACCATGTTGCGCGTGCGTTCGCGCGAAAGGCTGTCGCGCACCATGACGCCCATGGCGGGGTCAGGGGCGGTGATGAGGGAGGAGTACCGCGCTGCCTCCGCAATGGCGCCCGCGTAAATCTGCGCCTGCCGTTCAAGGCCGTCGAGTTCGCCCGCAATCAGTTCCTGCTGGTAGCGCGAAATGTAAAGCAGGCCGAAGGCCAGCACGATCAGCGCCATGACGTTGACCGCGAAGATACGCAAGGTCAGGCGGCTGACCCAGCGCTGGCGGTAGGGCAGCGTGGCCAGCCGGCGGAATTTGCGGAAGGTCAGTTCGGTCCGGTTCATGCGGACCCAATGAAGCAGATGGGGCGAGTGTGCGCCAACTTATTCTTTATAGCGGTAGCCGACGCCGTAGACGGTTTCGATGTGATTGAAATCGTCGTCGATGGATTTGAATTTCTTGCGCACGCGCTTGACGTGGCTGTCGATGGTGCGATCGTCGACGTAAATGGTTTCGCCGTAGGCCTGATCCATCAGGGCGTCGCGGTTCTTCACGTGGCCGGGGCGGGCGGCCAGCGCCTTGACCAGCAGGTATTCGGTGACCGTAAGGGGCACTTCAAGGCCCTTCCAGGTGCACAAATGGCGTTCGTCATCCAGCACCAGTTCGCCGCGTTTCAAAATTTTGGCGGCGTTGCCGGCGTCGGGGCCCTGCGCGCGCAGGGTTTCACGGCGCAGGATGGCGCGGATACGCTCGATCAGCAGGCGCTGGGAAAAGGGTTTGGTGATGTAATCGTCCGCGCCCATCTTGAAACCGAGCAGCTGGTCGATTTCGTCATCCTTGGAGGTGAGGAAGATGACCGGCATCTGGCTCGTCTCGCGCAATTTGGTCAGCACTTCCATGCCGTCCATGCGCGGCATTTTAATGTCGAGCACGGCTAAGTCCGCCGGGGATGCCTGCAGGCCCTTCAGCGCGGATTCGCCTTCGTTGTAGGTTTTGACGTCGAAACCTTCAGCCTCAAGCGCCATGGTGACGGAGGTGAGGATGTTCTTGTCGTCATCGACGAGGACGATTTTTGCTGCGCTCATAGGATGCCTTTCATCTTATGGCATCAACTATAGTGCGGCTATATGACTGAAAAAAGGCCCAAAGCGTTCAAAGTCGCGGCTTATGCCTTTAATATGGTCACTTTGCGAAATGGCCGCGCGGGTCCTTGCGGGCTTCGGAGCCGTATTTCAGGCTGCCCATGCGCTCTTCCATCTCCTGTTCGGCGCGGCGCGCCAGCGGGCCCTTGGTCTTGAATTCCTTCCATACCGCGTCGCTGTCCCAGTCCAGGCCTTTCACGCCCAGCGCGCGGGCGCGGTCCACCACGTGGCTTGCCTGCACCTTCACGTCGAAGGACCATGCATGGTCCTTGATGAATCCGGGCATGTTGCGCGCGAAGTCGACGGCGGTGTCAGCCGCGGTTTTCGCCATGTCGAGAATGACGGCCTCGACCTTTTTCGGGTCGGTTTTGCCGTTCTCGTCCTTGTACAGGCCGAGGTTCTGGGCGAAATCGATAAAGCTTTTGACCTTCAGGTTGCTTTTCTTGCCGCTCATGCGCAGCGTCGCGTCCACGCCGCCGCGGTTGGAAAACACGTCCGTCGTGGGGTCGTAGCAGGGGGCGAAGCTGATGTCCCGGATGGTTTTTGCAGCGGGGTCGAAGGCGTAGAGCATCGACATGTTCTTCATGTGCAGATCGCCATCGTTCATGATCCACGCGAAGGCGCTGCGCTTGAAGAAGTCTTCAAGGTTTTTGTGGGTCTGGTCGTGGCCGGCCAGTTTGGAGACTTCGGCGATGCGCTTGCCGATCTGTTCCAGCGAACAGGCGTCCTTGTCGTCGCCCTTTTTCTGCATCAGGGTGCAGAAATCCTGCGTAATCAGCCATTCGTCATGCACGCCTTTGAAGGGAATGTCATAACGCTCAATCATGTAGATGGGGGGCAGGTTGTCGCCTTGGTCGACCAGTGCGAAGGCGGGCGTATCAAGCCCCGCGGCCTTCGCCATCTTCATGCCGAGGAATTCGTTCACGCCCAGCGCCTCATAACCGAAGCGGCCCGGGTATTTGGCGATGACGTTGAAGGGCTTGTCCAAAGCCGGTTCGGTGTCGCCATGCACGGACAGGCAGGTCGGGAATTTCAGCTCGGCGCCGGAAAAGCGCGGCATGTGCTTGTTTTCCCAGTATTTGGCCACGGCGTGTTCGAAAACCGGGTCGTCGCTCATACCCTTGGGCATGCTGCATTTGCCGGTGAAAATGCCGTCCTTGTCCACGAAATCGGCCAACTGGGTCAGGCGCTCGTCGAGCATGATTTCGGACTGGCTGCCGTCGTTGTCCAAATCCAGCCCGCCGTTGCGGTGGTAAATCACGAGGTTGGACAGGAAGCGTTTGCCGTCGCGGATGTAATCGGTCTGCAGTTCGGCGTCGACATGGTCCTTAAGCCAGCCTTCGGGCTTCAGGTTGTCGAGGAACATGGGCAGCTTGCCTTCCTCGTCCATGACGAAAAGGTCTTTGAAGGCAGGGGCCAGCGGCGCCCATTGCTTCACCCCGCCCATTTTGAAGTAGCCCACCGTGTGCCCGTACCAGCAGAGCAGAAAGTCCCGCGGGTTCTCGTCAGACGTGGCGAATTCAAAGTGCTTGGTTAAATTCATACCTTCTTATGACATATGCAGGTTAAGAACCGGCTAAAACAGGCCCTGATACAGGTAAAGCGACCCTGCAACGACGATTTTTATGTTTTTTCCTGCGTTTTCAATGGCTTCGCTGAGGGTGGCCGCCGTCGCGGCATCGGGCAGTTCCGCCCGGGTTTTCAACTGTGCCGCCGTCTGCGGTTTACGGGCGGCGGGCAGGTCAACGAGGGTCAGGCGGTCGTAGTGTCCCTTCAGGGCGCCGAAGAACGCATCGGTATCCTTATCGGCGGCAAGGCCGACGATAAGGTGGATGACCTGACCATGTCCGCGCCATACCCCCAGCTGGGCCGCCAAAGCCTGGGCGCCGGAGTCGTTATGGGCGGCATCGAACCAGATTTCGGGGTTCGACCTGACCAGTTGAAGCCGGGCGGGCCACTGGGCCTGTGTCAGGCCACGCCTGATGTTGTGGGGTGGCAAGTTCAATAACTCACCCAATGTTGCCGCCACGGCGGCATTCTCAAGCTGGTGCAGGCCCATCAGGTTCGGGGCGGGGCTGCCTTCCGGCAGAACGGCGGGAATCAGCCACGCGCCTGTGCGCTTTGCGGTGTCCTCGAATACAGGCAGCACCAGTCCCGGGTCCATCTGGTTGCCGATGACGCAGGGTATGCCCGGTTTCATGATGCCCGCCTTCTCGGCGGCGATTTTGGGCAGCGTATCGCCCAGAAACTCGGTGTGATCGAAGGATATTTTCGTAATGGCGGTGGCGACGGGGTTTTCGACCACGTTCGTGCAGTCCAGCCGCCCGCCCATGCCGGTTTCCAGCAACACAAGGTCCGCCGGGGTTTCGGCGAAGGCCAGGAAGGCCATGGCAGTGGTGAATTCGAAGAAGGTGACAGGGGCGTCGCCATTGGCGGCTTCCACGCGGTCATACAAGGCTATCAGCGCCTCGTCCGTAATCAGGCTGCCGGCCAGCCTTATGCGTTCATTGAACGTGACGAGGTGGGGGGACGTGTAGACATGCACCCGCTTGCCCGCATCTTCCGCCATGGCGCGCAGGAAAGCGAGGGTCGAGCCCTTGCCGTTGGTGCCCGCGATGTGCACCACGGGGGGCAGTTTGAAGTGCGGATTGCCGAGTTTTGCGAGAAGGGCGCGGTAGGGGGAGGTTTTCCCGGCCTGCATGTCCGGCCGCAGGTCTATTTCCGTGCGGTGCAGGGTATAGAGGTGCGCCAGACGCCGCGCGACATCCGGGTTGGGGTGCGCGGCGTCCGACGACATGTTTTAGCGGGCGGCCTTGCGGCGCAGGGGGACGATGACGTCGTCGTTCGCGTTCGTGTTTGCGCCGTCGGGCGCGGTGCTGGCCAGACGGGCCACCGCGCCTGCGGCACGGGCTTTCGATTCGGCGGCCTTGGCCTTCATGCTGAGGGTGCTGCCGTCGGCCTTGTCGCGGCCCTTGCGGCCCTTGCCGCCGCCGGACAAAGGCTGGGTCAGGAAACCGATTAAACGGGCGATGGTGGTGCGTTGCTGGTCGCGCGCGACGACCATGTCGACCATGCCGTGCTCGACCAGGTATTCAGCGGTCTGGAAGCCCTCGGGCAGCGCCTCGCGGATGGTTTCCTGAATGACGCGCTTGCCGGCAAAGCCGATCATGGCGCCGGGTTCGGCCATGTGGATGTCGCCGACCATGGCGAAGGATGCGGAAACGCCGCCGGTGGTGGGGTCGGTCAGCAGCACGAAATAGGGCAGGCCCGCTTCCTTCACCATCTGCACGGCGATGATGGTGCGCGGCATCTGCATAAGGCTGAGCGCCCCTTCCTGCATGCGCGCGCCGCCGGAACCGGGGATGATGAGCAGCGGCAGCTTGCGCTTCACCGCTTCTTCCGCGGCCATGACGATGGATTCGCCGACGCCCGTGCCCATGGACCCGCCCATGAATTCAAAGTCGAACGCCGCGACCACGATTTCGCGGTTCTCAACCGCGCCCACGCCCACGATCATGGCGTCCTGGCGGCCGGTATCGTCGCGCGCTTCCTTCAGGCGGTCGGCGTATTTCTTGCGGTCCTTGAATTTCAGCGGGTCTGCCGCCACGCGGGGCAGTTTCAGGTTTTCATAGTGGCCGCCGTCGAACAGGTGGGCGAGGCGCTCTTCCACCGGCCAGCGCAGGTGGTAGCCGCAGTGGTTGCAGGTGTTCAGGCGTTCTTTCAGGTCGCGCTGGAACAGCATGCCTTCGCAGGACGGGCACTTGGTCCACAGATTGTCCGGCACTTCCTTCTGGGTTTCGACCAGCGAGCGGATCTTCGGACGGATGAAATTGGACAACCAGTTCATGGTGCAGCGTATCCCTTGTTAAAACTTCAATTTGCCGCGCACGCCGATGGTGGTGCCATCCTGCGGCACGACCAGCCAGGCGCGGCTGAACCCCGCGCGGGCATCAGACCAGGAGATGCCGACCGAAGGGTCCCGTTCATTTAACGCATTGTCCACGTAAATGCCAGCATAGGCCGCGCCTGAATCCACACCGGTCTGAAGGTTAAGAAGGGTGCGGTTGCCGGTTTTGGCGAGGTTGGCGTTGTCCGTATACTGGCTGGACTGGAAGCTAAGCTGGGCCGTGTTCACCCATTCCCATGCGTCCAGCGTTTCAAGGCTCCGGCGGTTTTCCAGTTCCGCCCCGAAATGGTGGGGGGAATAGCGCGGCAGGCGGTTGCCGCCGACGTCGCCGGTGGGGGCGAAGCCCTGCACGGTGCGCAGGTCCGGGTCGTTATAGCTGTCGAACCGGGCGTCGGCGTAGGTGTAGTAGAAATTGATATTTGTGTTGGCCGTCGGCTGCCAGCGCAGGGCGGTTTCAATGCCCTTGACGGTGGATTGCGCGCTGTTGTTCAGGAAGAAGTTGTTGGTGGTCCCGGCGGATGAATAGGCCAGCACCTGCTGGTCCTGCCAGTCGATGTAGAAAGCCGAGAGGTCGAAACTCAGGTTTTCGCGCACGGGGATGTTCTTGATCCCCGCCTCGTAGGTCCAGTTCTGTTCGGGCCCGAAGCTGCGTTCGCCGTCGAAGATGTTGGCGCGTTCGTTGAACCCGCCGCTTTTGTACCCCTTGCCGATACTGCCGTAGACGAGGATGTCGGCGGGGTTTTCCTGCCAGCTCAGGGTGATTTTCGGGGTGAAAGCGCGCCAGCTATCCGACAGGTCGAGCGGTGTGCCCGACAAATCGCGGATATCCGAGCGCAGCGCCTTCCATTCCTGCTGCATGCGTCCGTCCAGCGTCAGCTTGAAATCGGCGGGCAGGGCGAAGGCGACGCTGCCGTAGAGGGAGGCGGTGTCGGTATAGGTGTTCACAACCGGCCCGCCGGGGCGGGTCTGGCCCAGCACGTAGTACTGGTCCATGCGGTGGGTGTGGTTGAAGAAGTGGTACAGGCTCATGCCCACCAGACCCTCCCATTTGCGGTGGTCGGGGGTGTAGTTCAGGCGGGCGTCGGCCTGCGCGTCGTAGCGGCGGGTGTCGATGCCCGCGCGCGCGGCCTGCGTGCCGGAAAAGTCGTCATCGCGGGAGAATTTGGATTCTTCCGTGGAGCCGCCGACCATCACGTTCAGCGTGGTTTCGTCGCTCAGGTTTTCGGTCCATTCCACCTGTGCGCGGCTGTGGCTGCGCTGGTAGCCGTCATGGCCCGCATTGGCGCCGTAGGGGCTGCCGTCCTCGGGCAGTTCGCCGCAATAGTAACGCGGCAGGCCGGTTATGGTGCTGGTGCCGCAATTGGCGGGAACGAGGAAGCCCTTGGGCTGGCTGTCGTCGTCATGCACCTGCGTCAGGCGCAGGACGATGTCGCGCGTGGGTTGGGGCGTGTAACGCAGGGTCAGGCGGCCTGCCTGCGTCTGTTCGCGGCCTATTTCGGGGCCGTTGGCCGTGGTGTTGCTGTAGTAGCCACCCCAGTCGCGCATGTAGAGGGCGAGGCGCGCTGACAGCACGTCGTTGATGGGGCCCGAGACATAGGCCGTGGATTGCATGCGGTCCTTGGTGCCGTACTGGGCGTCGATGCCCATTTCGGCCTTTTGCGTGGGCATGGCCGATATGGCGTTGATGGCGCCGCCGAAGGTGTTGCGGCCATACAGCGCGTTCTGCGGGCCTTTTGCGACCTCGATGCGCTCAAGGTCGAACGCCAGCGAATTGATGGAGGAACGGCCCGAGAGGTACATGCCGTCGTTGAAGAAACCGACCGACGGCTCGTCGCCCAAACCCGGCTGGATAAGCCCGCGCATGCTGGGGGCGGGGTTGAAGCGGCCGAACGGGTCGTTGAAGGAGAAGCCGGTGACGCGGGACGATATGTCGGTCGGGCTTTGCAGGCGGCTCTGGGCGATGTCGCCTTTTCCGAACACGCGCACGGTCGCGGGCAGCGTTTTCTCAGGCTCCGCCTTTTTGCGGACGGTCACGTATACCCGGTCATTGGCAAGAGCCGTGGATTTGGGTACACATAGGGTTATTCCAACAACCGACATACCAATGAGGGTCGTCATGAAAACCGTTGCAGCATTGCCGTCTTTCAACAGCAAACGCTTGAGCCAAGCACTGTGTGTGGTCATCGGGGTCGCCTTGTTGATTGTGAGTGCGAAGATTCAGATACCGTTCTGGCCCGTGCCGCTGACGATGCAGAGCGCGGTGGTTTTGATGTTGCCGTGTGTGCTGGGCTTGTATGCCGGTGTCACGTCTGTTGCCATCTACCTTGGTCTAGGGGCCGCAGGCTATCCCGTTTTCGCGCAAGGGGCAATGGCGGCCATGGGTCCGGCGTATTTCGCTGGTCCTACAGGGGGTTACCTTATCGGTTTCGTGGCGGCGGCCATTCTTCTGGGGTTCATCGCGCATCGCTTCAAGGGCGTGGTTGCGCTCACCGGCCTGATGCTGCTGGGCCACGCGGTTATCTTCGCGGGCGGGGTGCTGTGGCTTGCCTACGGCCTGCCGCAGATGGGCTGGGATGCCGCCCTGGTCGCGGGCTTCATGCCGTTCATCGCGGGTACGCTGGCCAAATCGGTGTTCGCGGCCATGTGCGTGCGCGGCATCACAAAGACGCGGCAAGCGTCCTGATAAAGGCGGCGGCGTCGCCGCCCTTTTCCACCTGAGAGACGATTGCCGAGCCGACGACGACCGCGTCGACGGCATTGGCAAACGCCTTCACGTCTTCCGGCGTGCGGATGCCGAAGCCTGCCGCGATGGGCAGGTTCGTGTGTTTGCGGATTTCATCGACATGCTTTTTGACCGCGCCCACGTCGGCTGACGCGGCCCCCGTGATGCCGGTGATGGAGACGTAGTAGAGGAAGCCCGACGCCTTGGGCAGCACGGTTTTCAGACGGTCGACGTTCGTGGTGGGCGTTACCAGTTTCACGAGGTGCAGGTTGTGCGCGCGGGCTTCGTGGAACAGCGCGTCGTCTTCCTCCGGCGGCAGGTCGACGATGATGAAGCCATCCACGCCCGCGTGGGCCGCGTCGCGCACGAATTCGGGCAGGCCGTACTGGTAGACCGGGTTGGCGTAGCCCATCAACACGATGGGGGTTGTCGCATTCTCTTTCCGGAAGTCGCGGACGAGCTGGAGCGTGGTTTTCATGGTCGCGCCGGCGGCCAGCGCGCGCAGGGCGGACGCCTGAATGGTGGGGCCGTCGGCCATGGGGTCGGTGAAGGGCATGCCGAGTTCGATGATGTCGGCGCCCGCGGCGGGCAGGGATTTGAGGACCTTGAGGGATGTCGCGACGTCCGGATCGCCCGCGGTGATGAAGGTGATGAGCGCGGCGCGGTCGAGGCTTGCGAATACGGTGTCGATGCGGTTGGTCATGCGGATAACGTCTTGTCGGGTTGCTGGGCTTTCTGGAAGCCGCCGGGGATGTAGGGCACACGCGCGTCCGGGATGGCGGGCACGATGGTGATGACGTGGGCGTAGGGAGCGGCGGAGAATTGTGCGCGTTCGATGTCGTTTTTCAGCATGTTCACCCGGCCCGGGATGAGCATGAGATTGTCGATGGTGTTGAGGCCGCCGAAATTGAGCGAGAGGATGTGGTCGACCGTGCAGTCCATCTGTTCGCCGGGGTTGTTGGCGGGCATGCGGCCATGGTCGCGCATGCGTTCGACGGCGTAGTCGTTGAGGCCCATCATGCGCAGGTCTTCGCCGTTGTGCTGGCCCAGGAAGCGCAGGAAGTCGGATTTCAGCTTGCGGAAGGCGGCGCGTTTTTGCAGCACGATGTCGGAGCTGACGCGGTAGTAGGCGATTTTCTTCAGAGCCAGCGACGGCGGCAGCGCGCCGATGGCGCGGCTCAAAGCGGGGCCCAGCGCAGGCACGAGGGCCTTGAGTTCATCCGCAAGCGCAAGGGTCACAACGTCACTCCGAAGCGTTCGGCGACGGTGAAGATGTCCTTGTCGCCGCGACCGCACATGTTCATGACGATGATTTTATCCTTCGCCATTTTCGGGGCCATTTTCATGACCTGCGCGTAGGCGTGGGCGGGTTCGAGCGCGGGGATGATGCCTTCGAGGCGGGTGCACATGCGGAAGGCTTCGAGGGCTTCATCATCCGTGACGGAAACGTAGTCGGCGCGTTTGTTGTCGTGCAGCCACGAATGTTCGGGGCCGATGCCCGGATAGTCGAGACCGGCGGAGATGGAGTGCGCCTCGGTAATCTGGCCGTCTTCGTCCTGTAACAGATACGTCATGTTGCCGTGGAGGATGCCGGGGCGGCCGCCGGTGAGGGAGGCCGCGTGCTGTTTATCGAGGCCATGGCCGCCGGCTTCGACGCCGGTGATTTTTACGCTTTCATCGTCAAGGAACGGGTGGAAGAGGCCCATGGCGTTGGAGCCGCCGCCGATGGCGGCGACCAGCATGTCGGGCAGGCGGCCTTCGCGTTCCAGCATCTGGGCGCGCGCTTCGCGGCCGATGACGGATTGGAAGTCACGCACCATGGCGGGGTAGGGGTGCGGGCCCGCGACGGTGCCGATGATGTAGAAGGTGTCGTGCACGTTGGTGACCCAGTCGCGCATGGCTTCGTTCATGGCGTCTTTCAGGGTGCCTGCGCCGGAGGTTACGGGGCGCACTTCGGCGCCGAGCAGCTTCATGCGGAAGACGTTGGGTTTCTGGCGCTCGATGTCGGTCGCGCCCATGAACACGGTGCAGGGCAGGCCGAAGCGCGCGCAGACCGTGGCGGTGGCGACACCGTGCTGGCCCGCGCCGGTTTCAGCGATGATGCGGGTTTTGCCCATGCGCATGGCCAGCAAAATCTGGCCGATGGTGTTGTTGATTTTGTGGGAGCCGGTGTGGTTCAGCTCATCCCGCTTGAAGTAGACTTTGGCACCGCCGAGTTTTTTGGTGGTCGGTTCCGCGAAATAGAGGGGCGAGGGGCGGCCTACGTAGTCGCGCTGGAGTTCGTCGAACTGGGCCCAGAAGGCGGGGTCGCTTTTAGCCGCGCTCCATGCCTTTTCGACATCGAGGATGAGGGGCATCAGGGTTTCGGCGACGTAGCGCCCGCCATAGGGGCCGAAATGGCCGCGTTCATCAGGCTGGTTTTTCAGGGAGTTCAGCATGCCCGCACCTTCGCAATAAACGCGTCGATTTTGCAAGCGTCTTTGACGCCCGGCGCGGTTTCGACGCCGGAGGAGACATCAACCGCATCGGGTTTCAGGGTTTGCAGCGCATCGGCGACGTTGTCGGGGGTGAGGCCGCCCGCCAGCATCCACGGTTTGGGGCTTTGGTAGTTTTTCAGGATGGACCAGTCGAAATTGCGGCCCGTGCCGCCGGGCAGGGTTGCGCCTTCGATTTTCGCGTCGAAGAGCAGCCAGTCGGCCACCTGCGCGTAGTCGGCCACGGGTTTGAGGTCGTCCGCCACGGCGATGCGCAGGGCCTTCATGACGGGCAGGCCGGTGAGCGCCCTGATGCTGGCGACGCGGCGCGGCGATTCGTCGCCGTGGAGCTGAATCATTTTGAGGGGAGCGTGGCGCAGGGTTTCGCGCAGGGTTTCGTCATCCGGGTCGACGAAGAGGCCGACGGTGGTGAGGGCGGTGTGCGTTGCGAGGGCGCCTGCGTCGCGGGGGCTGATGTTGCGGGGGGATTTCGGGAAGAAGACGAAGCCCGCGAAATGGGCGCCCGCGGCTTCGGCGGTTTTGAGGTGGGCCGCTTCCCTGAGGCCGCATATCTTGATTTTGGTGGTCATAAGTGTTTGTTTCGTTTTGTTTTTTCGGGCTGTTCAGTTCGTTTGGCGAAAAAAGCGCCGGGGCGCAACCCTTTGTTATTCCAGCAATGATAATAGGACGTAATTCCTGTCACGGCCAGTTTATTTGACATTATTTATTATGCAAAATATGGTGCGCGGCATGGTGTCCGTTCCCAAGCCCAGCCTTGTTTTCAATCGTGCCGACTGGTCGCCGTCGCAGCGCGCGTTCAGGGATGCGCTGGACGGGGAGACGACGCTGCTGCAAATCAACGGCGCCCTGATGCGGCAATGGCAAGACAAGGCGCGGCTTGAGGTGGCGGTGATGCCGGGCGATAGCGTTCACCTGATGAGCCTGGCGGTTTACGAACCGGGCAGGGGGCATGGGGGCGCGGCCATGAAATGGCTTTTGAATTTGTGCGACCGGCACCAGCAGGCGATGACGCTTTCGGTTACGCCGACGGGCCGGGGGCGCAACCCTTTGAAGAGGGCCGCGGCGCTGCGCGCATGGTATGCGCGGCGCGGTTTCATGGTGACGGACGGGCGCTGGATGCGGCGCGCGCCCTTGGCGGCGGCGGTCGTGGCCCCGCCGTGCAGGCCGGGGGGACCCGTATGAACGTGATGGATGTTTCCGCCTTCAAGGCGTTCGCGCGCATCGACTGGTCGCCAGCGCAGCAGGCGTTCTGGAACGCATTCGAAGCGCAGACGGAACGGCATACGGCCTGCGGCGTTGAGCAGCGCCTGTGGAACAAACAGGTGTTGCTGGATGTGGCGATGAAGCCGGGCGACCGGCTGGCATTGGAATGCCTGAGCGCGTACGCGACGACGAAAGGCCACGGGGGCCGCGCGATGGCATGGCTTTTGAACCTCGCGGAAAAATACGGGCAGGTGGTGACGCTGACCGCGCTGCCGATGGGCGCGCCGGGCAACCCGCTGGCGGACGAAGACGCCCTGCGCGCATGGTACGGACGGCGCGGTTTTTCGGCCATTCCGGGCACGGAAGGCGGTATGCGGCGCCTGCCGCAGGCGATGATGCAGGGATTGCAATTGTGAGCCAGCCGCCGGTGAAAAAAGGTTTTTTGCGCGCGCAATGGTCGGCGGGGCAGCTTGGATTTTACAAACGTTTCATGCTGGAAACGCAGCATCACACACGGCCCATGGGCAGCGTGCGGCTGTGGGATAAGGCAGTTATGTTCGACATCAGCATGCGCAAAGGCGAGGGGGTTTACCTTTCGGATTTCGAGGCGCTGAAACCCGGGCGCGGCGATGGCGGGCGCGGGATGGCGTGGTTTCTCGGCCTTGCGGACATGTTTGAAATGGAAGTGTCGCTGGCGGTGGCGCCGGAGGTTTCGGACACCAACCCGCTGGCGGACGAAGACCTGTTACAGGCGTGGTACGCGCGCCGCGGTTTCGTGACCGCCGAGGGCATCAAGATGCTGCGGCCGGCGCGGCCCAGTTTTTAAACGTATTTTTCGATTTCCGGCTTTTTCTTCACGTTCAGGGAAACGGGCGACTGGCTGTCGTCCATTCTGATCAGGTCTTTTTCCTTCAGGATGCGCAGCGATGAATCGAACGTAATCATGTTCTTGAGCATGTGGTTTTTGAGCGTATCAATTTTGATGGCTTTGTTGCCCCAGCATTTACGACGCACCAGAACAGCCAGAATCTGGCGTGCGCCTACGTCAATGTCCATGCGTGAGGAAAAGCCCAGAATCGATTCATCAAGGCTTTCCAGTATGTTTTCGTAAGGCTTGATGCCGAAATAGTGGCTGTGCGTTTTGCGGACGGAAGAAATATCGGAAGAGCCGATCATGACGACTTCGTAATTGGCTTCCGTGGTGAACTGCTTTTCATAGGAAACGTATTTTTTGATGGCTTCCTCGGAATCGCGGCCGACTGAATCCCAGGTTACGAAGTTTCCGATGTTCCAGTCGAAAACGATGAGCCAGTTCTGGAGTGTCTTGGTGTTTCCTTCCTTGGCTACAAGGGTTTTGATGACATCTTCGTTCACGTAGCTGTCGGAGGCGCGGTTTTTATCGTGCTTGGCGATGATGCTTTCCGCTTCGATGCGCAGGGTATCGAGCGTGACCTTTTGCTGGCGCGAGGGTTCGCGGCCGCTTTCCATTTCGTAGAACATGTTGGACAGGGTTTTGAAGTAGGAAAGAACGACAGGGTCGCCTTCCTCTTCTTTCAGGTGATAGCCGTAGATGACGGATGTCCGTTCGATGGATTCCGACCAGTAATGCTGGATGCGACTTCTGATTTGAAGTTCGAGTTTGCGGCCGTCCCGTTCGAGGATGACATGCAATGCGCGATAACCCGTATTGTCACGGCCCTTGGCGCGATAATCGGTCGTGCGGCTGATTTTAAACCCGGTCTGGTTGCTGATTTCCTGTTTGAGGTAGAGCAGCAGTTTGTCCACATCGTGGTTGTGATCGACGATGATGCGGCAGCCGCCGATGTCCTGAAGCTGGGTCAGGCGGACGCTCAGTCTTTTAAGTTTTCGGATAATCTGGGGTTTTCGTTTCAGCCTCTGGGCGATGTAGTAATTGCCGCCATAGGTTTGCAGCCATTGCTGCAATTCGAGCGTGGTTTTGGACAGGGGTTCCAGATGCGCGGCGCGATAGGCGTCGAATACGTCTTCGAGCTTGATGCCTTCTTCCGTCAGTTCCCCCGCCTCAACAAGCGAGCGGCCTGCTTTATCAATTCGGGCGTTGGACAGCATGGGCGGACGAACCTCTTTGTCGTACTTACACTAGACCATTACAGGGTGGCTATAATAGCGGCAGCGGTGGCGCCGGGGTCTTTGGCCTGTGTGATGGGGCGGCCTATGACGAGGTGGGTGGCGCCCTGCGCGATGGCGTCTTTCGGGGTCATCATGCGTTTCTGGTCGCCGGCGGCGGAATCGGCGGGGCGAATGCCGGGGACCATTGTTGCGAAGTCAGGCCCGCAGGCGTTGCGGACGATTTCGATTTCAAGCGGGGAGCAGACGACGCCGGCGAGGCCGCAGTCTTTGGTGAGTTTTGCGAGGCGTTCGACCTGCATTCCGATGGGGGTCTGCCAGCCGACGGCGGTGACGGCGGCGTCATCCATGCTGGTGAGGATGGTGACGGCGAGCAGGCGCGGGGTTGGGATGTTGCGTTTTGCGGATTCTTCGGTGAGGGCGGCCAAGCCCGCTTTCATCATGTCGGGACCGCCGGAGGCGTGGACGTTCACGAAGTCGGGCGCCAGACGCGCGATGGAGCGCAGGGCGCCTGCGACGGTGTTGGGAATGTCGTGGTATTTGAGGTCGATGAAGAGGGAGGCTTCGGGGACGGCCTCTTTAACGGCGGCGATGCCCTGCGGGCCTTGCGCGTTGAAGAATTCCATACCGAGCTTGATGCCGCAGCCCGCGGGGACGACCTGTTTGGCCATGGCGATGGCGGCTGAGGTTTCGCCCGTGTCGATGGAGCAGTAGATGCGGGGCAGGGCGGGGGCAGGCATGTCTTATCCTTATAGTAAAATCCCCGCCGTAGCGGGGAGGACACTGGCTTAGAACTTGTCTTCCGCGTTGGGGTCCACGGTTTTGCCGTTGAGGCGGTCGCGGAGCAATTTGCCGGTTTTGAAAAAGGGCATGGTCTTGGCGCGGACGGAGACGGCGGAGCCGGTGCGCGGGTTGCGGCCGGTGCGGGCTTCGCGTTTTTTCACGGAGAAGGCGCCGAAGCCGCGGAGTTCGACGCGGTCGCCGCGGACGAGGGCCCTGGTGATTTCCTCGAACACGGTGTCGATGACACGCTCGAGATCCGAGAGGTAGAGGTCGGGATAGCGTTCGGCCAAACGACGAATAAGCTCAGATTTGGTCATGACCACCATAACCCCTTGTTTTGGTTTTTTGATTTCCAAGGCAGACATTGCACCGGAAAATACCCGTTCGTCAAGTTTCTCCTTTGTTATTAACTGTTTGCCAGAAAAGTGGCCCCTCTTGTCAAAACGGCGGGGGCATCGCATCATCAGCCCCATGCCAGCACCCAAGGACACAGTTCAGAAAAGCCGCGTTTTAGACGGGGAAAAGCCCGTCATCATATCCATCAGCGGTGATCTGGGGTCGGGGAAGAGCGTTTTGACCACGGCGTTGGTGGACCACTGGCAGGCCGACCGGTATTCGACCGGCATGGTCCAGCGCAAGATTGCGGACAAGATGGGCATCACCACGCTGGAGCTGAACAAGCGGGCGGAGACGGACAGGTCCATCGACGAGCAGATCGATTCCGTGTTCATCAACCTCGCGCGGACGCCGAAGAACCTTGTGGTCGATTCCCGCATGGCGTTCCACTTCCTGCCCATGTCGTTCCGCATCAAGCTTGAGGTGCACCCGGCGGTGGCGGCGGCGCGCATCCAGAACGACACGAGCCGTATCGGCGAGGGGAAGTATACGTCCATCGAGGACATCGAAGCCGCCATCATGGCCCGTAAGGCCAGCGAGCGTGAGCGTTTCAAGGCGTATTACAACGCCGACATCGAGGACCATGCGGGGTATGACCTTGTCATCAACACGACGGACGTGCCGCCGCATGCGGTGAGCCAGTTGGTGAACGACGCCATTACGCTTTGGCGCCGGGGCATAAAGCCTGAGAAAATGTGGCTGTCGCCGCGGCATGTATTTCCGCATGTGGACCCGGCGCTGGTGGACGAAAGCGCCATCGAACGCGCGAAGCTGAACTGGCCTTTGACGGGGCAGTGGGCGGACGGTGCGGTGAAGGGCCAGAAGGCCGGACAGCTTTATGCCATTACCGACGGGGCCGAGTGGGTGAGCGCGGGCCTGCGCACGGGGAAAGACCTGATGCCGGTATTCGCGCAAGGCGGTGCGGGCACGATGCCGGATGCGGGCGTGACCGAGCGCTGGGAAAAAGCGCATAATTTCAAGCACGTACTGGCCGGTTAAAACCCTCATATTGATAATATGTTAAAGGTTGCCGGGTAGACTGGGGCCGAGATGAGCCTTCGGGATATTTTTGAAGCCAACATTAACGGTTTACAGCACGGCGACCCGGTTGCCGTGCGCCGGGTGACGCTGGCCGCCGAAAGCGACGGGGCGGAAGCCGAGCGCGGCATCGCCCGCCATTTGACCGACCATTACATGAAAAAGAACGTGCCGCTCGACAACGACGTGCGCGCTTTGCTGGTGACGCGGTTGGCGCATGGCGGGGTGGATTCCATGGCGGAGGAGGACAAGGACCGTATTTTCTTCCTCATCAAGGATTGCAGGCTTGAGCCGCTGATGACGAAAATCGACACGGTGATGAAAACGCATATGTACCCGGTGCTGGCGCAGTCAGGCCCGTTCAACGACGCCGTCAACGAATGGGACGAGTGGTCGCATGATGAAAAGCTGGCTTACGGGCAGAGTTTTGCGCGGATGTATGCGCGCATTTCCGGTATGCCGGAAGCGGCGGTGAAGGCCATGGACATGCCGCGCGACGACAGCGGCATCGTGGCCGGCATGTGCCAGCAGGGGCGGGCGATGCAGGGTTGCACCGTTCGCATGAACAAGGCGGAGGACGTGGCGTTCGCGTCGATGGAGCAGTTCGACCGCACGATGTACCACGAGCTGACGCATACCGTGCACATCTACCTGGGTGACTGCGCGCGGACGGGGAATTTCGACAGGGTGGACGAGAAGCTGCGCACGCCCGCGGTGCTTTTGTCGTTCATCAACCACCCGGAATTTTATGCGCGGCTGGCGGACCAGCAATCATACGAGGATTACCCGATCGAGCGGCACGCGGAAGACCATGCGCAGGATTTTTCGCGCGTGATGCACAACCCGCAGGCCCGCATGGAACTGGTGGCGCGCGCGCAGCGGCAACAGGCTGCGCGCGCGAATTACACCGTCAGGCCTTCGCGGTAATCGCGGTTTTCGGGTAGGCGTAGGCGACTTTTTCCTTGGGCTTTTCCTGCACGACGGGCGTGTTCATCGCCTCCACCAGAACCTGGCGCAGGCGGGCCGGGTCGTAATAGCGCACCAGCGGCAGGCGCAGATGCGGTATGCCCGCCCGGCGCAGCGCACGGGATATGAACGTATTGCGCGCCAGACGTTCGGACGATGTTTTCGAGTCCATGTCCATTTCGATGCAGAGTTTGACGTCGCTGGTGTTGCGGTCGACCAGTACGAAATCGACGCTGTAATCGGCGAGGTCGCCGTCAAGCGAGCGGCCGTTGCGGCCGTCATGGACGGTGACGATGTCGAGCAGGCGGATTTTGAAAGTGGCTATGGTATCAGGCGGCAATGCGAGCATGAGCGCCGCCAGAAATTTCTGTTCGTTCAAAAGAAGCAACTGGCCTTTACGGCGGTAGACAGGTTTTTTAAAGGACGCTGCTATGGCGATCATGGCCAGAATGAACAGGATACCGGCAATGACAGACACGAGCGTCAAGTTGTTCGTCAGCAAATCCTCGCCCCCACGGTTGGATTACTTGAGTCACATTTAACGTTCACTTAAAGCGTAACGAATAAAAGTTAATTTTTCGCAATCGTCCAGTGCAACGCAGCAGTGTTTCCGGACATGCCGACAGGCAGGGGGATTATGCCGTGTTTTTCACATTCAAGCGGTTGATTTTGCTTGAGCATCGTGAAGGTTTCGGCCGGCAACTTCAGGTTGTAGAAGCGGGGGCCGTTGACGCATAAAAATTGTTTAAAATTTGGGGCGAATAAATCGCAATTTGAATCTTCGAAGGCCTGCGCATAAAGCTGCGGGGCGATGCCGCCGGTGTAGCAGCCCGCGGCGCAGCCGCAGGGGGTGACTTTTTCGGCGTGGGGGGCGGAATCGGTGCCGGCGAAGAATTTGGTCTGGCCGTCCGCCGTGATGGCGGCGCGCAGGGCGGCGCGGTCATCCTCGAACTTGATGAGGGGCAGGCAATAGAGGTGGTATTTGAAGCCCTGCAGCAGGTGGCCCACGGTGTAGAGGAGGTGCTGGGGCGTGACGGTGGCGGCGACGGTGGCGGGCGCTTTTTGAATGAATTCTGCCGCGACTTTGGTGGTGACGTGTTCGCCGACGATTTTGAGGGTCGGGCAGGCGTCGATGGCGCGGGGGAGACGGTTTTTATAGAAGAATTCCTCGGCGTTTTCGTGGCGACCGAAGTAAGGCTCGCCGGAAAGGCCGTGTTCCTCGCCGTGGATGTTCAAAATGACGTTGTTGTCGGCCATGGCCTGGAACACGCCGTTTTCGATGTAGGTCTGGAAGGGTACCCCAAAATCGGCGCCGGTGGTGCCGTGGGGCGGGTAGTATTTGGCGGCGCGCAGGAGGCCGGATTTTGCGCCCGCCTCGATCATGGCCGGGGTGGTGTTGCCGGTGAGGTAGAGGGGGATGATGACGTCGTCGAAGGCGTCGGCGCCCGCGGCGAACAGCATGTCGCTGTATTCCTCGATGGACCAGCAGTCACCGGCATCGGCCTTTAACACCTTTGCCACAGGGGGTTTGGTGTTGGGCATGGCCAGAATGCCGGCGCAGCCCATTTTAATATGGTCGGCGATCAGGCCGGGCATCATCGGCCCCTGCCTGAAATGGGCGTGCAAGTCGTACCAGCGCGGCAGTTCCAATTTCATCATGCTTGCTTTAATACCTGTGCCATGACCCAGCCGCAACCCACCCCGCACGACCTGCCGTATCTTTCCGGCCTGAATCCGTCGCAAAGGCAGGCGGTGGAGGCTTTGGACGGGCCGGTGCTGGTGCTGGCGGGGGCGGGTACGGGCAAGACGCGGGTTTTGACCACGCGGCTGGCGCACATGCTGAACACGGGCCGTGCGTGGCCCAGCCAGATTCTGGCGGTGACGTTCACCAACAAGGCGGCGCAGGAAATGAAGCACCGCGTGTCCGCGACGTTAGGCGGGCAGCCGGTAGAGGGCTGGTGGCTTGGCACGTTCCACGCGCTGGCGGCGCGCATGCTGCGCCAGCATGCGGAGCTGGTGGGGCTGACGCAGCAATTCACCATCATCGACGATGACGACCAGTTGCGCATCATCAAGCAGATGTTCGAGGCGGATAACGTGGACGTGAAGCGGTTCCCGCCCAAGGCGCTGCTTTCGGCCATCAGCCGGTGGAAGGACAAGGGGCTGACGCCGGAGCAGGTGGGGCCGAAGGACGCATCGGAAATAGCGGACGGGAAGGCACCTGCGTATTACCGGCGGTATCAGGACCGGCTGCGGCAACAGAACGCGTGCGATTTCGGCGATTTGCTTTTGCATGTGATTACGATTTTGCGCGACCCGGGGCAGGCGCATGTGCTGGCGCAGTACCGCAAGAAATTCAAATACATCATGGTGGACGAATACCAGGATACGAACGTGGCGCAGTATCTGTGGCTGCGGCTGCTGGTGGCGCCTGAGAGCAACAATATCTGCTGCGTTGGCGACGACGACCAGTCCATCTACGGATGGCGCGGGGCGGAGATTGATAACATCCTGCGGTTCGAGAAGGATTTTCCCGGCGCCACGGTGGTCAGGCTTGAGCAGAATTATCGTTCCACCGGAAACATTCTGGCGGCTGCGGGTGGGGTGATTGCGAATAACGAGGGGCGGCTGGGCAAGACGCTGTGGTCCGCCGGTGGCGCCGGCGACAAGGTTGAGGTGCATGCGCTGTGGGACGGCGAGGCGGAAGCGCGCTGGGTGGCCGAGAAGGCCGAGACGCTGCACAAGGACGGCGTGCCGTATGACGGCATGGCGGTGCTGGTGCGCGCGGGGTTCCAGATGCGCGAGTTCGAGGACCGATTCCTGAAACTGGGCATTCCGTACCGCGTTATCGGCGGCCCGCGATTTTATGAGCGGGCGGAAATTCGTGATGCGCTGGCGTACCTGCGCATTCTGGCGCAGCCGGCGGACGACCTTGCGCTGGAGCGCATCATCAACGTGCCGAAGCGCGGCATTGGCGATACCACGGTGGAGCGGCTTTACGCGCATGCGCGGCTGAAGGGCATTTCGCTGAATACGGCCATCATCGACCTGCTGGGCACGGACGAGCTGCGCGGCAAGGCGTTCGGGGCGTTGCAGAATTTGATGATGGATTTCGCCAAGTGGCGGGGGTTGATGGCGAGCACGCCGCACCCGGTGCTGGCGAACATGATTCTGGAAGAGTCTGGCTATATCGCCATGTGGCAGGGCGAGAAGACGCCGGACGCGCAGGGGCGCGTGGAAAACCTGCGCGAGCTTGTGTCGGCCATGGCGGAGTTCGAGACGCTGGGCGCGTTTCTGGAGCACGTATCGCTGGTGATGGAGAACAGCGACAACGCGGCGGAACCGAAAGTGACGCTGATGACGCTGCACGGGGCCAAGGGGCTGGAGTTTGAAGCCGTGTTCCTGCCGGGCTGGGAGGAAGGGCTGTTCCCGAGCCAGCGCAGCATGGATGAGAACGGGAATGCGGGGCTGGAGGAAGAACGCAGGCTGGCTTACGTGGGCATTACGCGGGCGAAGAAGCGCGCGTTCATCACGCATGCGGGGAACAGGCGCATTTACGGCAACTGGACGCAGGCCATTGCGTCGCGCTTCGTGGAAGAGCTGCCGGACGAAAACATCGAGGTCAGCAGCGATATGGGCCTCTATGGCGGCGGGCGCAGCCTGCACTGGGATTCATCGGGGCTGAACAGTTCCCGCGCGCATCTGGCGAACCTTGCGCCGGTGTCGTTCGACGTACCCGCGCGTCAGTCCAAGGGCGGGATGAGTGCGGGCGACCGGGTGTTCCATGAGAAATTCGGCATGGGGTCGGTCATCAACGTGGACGGGCAGAAGCTGGACGTGAAGTTCGACAACGCGGGGCTGAAGCGCGTGATGGATTCCTTCGTTACTAAAAAATAGCGCTTAGGCTGCGGTGAGGCAGAGCACGCCGCCGCGTTTTTCGTAGAGGACGACGACCTGTTCACCATCGCGCGCGCGGACGCGGGCGGGGGCGTAGGGCTGGGCCGCGATTTCGGCGGCGCGGGCGACCATGGCGCGTTCGGCTGTCGCAAAGAACATGCGTTCCTGCAGATGCTGCATATCGGCGGCGCGGCGTTCGTTGACCCATTGGGTGGTGATGTGGGTTTTCACGGCGCCGGGGCCGCCCGCCATGGACAGGGCGTAAAGCCGGGCCATGTGGGTGGGGTTTTTGAAGCGTTCGGCGAAATCGCGCAGGGCCTTGCCGGTGTCAGCGGCGAGTGCGGGGAAGCGGCGGTCGAGATGGCGGTCGTCGATGTTTTCCACGGCGTCGGATCTGTGTTGCCAGCGCTGGTAGAGGGCGCGGCAGCGTGTGTGCATGCCGTTGACGAGGCCGGTCATGTATTGATTGTGCAAATCGGCGAATTCGGATTCCAGCGCGGGCATGTCGGCCACTGAAAGCGTGCCCGTGGCTTCGCGGAAATCGCAGATGCCGTTGACGTAATCATCGTATCCAAGCCGGGGGCGGGGGGCGTGCCCGGCCACGAAGGCGTCGTGCAGGCGTAAGCTGTCGCGCACGAGGGCGGGGCGGTACAGGGTGTCGTAGAGAAGGGTGACGGCGGACATATCCGGCATGGGCAGGTTTTCAGCCGCCCAGACCATGCATAGCCGGCCCTTGTAGGCCTTCGACCATTTTTGTCCCATTTCGTCGCCTGCTCTGTTGATTTTTATCGTTATTCGCCGCATTCTCACGGCACTTTCAGATATTTGGCCGCTTTTGGCGGCGTCACGTCAAGTTTTGGGACCGGGTTATCCATGGATCAGAAAGTTGCAACAGTGTTCGGCGCGACCGGCTTTTTGGGCCGGCACGTGGTGCGTTTGCTGGCAAATGACGGGTATATCGTGCGTGCTGCAACGCGCAATCCGCAAAAGGCTTATTTCCTGCGCGTGTATGGCGATGTGGGGCAGATCGTGCCGGTGCAGGTTTCGAGCGACGACCCGGGCAGCATCGACGCTGCCGTGCGCGGGGCGGACGCCGTGGTGTTTTTGCCGGGAATTCTGCATGCGCGCGGGCGCCGCGGGTTCGAGCGCGTGCATTCGCTGTTCGCGGCACAGGTGGCGGAAGCGGCGACGCGCCATAACGTGCGCCGCCTTGCGCATGTGAGCGCGCTTGCGTGCGAGCGCGGGGCTTCGCGTTACGCGCAGTCCAAACGCGCGGGCGAGGGGGCGGTCATGCAGGCGTTTCCCAACGCGGTGGTTTTGCGCCCCAGCATCATGTTCGGGCACGAAGACGGGTTCTTCGGGCGGTTCGCGCGGCTTTCCAAAATTTTGCCCTGCCTGCCCTTGCTGGGCGGCGGGCGCACGCAATTCCAGCCGGTTTACGTGGGCGACGTGGCCGCGGCCATTTTCGCCGCCATCACATTGCCATCGGGCGGCCCCAGAAACCCCGAAGGTCGCGTCTATGAACTTGGGGGTGACAAGACGTACAGCTTCGCCGAGCTGATGCGCATGATGCTGGCGCAGACCGGCGTCAAACGCGCATTGGTGAATGTGCCGTATGGTATTGCATCGGTGCAGGGGGCGGTTTTGCAATGCCTGCCCAACCCGCTGTTGACGCGCGATCAGGTGGTTTCGCTCAAGACCGACAACGTTGTCAGCCCCGGGGCGATGACGCTTGCGGACCTTGGCATTACGGCCACGGCACTTGAAACGGTTTTACCGGGTATCATGGCGCGTTTTGCCGATGGACCCATGCTGAAGAAAAAGAGGACCGCATAATGCGTTTGTTCATTCTGGTTTGCGCGATGATGGGCGCGGTGATGGCTGGGGGCGTGCAGGTTGCGCGCGCGGAAAGCATTGCCGCCGTGGTCAATGCCGACATCATCACCACCACCGATTTGCGCGACCGCGCGGAGATGCTGCTGAAATCGTCCGGCAAGCCGGCGAATGCGCAGATGGTTGAGCGCGTGCAGGGGCAGGTGCTGGAAGGCCTCGTGGCCGAGATGGTGCAGACGCAGGAAGCGCGCCGGCAGGGCGTGGCCGTGACCGACCAGGAAGTGCAGGACGGTTTCGCCAAGATTGCGGCGGGCAATAATTTCAGCATCGACCAGTTCAAGGGCATCCTGGCCAAGCAGGGCATTCGTCAGTCGTCCATCGAACGGCAGATCAAGGCGCAGATAGGGTGGGGCAAGGTCATCCAGAAGGTGTTGCGCCCGCGCGTGATTGTGGGTGAATCGGAAATCGCGGCGGAGCGTTCGCGCCTCGTGGGTTCGGCGGGCAAGAAGGAATATCTCGCGGCGGAAATTTTCCTGCCGGTTTCCAGCAACGCGGACGACGCCAAGGTGCGCGCGCTGGCGCAGACGCTGGCGCAGCAGATTCGCGGCGGCAAGCCGTTCCCGCAGATTGCGCGGGAGAACAGCCAGTCCGCCAGCGCGGCGCAGGGCGGGGTTATCGGCTGGGTGCAGGAAGGGCAGCTTGAAGGCGCGCTTGACCGTGCGCTGCCGGGGGTGGGCAAAGACAAGGTGAGCGAGCCTATCCGCGGGGAAGACGGGTATTACCTGCTGTTCGTGCGCGAGATACGGTCGCTGAACATGGCGTCGGCGGATGATGCGGTGTTGGGCCTGCGGGAGCTTGCCATCGATACGCGCGGCCTGCGCGACGCGCAGGCGCGCGCGGAGGCCGAGGCCATCGCCAAGGACCTGACGGGGTGCATGGACATCACGAAGAAGGCCGCGTCGGACAAGCGCTACAAGCTGGCGGAACGGCAGGTCGCCATCAACGAGCTGACGGAGAGCGAGAAGAAGCTGCTGGGCAATTTCGACATCGGCCGCGCGACGCCGCCGCAATACGGGACCAACGTGGCGGTCATCAGCATGGTGTGTTCGCGCAGCGACCCGAAGGGGCCGATGGCGGACGACACGATGATTGAACGCAAAATCGGTTTGCAGCGCCTCGACATGCTGCAAAAGCGTTACCTGCGCGATTTGATCGCGGCGGCGTATATTGAGCGCCGCATCTAACGACCTTATCAGGGCGCTGCCGCCGTTGCGGGACGTCATCCGCGACGCGGGGTTGCAGGCGACCAAGGCGCTTGGGCAGAACTTCCTTCTGGATCTGAACCTGACGGGCAGCATTGCGCGGCTGAACGGACCGCTTGACGGTTTGAACGTCGTTGAAATCGGGCCGGGGCCGGGGGGGCTTACGCGTGCGCTGCTGCTGGAGAATGCTTTGCGGGTGCATGCCATTGAATACGACACGCGGGCGATTGCGGCGCTGGAGCCGCTGGCGGCAGCGTCACAGGGGCGTTTGCAACTGCACCATGCGGATGCGCTGGAAGCGGATATTTTAGGCTATGGCGACACCGTGATTGCGAATTTGCCTTACAACGTGGCGACGCCCATTCTGGTGCGGCTGATGCGCGATGTGGGGCGCATCAATTTCATGCTTTTGATGTTCCAGAAGGAAGTGGCGGAGCGCATTGCGGCGAAGCCGGACAGCAAGGCGTATGGGCGGCTGGCGGTCATCTGCCAGTGGCTTTGCGATGTGAAGGTGGTGAAGGTGTTGCCGCCTTCGGCGTTTACGCCGCCGCCGAAGGTGCATTCCGCCGTGGTGCTTTTTAAACCCAAGGCTAAAGCCGCTGACGCGCCGCAATTCGAAACGATGGAACGGGTGGTTGCGGCGGCGTTCAACCAGCGGCGCAAGATGCTGCGGTCGAGCCTTGGAGAATACGCCGTGCATATGGAGAAAGCCGGTATCGACGGTTCGTTGCGGGCCGAGGATCTGGACGTGGCATCGTTCGTGCGGCTGGCCCGGTGTGTGGAGGGTTCATGAACATCGTGATTACGGGCGCGAGCAGCGGGATTGGCGAGGCGCTGGCGCTGCATTACGCGGCCAAGGGTGTTTCCATGGGTTTGACGGGGCGGGATGCCGCGCGGCTGGACGCCGTGGCGCGGGTGTGCCGGAAGGCCGGGGCGCTGGTGGAAGCGGCGGTGCTGGACGTGACGGACCGGGAGGGTATGGCGGCGTTCCTGATGCGGTTCGACGGGATACGGCCGATTGATTTGCTGATTGCGAATGCGGGGGTGAGCAGCGGGGCGCGGGGCGCGGACGATGCGGCGCTGGCGCAGGCGCGGGGGATGTTCGCCATCAATATCGACGGGGTGCTCAACACCATAGACCCGGTCATTCCGCGCATGGCGGCGCGTAAGCGCGGGCAGATTGCGATGATGGGGTCGCTGGCCGGGTACAGGGGGCTTGCGAGCGCGCCGGCCTATGCGGCGTCGAAGGGGTTCGTGAAGCTGTATGGCGAAGGCTTGCGCGGTTCACTGGCCGCGCATGGCATTCGCGTCAGCGTCATCTGCCCCGGGTTCGTGGACAGCCGCATTACGCGAGGAAATGATTTTAAAATGCCGCTGTTGATGGACGCGCCGAAGGCCGCGGGCATCATTGCGCGGGGGCTGGTGGCGAATAAAGCGCGTATCGCGTTTCCGGGGCCGATGGCGTTCGGGGCGTGGTGGTTTGCGTGTCTGCCGGCGAGCGTGGGTGACTGGGTGGCGCGCAAGCTGCCGAAAAAAGCGTAATGAAAAATGGCCCCGTTACGGGGCCATTTTTATCAATGCGCAGTCAGGGAACCGGCATCAAATCTGGGATTCGACCCACTCGGTCAGCTGGGCCTTGGGCATGGCGCCGACTTTGGTCGCGGCGAGGTTGCCGCCCTTGAACAGCATGAGGGTGGGGATGCCGCGCACGCCGTATTTGGTGGGCGTGTGGGGGTTTTCATCGATGTTGACCTTCACCACTTTGACGCGGCCTTTCAGGTCGTTCGAGATTTCGTCGACGATGGGGGAGAGCATTTTGCAGGGGCCGCACCATTCGGCCCAGAAGTCGACCAGAACGGGTTCGCTGGCTTTCAGCACATCGGATTCAAAGGTGGAGTCGGTAGCGGCCAGAGCCATGGGGGTCCTTCCTGTTATACCTTTTAAATATGGGGCTGCCGGGGGGCGGGTCAAGGCTAATTAGAGGGCGCCAATTACAGGGTGTCGGTCAGGTCCATCAAAGCGGGGCCGTCGGTCCAGAGCAGGGCGCAGCGTATGGGGCGATTGGGCCAGATTTCGGCCAGAATATCGCGGTAGGTGCGCATCTGGCGGCGGTAGGCGTCGGGGACTTCTTCCACCGTTTTTGGGGCGGGGCGGTTGGTTTTGTAATCAAGAACAATGACTTCGCCGTCGGTCACCACCAGACGGTCGATCTGGCCGGAGACGATGGCGTGGGTGCCATCCGGTTTGCGCAGGTGGCCGGTGAGGGGGACTTCGGCCCGGGTGCGGGGGTCGAAGAGGGTTTCGAAGGCGGGGTCGTCCAGCACGTTGAAGGTGGCTTCGAGAATTTCGTTCTGTTCGGGCACGGTTAAATTGTGGGCGGGGCTGGCCAGCCATTCGATGGCGCGGGGCAGGCGCTGGCCCGCGTCCAGTTCGGGCAGGAGCTGGAAGAGTTTGTGGATGATGCGGCCGCGGCGGTAGCGGTGGGAGATGTCGCCGAACAGGGGCGACATGACGGCGGGGTCGTCCATTTCGGGTTTGGACGGCATGAGGGGGCGCGGGGGGCTTTCGGGGGCGGGGGCGGTTTCGAAGAGCCACGGGGCCGGGGGGATTTCGCGTTTTGCGGCGTGGATTTCGGCGTCGGGTTTGACGGGGTCGGTCTGGGGATTGGAGAGGGTGAGGTTTTCGCCATCTTCAACGCCGATGCGTTCGAGCGCGTCGCGGCAGGGGAAATACCATGAATTGTCGCGGTCCATGTCCTGATCGCGGAATTTCTGCATGCCGCCGATGTAGAGGCGGTCGGCGGCGCGGGTGAGGGCGACGTAGAGCAGGCGGCGCTGTTCCTCATCGCCGCGCTGTTTCACGGTGTCGGCGCGCTGGCGGTAGAGGTCGGCGGCCTGTGCGCTGTCGCGGGTCCAGAGGGGGATGCCGCCCGTGTCTTCGCGTTCGGGCCAGAGGATGGGGTCGCGCAGCATGCGGGAGGCGCGGGCGCGGATGGTGTCGGGCAGGAAGACGATGGGGGCTTCGAGGCCCTTGGAGCCGTGGACCGTCATGAGGCGGACGCGGTTGTCGGATTCCTGCAGGTCGCGTTTTATCTGGCTGTCGTCGCGCAGGGCGTCGTGGACGAAGCCCTGCAGGCCGCGGACTTCGTGCAGGTCATACGCATCGGCGCGGGCGAGGAGTTCCTGCAGGGGGTCGCGCACGTCTTCGCCGAGGCGGGCGAGGAGGGCGCGCATGCCGGAATGCGCGTCGGCGGGGCAGGGAGTGTAGAGCAGGGTGTGCAGGAAGTGGGCTACGGTGCCGTCGATTGAAAAGAGGCCGGAGAGCCATGCGGCGACGGGGCCGCCCGCGTCGCGCACGGCGAGCCAGAGGGCGCGGGGGCCGCGGGCGTGGGCGAGGGCGAAGAGGGCGTCGTCATCAAGGCCCACAAGGGGGCTTTTGAGGAGGCTTGCGAGGTTCAAATCATCATCCGGCTGGAGGACGAAGTTGCAGGCGGCGAGCACGTCGCGCACGGCGAGCTGGCGGGTGACGACCATGCGGTCGATGCCGGAGACGGGGATGTTTTCGCGGCGCAGGGATTTGAGGATGGCTTCGGCCAGCGGCTTGCGCCTGGAGAGCAGGACCATGATGTCGCCGGGGCGGATGCGGCGGCCTTTGGATTCCAGCATCTGGCCGGGGTCGTCCAGCATGCGGCGGATGGTGGCGGCGATGCGGTCGGCCATCTGCACGACGGGGTTTTCAGCCGTGTGCGTGGCCTGGATGATGTCCCACGCGTTGCGTTCGGCTTTTTCGGGTTTCTGGATGAGGGGCCAGAGTTCGACGTAGCCTGCCTTGCCGGTCTGGCGGGCGAAATGTTCCATCGGTTGCCCCGCGTCCTGCATGACGCCCTGACGCATGTGGGGCGGCGCGAAGACGGCATCGACCATGGCGAGGATGCTTGGGGCCGAGCGGAAGGAGATGCGCATGGGGATGCTGCGCAGGGCGGTCAGTTTTTCGAGGCGGGCGTGCTGGCGGCCGAAGACGCGCGGGTCGGCGCGCTGGAAGGAGAAGATGGATTGTTTTTCATCACCCACCACGAAGGTGGTGCGGGGCATGGCTTCGCGCAGGCCTTCGCCCGCGTAGAATTCATCGTACAAAGCCGTGATGATGTCCCACTGGTCGGGGTTGGTGTCCTGCGCTTCGTCGACCAGAATGTGGTCGATGCCGCCGTCGAGTTTGTATTGCACCCAGTTGACGCCGCCGTTGGAGAGCAGGGCGCGGGTGCGGTCGATGAGGTCTTCGAAATCGAGGCGGTTGCGGCGGCGTTTTTCGGCTTCGTAGGATTCGAGCGCGGCGGTGCAGAAGCGGAAGAGGGATTGGGTGGCGCGGGCGGTGGCGATGTCGCGCAATTGCGCGTCGAGCACGCGCAGGCGTTCGGTTTCGCGGGCGAAGAGGGCTTGGGCGGCGGCGTCATCCTTCAGCACGCCCACCAGTTTGCGCGGGGTGCCGGTGGTGGTGAGGAAGACGGATTTGTAATCTTCAAACACTTCGGCGCGGTCGGCGACGGCGAGGATAGCGGCGAGCGTGTCGGCCATGCCCTGATTGCCCCTGGTGTGGCAGGCGGCCATGCGGGTCATGACGTCGCGCAACGCGCTTTCAGGAATATCGGCGCAGAAGCGGTGGATGAGGAGATGGGTGTCGGCGCTGGCATCGACGTTCAATGTTTTGTCGATGGCGGCGCACAGGCCGTCGATGCCGCCGTGGTGGCCGAGCAGGACGCGCAGGCGGCCACGTTCGGCCATGGCGCTTTCCATGAGGGATTCGATTTGTTCGGCGTTGCGGGCGGTGCTGAGGTCGTCGAACGCGGCCTTGAGAAGGCGGTTGGGGTTTTCGGCCTGAAGCGTGGTGATGATGTTGCGGCGGACGGCGCGCATGAGGTCGCGCGCCTCGGTTTCGACCATCACTTCAAAGCCTGCGGGCAGGCCTGCTTCCAGCGGGAAGCGGGCCAGAACCGACTGGCAGAAGGCGTGGATGGTCATGATTTTCATGCCGCCCGGGGTTTCGATGACCTTTGCGAACAAGGCGCGGGCGTCTTTCATCAATTGTTCGCCTGCGGGTTCGTTCAGCAGGTCTTTCAGTTCGGCTTCCAGCACGGCGAGGTTTGCAACGGCCCACTGGCGCAGCACTTTGACGACGCGGTCCATCACCTCGTTGGCGCCCGCCCTGGTGAAGGTGATGCAGAGGATTTTGTAGGGCGGTGTGGCCTGCCGGTCCTTGGAGGGCAGCATGAGGCGCAGCAGGCGGTTGACCAGCACGCGGGTTTTGCCGGAGCCGGCGGAGGCGCCGACCCAGACGGGAACGGCGGGGTCGGCGGCGCGGCGCTGGCGTTCATTGGCTTCGGCCTGAAGGGTGGCGGCGTCCACCGCGGTGGTGATGGCGGGGTTGGTGGTCATGCGGCGTCATCCTCAGCGCCGTCGCCGGACCATTCCGCGATGCGGCCAAGATGGGCGTAGTCGTAGTCATCGCGCAGGGGCCTATCAGTGTCGGGCCAGCAGAGATAGGGGATGCCGTCTTCCAGATAGGCGCGGACGAGATTGGTGAGGCCGTCTTTTGCGTTTGCGGCCAGCGTGTCGAGGTCGTCTTTTACCGTTTGCGGTGCGAACACGTCCTTGTTGCCGCCAGCGGGCCAGTAGGCCAAGGCCGCGAGTGTATCGGGCGTGGCGACGCCGAGGGTGCTATCGAACGCGCCGTTGAGGAGCATGGCGCCGAGGAGCGTCAATTGCGGTTCGTCGCCGGATTTGACGCTGCCGGCGGAGGGCATGGCGCCGGATTTGTAGTCGATGACGGCCCAGCCGTCGGTCCGGCGTTCGATGCGGTCGGCGCGGCCACGCAGGGTGAAGTCGCCGTCCTTGAGCGCCAGCGCCATGGTGGCGGAGGCTTCGGCCCAGCTTTCGACGAGGCCTTCGCGCCATTCGGTTTGTTCAAACTGCACGAGGCTGCGGGCCATGCGCAGGAAGCGGGGCCACCAGTGGCCGCGAATGTCGGGATGGTCGGCGGCTTCGGTGAAGATTTTTTCGCCGATGGCGATGAGCTGTTTGGCGGCGTCGGGCGGCAGGCGTTTGGGGAAGGCCTTGGTGTAGGCTTCCAACGCAGCATGAATGAGGGTGCCGCGTTCGCGGTGGTCGGGTTCGGCGTCCAGCGGGTCCATGGGGGCGAGGTCGAGCACGTGGCGGGCGTAGATGCCGTAGGGGTCGTGCCGCAGCATGGATATTTCGGTGACGCGCAAGGAGCGCGGGCGCGCGGACAGCGGCGGGTTGACGGCGGGGCGCTGGGCCATGGGGGTGCGCTGCGTGGGTGTGTCCATGGTGTGGGCCAGTGCCAGCCAGTCATCCCCCGCGGCGCGGATGTCGGGTGCGCGGGAGGCGGCGCAGACGGCGTCGAGGCGCTGGAGCCAGCGGGCGGGGATGGTGGGGGCGTTGTCGCGGTTGCGGGCATGGGTGATGATGACGTTGGCGGCGCCGAGGCCCTGACAGAAATCATGCGCTGAAAGCGTGATGGCGCGTTCGGGGGCGGGCAGGCCGAATTCAGCGCGCATGGGGCGGGACATCCAGCCGTCCACCTCGGCCATGCGGGGCCAGGTGCCTTCGTTGAGGCTGCCCAAAATCATGGTCTGGGCCTGATAGAGGCGGGCTTCGATGGGGCCCAGGATAGCGAGGCGCGGGTGGGTGCCGAAGCGGGGGCGGATGCTGGCCTGTTCCATGGCGGCTTCGAGGACCGCGCGGCAGCCGGACCAGTCGAGTT
>JAMIFL010000151.1:0-4570 GCA_035906295.1 Alphaproteobacteria bacterium | reverse complement strand
AAGCCCAAAGCGTGCGGCGCACGCGGCGCGGTGCCTGAGCGCCCGCAAACAAAGTCGCGCGCAAACCGGCCTGGCCGCTTTCTCGTGACTATGCGTGCCGTTGCCTTCGTCGCGCTGATACCGCTTCTTCCCGCCTGCTCGCCCGCGGATAAAAACAGGGCGAACGATCAGGTCATCTCCACCGCCTTCGCCCGCTTCACCGCCGCCGAAACCTACGACACCGTCTGCAACACTCCGCGCCGCGTCTCGCCCGACAATGAAAACTGGGTCGGCAACATGGTCGTGCTGGCGTCCCGCATGGGCGCCATCATCGCCCGCAACAACCCCGGCGTTTCGGTTGAGGATGCAAGCCAGCACCTCATGTCCATCCGCGAAATGCTCATCGAAACCATCGGGCAGGACCTGAAAACGAAGGGCTGCAAAACCCCCGGCGCCCTGCAAAGCGCCCGCATGCTGGACCTCTATCTCAGCACGCCCCCCGCCACCGTTTCCGCCATCTACGACGAAGCCATCCGCAAATCTGGCGGCCAAATTTGACGTAAGCGTTTTCACACGCTTACAACGGAGTTATGAAATTATCGACCAAACAGCAGAAAAAAATCCGCAACCGCTTTGAAAAGGCCGCCGCGCGCGAACACGTCCTCGGCGCCATTTTCCAGCCCTGCGGCGAGGCTGACGCCAAAGGCACCTACCGTGGCCGCGTCCGCATCCTCTTATCCACCGATTTTGAAACCAGCGCCGCCCACACCGCTCGCGTCGTCGCCGCCGTGCAGAAAGCCGTGCGCGGCATCCTGCGCGCGCCTGAAATCGCGGTCTCGCACAACGGCGTAGGCTTCCAGCCCAGCGAAAGCGCGACATCGGGCAAACCCTTCCTCCTCGAATACAGCTAACGCTGTTCCCGCTTGCCGTGCAGGCGCGCCGGGCTTATGTCTTGGGGCTTAATCATGCCTGTACTCTTCAAAACACTTCTGGCTCTGGCGCTTTTTTACGTGCTGGTGATGGCGCTCATGTTCGCATTGCAAAACCGACTCCTCTTCATGCCCGACCGCCGCGTTTATTCGCAAGACCATGTCGGCGTCAAAGGCTTCGACGACATCGACGTCGTAACCGCCGACGGCCTGCCCCTGCGCGGCTGGTACGCAAAGGCGCGCAACGGTAAACCCACCGTCGTCATGTTCCACGGCAACGCCTCCACATGGGCCTTCCGCGCGCCTGACTTCGCGGCCCTCGCGGCTGAGGGCTACGGCGTGTTGCTGGCAGGTTACCGCGGCTACGGCGGCAACCCCGGCAGCCCGTCCGAAGACGGCTTTTACATGGATGCCGAGGCGTATCTCAAAGCCTCCGGCGTCCCGTTGGAAAACATCGTCCTCTACGGTGAATCCCTCGGCACCGGCGTCGCCGTCGAAATGGCCGTGCGCCACCCCGCCATCAAGGCCATGGTGCTGGAAGCGCCCTACGCCACCATCGCCGAGGTCGCCTCCTTCCACTTCCCCTTCATCGCTTTCATGAAAATGCTGCTGACCGAACGGTTCGAAAGCATCACGAAAATCGAAAAAGCCCCCATGCCCAAGCTGTTCCTGCTGGCGGGCCGCGACCGCGTGGTGCCCGAAAAATTCGGCAAGAAACTCTTCGACGCCGCCGCCGAGCCTAAAACCCTCAAACGCTACCCATGGGCCACCCACATGGACATCCGCGCCCGCGGCGGCATGGACGACGTGACCGCCTTCCTCGCCGCCCTGAAATAATTGACATTATGTCAATTAAACCTGTAGGGTAACCTCCACAATTTCAACAGGATACCGATTGATGACCGAGCTGCCCACGCCCGCGCCCCTTTCCGACGACGCCGTCGCCGACATTCTCAGCCAGGCCTTCGCCTTCAAGCACCAGCACGAAGGCCTCATCCACGTGGTCAAGGCCAGCGGCAAAATCGTCGACAACCCCGCTTTGCGCCAAAGCTTCGCGCAGCAGGTCACCGTCATGCGCCGCGATCTGGGCCTCAAGGTCGTCGTCGTCCACGGCGCCGGCAAGCAAATCGACATCGCCCTCAGCAACGCCGGCAAAACATCGCGCAAGCAAAACGGCCTGCGCGTGTCCGAAGCCGACCACATCGAAATCATCGACCAGGCCACCCGCGACGTGAACAAAATCCTGTGCGACACCTTCGCCTCCGTCGCCAACGGCCCGGTGCAGGCGCTGGGCCTGTCCGGCCACAATTCCGACCTCGCCCTCAAATCCGCGCCCATTGACTCGGATAACGACAATTTCTCCGGCGAAGCCGTGCTCGATTTCAACAAGTGGTATCTCAACCACGTGCTGGACGATGGCCGCACCATCCCCGTCATCACCAACATGTGCGCCAACTTCTCGCCCATCAACGGCGTCACCAAAATCAACGTCAACGCCGACGCGGTGGCCGCGAAACTGGCGACGGGCATGAAGGCGCACCGCCTGCTCATGTGCTCCGACGTGCCGGGCGTGCTTGATGAAAACAAGAACATCATCCCCGAAATCAAGCGCGACGAACTGGACGGCTACGTCCAGAAAGGCGTCATCGGTGGCGGCATGCTGGTCAAGGTGAACGAGGCGTTTTCAACCGCATCCCGCATGGGTAAAGACGCCGCCGTCATCATCATGGACGAAAAATTCCTGGTCGAACTGCTCACCCCCAAGGGCCGCGGCACCATGTTCAAGGCGCAGGGCCTGACCGCATAAGCAGGCTTCAGGCTCAGCCCGAAGGCTGCGTACTCCAGAACCGCCGCGTGGCCGCACGCGGCGCGTTCTTTTTGCGCGGGTTTCCGCGCAGGCACGTATTCTTGTTTTCGGGGTCCGACCTGAATTCCCCGGTATCGATGTTCAGCCATTGCGGCGACCGGTCGGGCAACCCCTGCAACTCCGCATTCCCAAGGGCATGCGCCCTGCCCACTTTCGTGTTGACGTCGGGCCGCCATGTTTCCCGCAATTCCAGCGTCATCACGCGGCCATGCCGCGCCAGCCCGTCATCCAGCCCCGCCATGGGCCCCTTGGCCGCGCGCGACCCGTGCGCCATGCCATACGTCACAATCGAAAGCCCCGGCCCCGCCGATGCCGCGATATACGCCGCCACATCCTTGTCATGGCTCTGGCGCTTCTCGTTATCCGCCAGCAGGTACTTGACGCTGTCTCCCCCCATCACGCGAATGCCGCGCGCATGCGCCTGCTCAAGCCCCCGGCCCAGCCGGTCGAAGAATTCCTTTTCCCCCGCCGCGTCATGCACCGCAATCAGGTCCCCGCCCAGCTTCATCATCACCTCGCCGCCATACCAAAGCGACGTCGGGTCCTCCATCCGGCGCACCGCGAAATGCGGCGCCATCCGGTCGAAGAATCCCTGCTGGCTGACGCCCCCCTTGGCGCGCGCATCCATCAACGGCTGGAACTCGCGCGGTATCTCGAAGAAAATGTTTGAAGCGCCCCGCGCTTTCGCCAGGTCCAGCGCCTTCGTCTCAAGGCTGTACAGCGTCATGCCGCGGTTCATGTGGTTGCTGTCGTACATCAGCAGGAAATCGGCATTAGCCTCCTTCGCACCGTCCAGCGCCTGCCCGTAACCTTCAAACCTGTCCGGCCCCGCCAGCGCATGCGCAGGCCCCGCCACGCCCGCAAACGCGGCCCCCGTGGCTGCCGCCGCAAACAATCCCAGCAATCCGCGCCGTGTCTCCGTCATCACGCCATAATACGAAAAACAGGGTTATTTTGAGGTTAAGCCCCCGGCACGGCCCCCACACTGGCGCCAGCGCCAATAAAAGCGCGGTGCGCCCGGCTCAGTTCGCCTGTTTCGCGTCGATAATGGCGCGCCGAACCGCCCGCGTACGCGTGAACATGTCTTCCAGCGTCTGCGCATCCCCCTTGCGAATGGCCTTCTGCATCTGCGTCAGGTCTTCGTTGAAGCGGGAAAGAATGTCCAGCACGGCATCCCGGTTGTTCATGAAAATGTCGCGCCACATCACCGGGTCCGAAGCCGCAATACGCGTAAAATCCCGGAACCCCGAAGCCGAAAACTTGATGACCTCCGATTTCAGGTCGCTCTCAAGCTCCGTCGCCGTCCCCACGATGGTATAGGCGATCAGGTGCGGCAGGTGTGACGTAATCGCCAGCGTCCGGTCATGATGCCCCGGCTCCATCTCTTCCGTCATCGACCCGAAACCGCGCCACAGCGAAACGAGTTTGTCGACCGCAACGCGGTCCGCCTCAGGCAAGGGCGTCACGATGCACCACCGCCCGCTAAACAGCTCCGCAAACCCCGCTTTCGGCCCCGAATGCTCGGTCCCCGCAATCGGGTGCGCGGGAATGCCGTGCACCCCTTGCGGCAAATGCTTAGCGAACACGTCCGCAATCAACCCCTTCACCGAACCCACGTCGCTCACGATGCACCCCGGCGCCAGATGCGGCGCAATCGCCTGTACCACCGCCTCCATCGCCCCCACCGGCACGCACAGGAAAACGATGTCCGCGCCTTTAACCGCCGCCGCCATGTCCGTCGTCGCTTCGTCCGCGATGGGCATGCCGGAAACGATGTCGCAAACCGCCTGCGACG
>JAMIFL010000150.1:0-9474 GCA_035906295.1 Alphaproteobacteria bacterium | reverse complement strand
AGCTTGGCGTGGGGACTGGCACCAAAGCGCCAGCCATGCAGGCGGAAATCGCGGCGCCGGATTCCAGCAGCGTGATGCTGCTGCGGAACAACAACACCTCCGCCCCCACGGCGGGCATCACGGTGATGCAGATGCGCACCGGTTCCGACACCGGCAACACCAACTGGTTCAACATCGAGGCCGACCGCGGCGCGGGCGTGGTGCGTTTCAACTCGGCTTCGGCTTACGCCAGATATAACTTCGCCAACGGCCTGGTCGGCATCGGCACGGATACACCGCAATCGGCGCTGCAGGTCAATGGCGGCATCCAGCTTGCCAACGACGCGGGCGCGTGCCCGGGCGCCAGCAACGTGAAGCTGGGGGCGATGAAATACACGTCGGACACGCTTTCGGTGTGTAAGTCCACGGGCTGGACGGTGCTGACCACGGGGTCCGCCGCCAGCAGCGGCACGGCCGGGTATATCCAGCTTTCGGGCGGGTCGGGCGCGTTCGCTTCGTCAGGCACGGCGGCCAACCAGCCGCTGTTCTGGGATGCGACCAATTTCCGCCTTGGCGTCGGCACGGCGGCTCCCGACATGCAGTTTACGGTGCAGGGCGAAACGCGCCTTGCGGCCAACGGCACCGCGGGCGTGCAAATCGGCGACAACGGCGCGGTGAACCAGAAACTGCGCCTGCTGGCGGATTCGGGCAATATTTCCTATCTGCAGGCCGGCATCAGCGCCTTGGATACGGATGCCGACCTGCGCATCAGCCGTTACCTGACCCAGAACACCAATCTCAGCGATTTCGAGGTTTATGCTGACCGCGTGGCGTTCCCGGGTTCGTCCACCGTGGCCGTGGGCCTCGTTCCGGGGTATACCGGGCGCCCGGGGGTCACGACCATCCGCACCGAGTCAGGCACCAATAAATACGGCCTGACCGTTGAATCCGGCGGTACGAACGCAAACCAGATGGGCGCCATCGCGGTTTACGGGCGTTCGTCCTCGCAATCGGGCGACCTTGTGCATATCGGCGCGCTGCCGTCTTCCGGCAGCGGCTTCAACCTGCTGAACGTGGTGGACACGGAAGCGCTGGACGGCACGGGCGCGGCGGCGCGCCTGACTGTGGCCGCGTGCTGCTATGTCGGTATCAACAATGCGACGCCGGGCGCCGCGCTGGATGTTATCGGGTATGTCCGTGCGCAGAACAGCCAGTTCCAGGGTGTCGCCAACGACAACTGGAACGCGGGCATGTACGCCACCACGGCCAGCAGCGGCGGTACGCAATACTTCGGCGGGTTCTATATGCTCAACTCGCGCGGGACCACGGCTTCGCCGACGGCCACGCAGGCGACGGACCGGCTGGGCCAGATCCGCTGGCAGGGGCATGGCGGCTCGACCTTCGGCACCGGCAACGGCGCGGCTGAAATCTGGGCCGTGGCGGAAGCCAACTTCACGGAATCCTCGCGCCCGACCAGCCTGTATTTCGGCACGGCGGCCACCGGCGCTTCCTCCTCCACCGCCAAGATGGTGTTGCGCGGCAGCGGCGCGCTGGGCATCGGCACGTCCAACCCCGATCAGGGCAAGGTTGAGGTATATGGCGGCACGGTATGCGTCGACACCAACTCCGACAACACGGCATCAAGCTGTATCGCCAGCGAGTCCGATGCGCGGCTGAAGAAAAACGTGGCCGACCTCGGCTACGGGCTCGATACGCTGATGAAGCTGCGCCCGGTTTCGTTCGACTGGAAATACGACGATGCGGACGTGCTGAAACACTACCCGCTGATTTCGCGCTTCGCCAAGACGCCGCACAGCGTCGGCTTCATCGCGCAGGACGTGCAGAAGCTGGTGCCGGAAGCCATCGAGGCGGAAACGGTGGGCGACGGCGCGGTGCAGTACTTCCAGCTTGATTACACGAAAATCGTGCCGGTGCTGACCAAGGCGGTGCAGGAACTCAAAGGCCTGCTGGATACGCTGGCCGCCAAGGTTTCCGAACTGTTCGACATCGTGGCGCAACTGAAGGCCGAGAACGCCGAACTGAAAGCCAAAGTTGTGGAGCAGGGCGCCAAAATCGATACCCTGCAACAGCAGAATGACGCTATCCTGAAGCGCCTCGACGTTCTGGAGGCCAAACCGTGAAAGCCCTGATGTCCCACGTGCTTATGGTTCGTAAATCCGCCGCCCTCATGCTGGTCGCGCTGGCCCTCGTGGCTTTCGCGCCGAAGGCCCATGCCGATTGCGGAGACCCGTCGGGGGTTGAGGGCGAGGTCATCTATAACGCCCCCTACAAGCTTGTTCAGTTCTGCGACGGTTCGAACTGGAACCGCCTTGGCGGCGGGGGGAGTGGGGTCGATAACCGCCTCGGTACGCTGACGGCCAATAAATGGTGCGCGGTCAACGCGGGCGGTACCGCTGTCGACTGCACCTATGACGCGCCGGGGGCCATCCCCGCCGGTACGGTTGCGGGGGCCATCCAGTTCCGCGGCGCCACGGCGGTTCTGAACGCCAACGATACCAAGCTCATCTGGGACGACGCCAACGGGCGCCTCGGCATCGGCACGGCCACGCCGGGGGTTGCGCTGGACGTGCTGAACGCCGTGCGCATCCAGAACACGGGCACCGCGGTCCTGCGCATCAATGGCGATACCGATAACTCGGGTGACGCCCTCCAGGAAGACGCCGTCCTTTCCTTCATCGGCGACGGCACGTCCATGGCGTCCAACGGGTATGCGCCCAGCAACGGCATGACCATCAGTGCGCTGAATGGCGCGGGCGTGTGGGCCATGAAGTTCAGCGAATGGGTTTCCGGCACGGAATATGAGCGTATGCGCATCGCCGCCACCGGCACCGCCCCCACGGCTGTGGGCATCGGCACCAACGCGCCTGCGTCCATGCTGCATGTGGCGGGCGGCATTCAGCTTGGCGACGACGTCGCCGCATGTCCCGGCGCTTCGAACGTCAAGGTCGGCGCGCTGCGCTGGAACGGCGGGGCGCTGCAAAGCTGCGCGGCCGGCGGTTGGGCGAATGTCAGCACCGCGACCGCCAGCAGCGGCGCCGCGGGCCTCATCCAGTTCTCCGGCGGTTCGGGCGCGTTCGCATCCGACAACACGGCAAGCGGTCAGTTCTTCTGGGACGCCACCAATCACCGCCTTGGCATCGGCACCATCACGCCGCGCGGGCAAGCCGACATCAACGGCGCTCTCATCGTCAAATCGCGCATTCGTTTTACGACCGACCTGACGACGACCAGCCCTGTCTGGAACATCGACAATTCCTCGGATACGCTGCGCTTCTTCCGCGAACCGGATTTTTCGACCCCTGGAACCGCATACATGGTAATCGATAACGCGGGTCTTGTGTCGGTCACGAACAAGCTGGGCATCGGGACTACGACCCCGGCGGCCAAGCTTGACGTTGCGGGCGGTGTGCGTGTCGGGACCGAGGCGTGCGCTTCGGGCAAGGGCGGCATGCTTGCGGTCAACAGCGGCGTGTTGCAACTTTGCGACGGGGCGACCTTCTCCAACGTTTCGACGGCCACGTCATCCAACGGGGCTTCCGGCTACCTGCAGTTCGCGGGGGCTTCGGGGGCGTTCGCGTCCTCGTCCACGGCGGCGGGCAGCCAGTTGTTCTGGGACAATACCAACAGCCGCCTCGGCGTCGGCACGGCCACGCCGCAATCGAAACTGGATGTCGCGGGCGGCGTACGCATCGGCACGGAAGCCTGTACGGCGGGCAAAAGCGGCATGCTGGTCATGACCGGCAGCACGCTGCAGGTGTGCACCGGCGGTTCGCTGACGGATGTCGCGCCCGCGCCTACGCCCACCGCGTCCGACGGTGCGGCCGGGTATGTGCAGATTTCGGCGGGTTCGGGCGCGTTCACGTCCGACAGCGCCACCAATGGCCAGTTCTTCTGGGACAAGACCAACCACCGCCTCGGCATCGGCACGGCCACGCCTGCGACTCAGCTCGACTTCAAGAGCGCGGCCAACGCCAACGATATCGTCATCAAGCTAGGCAACACCACCAATACCAATGCCGGGACACTGGCCGCGGACACCAACGGTTTCATGCGCGTGGGCGGCAACGCAGGCGTGGGGCTTGGCACGCATAACGGTACGGCCTTTACCGAGTGGATGCGGGCGACCTCCGCCGGCATCGGTATCGGCACCACCGTGCCGGTGGCATCACTGAACATCAGCGGCGCGCGTTCGGCTGCGTCATGGTCGACGGCGGGACGTCTGCTGGCCATCGACAGCGGCACGCTTACCGATACAACATCCGCCGCGTCCAGCACCGTCGCCTTGCGTACCGCCAGCAGTATCGGCGCGCCGACTCTGGCCTCCACCAACGCCATCACGGTCACCAATGCCGCGACGCTGCTTATCGACGGCGCGCCGGTGGCCGGGGCCAACACCACCATCACCAACGGGCAGGCGCTGCACGTGGCGGGGGGCAAATCGTATTTCGGCGACGGCGTCAGCATCGGCTCCGTGCTTGCCAACAGCAGCAGCACGGGGCTTAGCGTCGTCCGCTCATCAGCCGTCGCTACGGGCGCTGAAGAATTCGGCATTTATGTCCAGCGTAACTTCAACATCGCCGACACCAGCCTGAAGCAGGGCCTGCGTGTTTCGGCCAACGGCAACCTGGGCGCGGGCGGCACGCTGTCATCCCTGTCGGGCATTCTCGTTACCAACGGCAACACCGGTACGGGCACGACTACGGAATCCACCAATTTCTGGGGGCGTAACGACGTCAGCGCGGGCGCCACCGTCGCCAATGCCTACGGCATGCAGATCCTGAACGGCACCGGGGCGGGCACCATCCAGAACCAGTTCGGCATCTGGATTCACGACCTGACCAAGGGTACGGGCAACAACTACGCCATCTATACCGCGGGGACCAGTAAATCCTATTTCGGCGGCAATGTGGGCATCGGCTTAGTAGCTCCGGTGGAAAAACTGCAGATTGGCAGCGGCAAGATACGCATTGACGGCGCCACCAGCGGTTACGGCACCATCGGCCCTGCGCTGACCACGGGCGGCCTTAATCTTACCGGGGTTTCGGGTGACGTAGGCGGTCTTGCCTATGTCGATATCGACGGCATCGGCGCGGGCCCATCCAACGGCGCCAATGTGCGCCTGTTCCGCGCGACGAACCAGACCGGACCCAAGACAATGCAATTTTATAAAGGTGACGGTTCCAACACGCTGAACGGCCAGATCGGTGTGGACGGCCTGGACAGCCTGTTCCAGCTTGGCGGGGGCAATCTCGGCATTGGCATCGCGGCGCCGAACTCCAAGCTGCATGTGGCGGGCGGCATCCAGATGGGTGATGACGCGGCGGTCTGCCCGGGGGCATCCAACATCAAGGTCGGTACGCTGAAATATTCGTCCGACGCGCTGTCGCTTTGCAAAACCACGGGCTGGGCTGCCATCGGCACCGGCGGGGGCGGGGCCAGCAGTGGGACGCAGGGGTATATCCAGTTCGCGGGTTCAACTGCTGGGACGTTCGCATCCTCGCCCACCGCGGCGAGCCAGCAATTGTTCTGGGATTACACCAACAACCGCCTCGGCATCGGCACCGTTACGCCTTCGGCACGTCTTTCGCTGGGGCTGGGCAACGAACCGCAAAAACTGCTGATGCACGAAGCCGGCAATTCCCGTTACGGGTTCGGCATCAATAGCGGCGAAATGCGCACGTTCATGCAAAGCGCGGCTGCCGTGGGCCTGACATGGGGCACCATCAGCAACACCGATGGCACCACATGGGCCGAACTGATGCGCCTTTCGGCCGCGGGGCAACTTGGCATCGGCACTGTGCCTTCAGCCTTGCTGCATCTGTACAGCGAAAGCACTGCCTTCCAGGAGCTGCGCATCGATGCGGCGCGCAACTCCTCCGGCGCCTATGGTCTCGCCTTCTATAAATCGCGCGGCAATACGGCTGACCGCACTGCTACGGTGCTTGGCGACGCGCTGGGGGACATCAACTGGAACGGCTGGACTTCGGATACGGACACCGGCATCGTCATGGCACGCATCCGTGCCGGCGCGGCGGGGCCTACGTCCAGCACCTCGGCGCCCAGCTTTATTACGTTTGAAACGCGCACGCCTACGGCAACCGGTTCGAACCTCAATGAAGCTGCACGCATTACGGCAGAGGGTTATCTCGGCATCGGCACCAATGCGCCCAGCAGCCTGTTGCATGCTTCGGAAACGCGGGCCGATACGGCCAGCGGCGTGGTCGCCACGTCCCAGAATAACCAGACGGTCGCTCCGGCGGCGGCCAGCTCCGCCATCAACATTGCCGGTTATAACAGGCTTGATGTTTCGGGATCGAGCACTACGGCCGACCTGCGCGGCAATTACAACCTGATTGCGCTGGCGGGTACGGGCACTGCGGCGCAGGCCGTCGGTTCCATGAACTCCGTACGGATTGACGGTTCAGCTTCGCTTGTCTCCAGCGCATTCGGGTCGCAGAGTCTGGTGCAGAACAACACGCGCACCAGCGGCGTGGCTTTCACCAACGCCACCGGCGCGCGCGGTATCGTGCAGAACGTGGTGGCGGGGACCATCACCAATGCCGCCGCTATGGAAGGTCAGGTGCTGAACCAGTCCACCGGCACCATCACCACCGCGTCCGGCCTGTCCAGCACCCTGTCCAACGCAGGCACCGTCGGCACGTGGTACGGGTTGTACATGCCCGCCATCACCGGCACGGCGCCGACCAACCGCTACAGCGTCTATGCGGCGGATATCGGGCTTAACTATTTCGCAGGGAACATGGGTATCGGTACCGCGCCGGTATCGACCATAAACATGCTGGTGTCCGGCGCGCCCGGCGCCAACGGCATCATGCAGCAGTTGAATGCGGGGGATGCCGCCAGCGACGTTACCATTTCCATGGTGCGCGCAAGTACGCGCCGCTGGAACTTCGGTATGGATGCATCGGACGGCTACAAGTTCAAATTCGCGACGACTACGGGCAGCGGCAATTTCGACGACAGCACGGTCATGACCATTGACGGCTCGGGCCGTCTGGGCATCGGCACGGAAACGCCGGACCAGTTGCTGCATTCCGAAATCGACACGGCGGCGGTCAACACCGTTCTTTACCCGCTGCGCGTCACGCGCACCACGTCGGGGGCGGCGCCTGCCGCCGGTATCGGCGTGGGTATGGAATTCGAGGTCGAGACGACCAATAACAACAACGAAGTGGGCGGCGCCATCGCGGTGGTGCCGACCACGCTGACCGCGGCTTCGGAAGCGTTCGACATGCGCTTCTACACCATGAACGCGGGGGCGACCGCCACGGAAGCCATGCGCATCACCGGCACCAACCAGGTGGGCGTGGGCACGGCGGCGACACCGGCCACCGGCACGCTGCTGGCGGTGGGTTCGGGCGGTTACCTGCAATTCAGCAAGACGGCGGCGGGCGCGCCGCTGGCGGCGGATTGCGACGCCGCCGCCGAACTGGGCCGCATGACGTATGACACGACCAACAACCGCTTCTATTTCTGCTCCGGCGCCACGGGGTGGATGTATGACGCGATGGGTTCGTCGGGCGCTGCGGGTGCGGCCAGCGGGACCGCCGGTTATGTGCAGGTTTCGGGCGGGTCTGGCGCGTTTGCGGATTCCGGCACCACGGCAGGCCAGCAGTTCTTCTGGGACAACACCAACAAGCGCCTCGGCATCGGCACCGTTGCGCCGCGCACGTCGCTGGACGTGGTGGGCGGCATTCGCGCGGCGGTGGGCGGGCCGGTCAACGATTCCGCAAACATGGGCTATTCCTTCGCAGACAACGGCGATACGGGCATGTTCATGCTCAACTCCACCAACTCCGCCACCGGGGATATTGCGTTCTTCTCCAACGCGGTCAACCGCATGACGCTGCTGGGGGCGGGAACGAACGTGGGCAACGTCGGTATCGGCACGGCAACGCCGGTTTCCGTGCTGCAGCTTGTCGGCAACCGTTCTGTGCCGTCGTGGACGACGACGGGTATCGCGTTCTCGATCCAGGGCGCGACGTATACCGATACCAGTTCCGCAGCGTCGGCCACGATTGCCGCCCGATCCGCCAGCAGCATCGGCTCGCCCATCTTCGCGTCGACCAACGCCACGACGGTGACCAGCGCATCTACGGTTTATATCGCGTCGCCGCCCATCGAGGGTTCGAACATAACGCTGACCAACAGCTATGCGCTGAACGTCGCCAACGGTGTGTCGTACTTTGGCGGCGGTATCGGCATCAACACCACGTCTTCCATACTCGGCACCGACCTGCTGACGGCCACCGGCACAGCGGGGGCGGTGCGCGTGTCGTCGTCCGGCGCGCATCTTGCGTTCACGCGGCCCGGCACCAACTATATATGGGCCAATACGGCGGGCGGTACCCTGGCCTTCACGGTGAACGGCAACACTGATACCAACGCCGCCATGTTTATCGCTGCCGCCAGCGACGTGGGCATCGGCACCACGGCGCCCGACCAGAAACTGCATGTCGAGGAAGATGCCGCGGCGGCTAACAGCATCCTGTACCCGGTGCGCATCACGCGCACGTCTTCGGCTACGCCGGTGGCGGGTATCGGCGTGGGTATGGAATTCGAGGTCGAGACGACCAACAACAACAACGAGGTGGGCGGCACCATCACGGTCGTGCCGACAACGCTTACGGCTGCGACCGAAAGCTTCGACATGCGCTTCAGCACCATGAACGCGGGGGCGGCGGCCACGGAAGCCATGCGCATTACCGGCGCCAACCAGGTGGGCATCGGCACGGCGGCGACGCCGCCGACGGGCACCTTGCTGCAAATCGGCACGGGCGGTTACCTGCAATCCAATAAAACGGCGGCGGGCGCACCGCTGGCGACGGATTGCGACGCGGCTGCCGAACTGGGCCGCCAGACATATGACACCACCAACAACCGCTTCTATTTCTGTTCGGGCGCCACGGGCTGGAACTATACGTCCATGAGCAGCACGGGTACGGGCGGGGCTGCCAGCGGCGCTGCCGGGTACATTCAAGTTTCCGGCGGGTCGGGCGCGTTCACGGATTCGGGCGCCGTCGCCGGGACCCAGTTCTTCTGGGACAATGCCAACAAGCGCCTTGGTATCGGGACGGTGACGCCGACCGCCAAAATCTCGCTGGGCAGCGATACGACGGCCCAGAAACTGCTGATGTGGGAAAGCGCGAATTCCCGCTACGGCTTCGGCATGGCCAGCAACGAAATGCGCGCTTTCGTGCCTTCGGGCGCTTCGGTCGGCCATACGTGGGGAACAGTGAGCACCACCGACGGCGCGACGTATGACGAATTGATGCGCCTGACCACGACGGGCCGTCTGGGTGTCGGCACCAACGCGCCGGACCAGATGCTGCATGTGGAGCAGGACGCGGCCGCGACCAACAGCATCCTGTATCCGTTCCGCGTTTCGCGCACAACGTCGGGCGCGGCGCCTGCGGCGGGTATCGGCGCGGGCATGGAGTTCGAGGTCGAGAC
>JAMIFL010000149.1:0-9104 GCA_035906295.1 Alphaproteobacteria bacterium | reverse complement strand
GAGGGAACGGCCGGTGAGGGACCCGTCGGTCGATCCGGTCAGGCCCTTGGCGGCGCCGAGCGCATAGATGATGGTGCCTTTGTCGTCCACCTCAAGCATGAGGTCGGCGCCTGCGAAGGCGAACGCCAGAAAGCGGTCGCGCTGATCCTTAAGGTCGTGAGGCAGGAAGTTCATATAAGGCTTCTAAAATTTTCTCCTTATTCTAGAGCATCATAGAAGCATTGATAACGGGTTAATTAATTAGGCATATTATGGCCATAACTGCGTTATGGGGTTGTTTTTGCCCCTCAGGCGCCGGGCGGTCCGCTTACGCGGACCTTGGCTTCGCTGCGCTTACGCTTCGCGGGCCCTCAATGGGCCAGTTTGCTTATTAAAGTTTGCGGGCGACGTCGAGGGCGGCGTAGGTGAGGATGCCGTCGGCGCCGGCGCGGCGGAAGCAGAGCATCATTTCTTTTGCCGCCTTGTCGTAATCTATGGCGCCCGCCTGTGCCGCGAATTGCAGCATCGCGTATTCGCCGGAGATATTGTAGGCGAAGGTCGGCAGTTTGAAGGTCTGTTTCACGCGGTAGACGATGTCGAGATAGGGCAGGCCGGGTTTGACCATGACCATGTCGGCGCCTTCCTGAATGTCGAGCGCCACTTCGCGCATGGCTTCATCGCCGTTGGCGGGGTCCATCTGGTAGGTTTTGCGGTCACCCTGCTGCAATGAGCAGCCGGCGGCCTCGCGGAAGGGCCCGTAGAAGCAGGACGCGTATTTCGCGGCATAGGCCATGATGGGCAGGTTTTCGAAGCCTGCCCCGTCCAGCGCGGCGCGGATGGCGGCGACCTGACCGTCCATCATGCCCGAGGGGGCGACGATGTCGGCGCCGGCGGCTGCGGCAATCAGGGCCTGACGGCCGATGTTTTCGATGGTCGCGTCGTTGATGACGTGGCCGTGGTCGTCCAGCGGGCCGCAATGGCCGTGGTCGGTGTATTCGCAGAAGCACAGATCGGGGATGACGACCATTTCGGGGGCGGCATCCTTGGCGCGGCGGACCATGCGGTCCAGAAGGCCGCCAGCACGCATCGAGTCGGAGCCGACCGAGTCCTTGTTATGAGAGACGCCGAAGACCATGACGGCGCCGAGGCCCGCCTTGTGCGCGTCTTTAATAAGGGCGGCGGCGCTTTGTTCGGTTTCGCGGTAGACGCCGGGCATGGATTTCAGCGGGGTGCGTTCGGCGAGGTTTTCCTCAATGAATATCGGCAGAATCATGTGCCGGGGTTCGAGGTTGGTTTCGCGCACCAGATCGCGCAGGTTCGCGGTGGCGCGGGTGCGGCGCATGCGAACCGCGGGGAAGGCAGGGCCGCCATGATTATGCCCGCACTTGTCGTCATGCGTGTGGGGTGTAGTCTTGTCCCATGATTTCGGCGCCACAACAGTCATCGTCTTATCCTCTTGCTGATGGGCTTCTCATAGAAGAAAGCGCAGGGCTTGTCCATGTCCGCCTGCATCGTCCGGCGGCGCTGAACGCGCTTTCTGACAGTATGCTCAAAGGCTTGGGGAGGGTGCTGGAGATTGCGGGCGAGCGTCCCATCCTGCTGGACGGGGAGGGGCGCGCGTTTTGCGCCGGGGGCGACATCAAGGCGCAGGTGGCGGCCATCAAGGCCAAAGACAAGGCGATGCCTTCGGCCTATTTCCGTGATGAGTACGGGTTCAATGCGCGACTTTTCTCTTATAAATCATCGCTTTATGTTTCATATCTGAACGGCATTGTCATGGGCGGCGGGTATGGGGTTTCGGCCCATGGTTCCCACCTTGTGACGTGCGAGGCGACGCAGTTCGCCATGCCGGAGGTGAAAATCGGCTTTTTCCCCGACGTGGGGGCGGTGTGGCATCTGGCGCGGGTGAAAAACCAGCTCGGCACTTATATGGCGCTGACCGGGAATACGGTGGGCGCGGCCGATATGCTGCATATGGGGCTGGCGCATGCGCATGTTCCGCTGACGCGGGCGGCGAAACTCAAACCCCTTATCGAGACCGAGGGGGTGGAGGGGGCTTTGGCGGCCCTGCATGCCGCGCCCGACGACATGCCGATTTTGCAGCAGCATGAAGAGGTTGTCGCGCGTTGTTTCGCGCATGATGAAGCGGAAGCCATCGTCGCGGCGCTGAAAACAGACGGCAGCGCGTTCGCGCTGGAAACGGCGGGGCAGATCGAGCAGCGTTCGCCCATGTCGGTCAAGGTGGCGCTGGCGCATCTGCGCCGGGCGGCGCACGAGCCGTTCGACGCGGTCATCGCGCGGGATTTGCGGCTGGCGCTGGCCTTCCTCGACAACCCGGATTTTACGGAAGGCGTGCGCGCCGCCGTCATCGACAAGGACCGCAACCCCAGGTGGAATCCGCACGGGCTGGCGCTGGTCGACGACGCCACGGTGGCGCTTTACTTAGGCGGCACCGGCAGTTAACCTTTTATCAGCATAATTCGTGAATAATTTGATGGATTGAACCGATTTCTTCGCCGGAGTCCTTCCCGTGATCAACACCGCCTATCATGATTCCATCCAGCTTATCGAACGCCTGCACCGCCGTTTTCTTGACGTCGTGAAGGCCGAACTGGACCGCCTGGGCATCCAGGACATCAACAACGTGCAGGCCATGATTCTCTACAATATCGGGGATGACGACCTGACGGTGGGGGAGCTCACCCTGCGCGGGTACTACATGGGGTCGAACGTGTCGTACAACGTGAAGAAAATGGTGGAGAACGATTACATCGTGCAGGAACGCTCCGTGCACGACAAACGCTCGGTCCGCGTGCGGCTGTCGGAAAAGGGCCGCAAGCTCAATACCGCGCTCGAAAAAATGTACCAGAAGCATGCCGAGCTTATCCGCACCACGGATTTGTCCAAGGAAAAGCTGGATTTGCTGAACGCTTCGCTCAAGCAGCTTGAACGCTTCTGGGCGTCCCAGTCAGCCTTTGCCGGTCTGGATACGCTGGAAGAAGATTTCTAATTTTCGAGGTATGTCAGGCTATCTATTGCCAATAAGGCATAAGGGTTTTCTAATGGCGGCATGAGAGCCGCCGTTTTCATTGCCGCCGCTTCCGCCCTTTTTATGCTGGCCGCCTGCGACCAGCAGGACCAGAACGCGTTCGCCGAACAGGCGCAGCGCATGGCGCCTGCCGCGGGCGAACCGGCGCCTGACGTCGCCGCTTCCACGCCGCCGCCCGTTTCCGCCGACCGCACGAATGGCGGATTCGTCTATAACGGAAACCCGATCGACCCGATGTGCGTCGACCGGCTGACCGGCATCGGTGAAACGGTCGAGGCCATCGACCTGTCCGAATGCACGGGTTCGGCGGGCCGGGAATCCTACACGGTGCCGGAAAACGGGCTTGAGACGTTCGAGGACGGGTCCATCGGCTACACCTTCGAATGCGAAGACGGGTGCATGCGCCAGCCCTTCGTTTCATACAAACATCTGGGCGTGGTGCAGGGCGAACATATCGTGGAGGTCGCAAGCTCCGGGGGCGGCACTGGGTATTTCACCGGCGTGGCCAGGCTGAAGCTCGAGGGGAGCAAATTGTCGCTGACCGGTACGCTTGGCGGCGGGGACCGCTGCAACGGCGGGCTGGCCGATGTGTCGGTGAAAGACGACGTCATCCATGTCAGCCGCAACATCACGCCGTTCGACCTGGTCGACATGGCGCAGGGGAACAAGGCCGGGTTCGAGGCATATGAGGACATACAGGCCTGCGCCGCGTGCTGCATCGGCACGGCGGATTACGCGGGCGATACGCTGGTGTCGGTCACGCTGCCGGACGGCGTGGACAGCCAGGAGCAGGATGACGGCATGGCGCCGGTCGATGCCTGTTTCTTCAAAACATATAACGCGCAGCGCAAATCAGGCGCGCTGGTGCTGGACATGGAAAAGCTGAAGGCGTTCGGCGCTGCGTTCGACCGCGATTGCGGCGCGCTGGCGCCGAAGTCAAAGCAGCCTGCAAAAGACGGGGAATAAGGCGGGCATCCGCCTTTTTCTTTTTTAATGAGGGGAGTAAAATTCGATTATGAAACACGCACGCATTGCTACGCTGGTTTTGTCCTTCGCGGCCCTGATGGTTTCAGGCTGCCTCAATGACGCGACGAAGCCGGGGGAAATTCCTTCCTCCTTCACCTATAACGACAAGCCGCTGGACCCTGGGTGTTTTGCCGGGCCGATGATGATGACCGGCACGTCCGGCATTCCCATCGAAAGCTGCACCGGAAAGACCGCGGGCGTACCTTACATGCGCGGCGACGGGTTTTACGGGATGGAGCTGAACGGCAACAGCAGCGAGGCGCCCGCCTACGTGTATTACAAGTATCTGGGCGAGGCGAGCGGCAACACCGTGTTGCAGGTCGATTATGCGGACGGCAGCGGCGCCCGGTATTCGGATTTGCGCATCGTATCGTTCAAGCGCGGCAAGCTGTATGCGTTGTCCAAGCCTGCCGGCGGCGACCGCTGCAACGGCAGCGTGACGGACGCCGCCGTCATCAACGACCAACTGGCCTATTCCCAGAAAATCACGCCGTTCGACCTGATTGAGCTTTCGGGCGGCAACGGCGCGGGTTTCCGCCCGTATGACGATATCGAGGATTGCACGGATTGCTGCATCGGCACGGTTGTTCACAAGCCTAACGCGGCGGCCACCGTGAAGCTGGAGCGCACGCCGGGCGCGGGCAACCCGCAGGATCTTAAGAACGGCTGCTTCTTCGACGTCTACAACGAAATCAGCGAGCGGCTGGGCCAGAACCTGGATGCCGGGGCGGTGCAGGAATTCGGCCGCAATTTCGACCGCGAGTGCAGCCAGTTCAAGTAAGGGCGGTTACACTTCTGCCGAAGGAAGTGCAAAAACCAACAGGCACAAAACGAACACGAAAGCGCGCAAAGACCATTTGCGCGCTTTCGTCATTTCGGGGCCGAGTTTGCGCATTGTCAGGCTATGCATGGGCCAGACGACGGGCAGCAGCATAAGGGAAAACATCAACGGTATGACCAGCAGCGGAATGGGGCCGAAGGCCGTGTTGCCGAGGCCTGCGCCAAGGCTGCCGATTTTGCCCAGAAGCGTGGGCAGGCCGGGCGGGCAGGTCGCCTGAAGGGGCGGGGTGAAGCTGCTGCCGCCGCCGATATGGGTGCAGCCCTGATTTGCGGCCAGCAGCATGAAACCGTAAGACGCGAAGGCCACGGCGTAGGCCATGCGGACGCTGGCGGTCCATGCCTTGGTGGCGCTTGCGATTGCTTGTGCAAGGCGGCCGGATGCGGGCATCAGGCGGTCCAGCTTTCGGGGTCGGCAGGCGTCTGGGTGCCTGCGGCCATGTCCTTGATTTCATGTTTGCCCGCGTCGTCGAAAGGCGGGAACCAGACGAAGGGAATGCCTTTTTTATTGGCGTATTCCATCTGTTTCTTCACGTTCTGGGGGGCGTGGTACAGCTCAACGTTCAGCCCGCGCTTGCGTAAGGTTGCGGCTGTGGCCGCTGCCTGCGGGCGGCGTTCCTCGCTGGGCAGGACGACCAGCACCTGCGTCGGCGTTTTTGCGCCGGGCTTGATGTGGCCGTAATGCGAGAGCACGTCGAACAAACGGGTAAAGCCGATGGAAATACCGACGCCCGGAAGATGCCGGTTGATGTAGCTGCCCGCGAGGTCGTCATACCGCCCGCCGGAGCAGACGGAGCCGGTGAATTCGGGGATGTCGAGCAGGGCCGTTTCGTACACGGTGCCGGTATAGTAATCCAGCCCGCGGACGATGGAGAGGTCGGCAATCGCCGCTTCCTTGGGCACGGCGTTCATGACGAAGGTCAGTTCCTTCAAACCTTCTTCCATGACGGCGTTGCGCGGGGTGATTTCTAGAAGTGTAGAGGCATCACCTTTGCGTGATGCTAGATTAAGAACATCTGAAATGTCCTCAAAGGACATGTTTACTTCTTTGCTTAAAATTTCCCCTACAGCATTGTGGCCGATCTTCTCAAGCTTATCGACCGCGCGAGTGACGGCGACGGGGTCGTTCACGCCCAGCGCGTCGACGAGGCCCAGCAAGATTTTGCGGTTGGAAATGCGGATCTGGACACGACCGATGTCGAGGCCCATCAGCGCTTCGTAAATCACGCTCGGCATTTCGGCGTCGAAGGCCAGCGGCAACTGGTCCACGCCGATGACGTCGATGTCGCACTGGTAGAATTCACGCAGGCGGCCAAGCTGCGGGCGTTCGCCGCGCCAGACTTTCTGCATCTGGTAGCGTTTGAAGGGGAAGGCGAGGTTGCCGAAATGCTGCGCCACGTAGCGCGCCAGCGGCACCGTCTGGTCGAAGTGCAGGGCAAGGCGCGCTTCCGATTTTTCGGCCGGGTCCGAATGCAGGCGCTGGAGGACGTAGATTTCCTTGTCCACCTCGCCTTTCGCGGCCAGCACGTCGAGTTCTTCAACCGCCGGAGTTTCGACGGAGCAATAGCCGTAGGATTCGAACACGCGGCGTAAATGGTCCATCCAGCGTTGTTCGACGGCGCGGAATTCGGGCAGCCATTCGGGGAAACCGCTAATGGCCTTGGGTTTGTAGACGGATTTTTTTTCGCTCATAGGACTTCAGGTTCGGGCGCCGGCATATCGGCGGGGGTGTAGGTGATGGTCAGTATCACGGCTTTTTCTTCCTGAACAAGCGTCAGGGGGAAGCCGAAATGGCGGGAGTAGATGTTGGTGACGTAAGGGTGCACGGTCTTGGGCGACAGGCTTTCGACCGGCAGTGTGCCTGCCAGCGCCTCGGCCATGCCTTCGCGCACGGTGACGGTTTCGCCGCGCGCTTCGACGGTCATGGTCATGCCGTTTTTCTTCACCGACACGGTGCCGCCGCGGATAAGGCATTCGCGCCCGAACAGCATGGCGTTGAGCAGGACCTTGAAGAAACCGGGGTTCAGGTCTTCATCCGGCACGTCGTTCATCAGGTCCCATTCCAGTTTGACCTTGTCGGACTCGATGAAGTTCAGGAACGCTTCGTAAATCATTTTTCCCGAAACCAGCGTCTCGGACCCGCCCGCGCCGTAGCAGATGCGGAAGAGCTGCAGGCGCACCGAAGCCTGACGGCCCGAATGGCCCAGCAGGCCCAGCGCGTCGGTCAGCCCGTCCGCGCCCATTTCGCCCAGGAGTTCGACGCCGTTGGCGATGGCCGCGACAGGCGACACCAGATCGTGGCAAATACGCGAGCAGAGCAGTTCCACCACGCGCACCGGCATTTCAATGTCGGCGGGAAGGGGCAGACCCAGGGTTTCGGCTTCGTCGATGGAGAGCGGTTCGGGCAAAGCGGTCATGGCGGGCACCTTCTGGAGTGGTTGCCCGCATGATTCTAATGATTATTTGCGCCCGGTAAACCCAGTTGTTCCCGTGCCAGCGCGTCTTCCAACTGTTTGTAAAGGAAGGCCAAAGTCTTTTCGTCTTCGGCTTCGATGCGGGCGACCATGGCGGGCTGGGTGTTGGACGGGCGGACGAGCAGCCAGCCGTGCGGGCCGTCCAGCCTTATGCCGTCGATGGTGGACAGCGCATAATCCTGCCCTTCAAATGCATGCGCGAGGTGGCCGCGGATGCGGTCGGCCAGTTCGAATTTGCGGGAATCGTCCACGTCGAAGCGGATTTCAGGGGTGCCGCGGCGGTCGGGCAGGTGGGCCAAGTGGGCTGACAGCGGCCTGTCCGACGCGCCGACGATGCCGAGCAGGCGGATGGCGCAATAGAGCGCGTCATCGAAGCCGTAATATTTATCGGCAAAGAAAATATGGCCCGAAAGCTCACCCGCGAGGGGAGATGATGTTTCCGCCATCTTGGCCTTTACGAGGCTGTGGCCGGTTTTCCACATCAGGGCGTTGCCGCCGAGGCGGTTGATTTCATGAAACAGGGCGCCGGAGCATTTCACATCGCCGATAATGGTGGCGGCGGGGTGGGTTTGCAGCACTTCGGCGGCGTAGACCGCCAGCAGCATGTCGCAGCGGATGACCTGGCCGCGTTCGTCCACCGCGCCGATGCGGTCGGCGTCGCCGTCCAGCGCGATGCCTAGGTCGGCGTTCTGCCGCTTCATTTCGGCCTGCAGGTCGCGCAGGTTTTCGTCCACCGTGGGGTCGGGGTGGTGATTGGGGAAATTACCGTCGATGTCGCCGAAGATGACGGTGTGTTTACCCGGCAGTTTTTTGACGAGGCGTTGCAGCACGTCGCCGCCCGCGCCGTTGCCCGCGTCCCACACCACGGTAAGGGGGCGGCCCGGGGCGAAATCCCGCATCAGGCGGTCGACATAGGCGTCGCGTATATCGGTTTGCGTGAGCATGCCGGGGGTTGCGGCCATGTCCCAGTCACCCGCCGCGGCCTGAAGGCCGAGGACCTGAATGGCGTCGCCGTAAAACGGCTTGTTTTTCACCACCATCTTGAAGCCATTGTATTCGGGCGGGTTGTGCGAGCCGGTGACCATGATGGCGGCGTCAGTGCCGAGGTGGTAGGCCGCAAAATACGTCATGGGCGTGGGGCCGACGCCGATGTCGATGACGTCGCACCCCGCTTCGCGCATGCCTTCCATCAATTGCCCGTGCAGGCCGGGGGAGGAGAGGCGGCCGTCATAACCGGCTGCGATGCGCCGGCCGCCTTTGCGTTTAACAATGGTGCCGAAGGTGCGGCCCAGCGCACGCGCGTCGGCCTCGCTCAGGGTTTTGCCGACGACGCCGCGAATGTCGTATTCGCGCAAAGTGCTGGGGTGAAAATCATGCGGGGTCATGTCAGGCGGCGGCGCTGATTTTGTCTTGCGTGTAACGGGCAAGAATTTTGCGCATTTCGGGGCCGAATTCGGGGTCGGCCAGGGCGAAGGCGATGTTCGCCTCGATGAAGCCGGTGTGGTGGCCGCAGTCGAAATACGCGTCCTTCAAAAGCATGCTGGTGAAGGGCTGTGCCTGCATCAGCGTCAGCATCGCGTCGGTCAGTTGAATTTCGCCGCCGGAGCCTGCCTTCTGGTTTTCGAGAATGGTGAAGATTTCCGGCTGCAGAATGTAGCGGCCGATGATGGAAAGGGTGGAAGGCGCCGCATCGATGGCCGGTTTTTCCACCATGTTCCTGATGGGCGTCACGTCGGCGT
>JAMIFL010000148.1:0-11021 GCA_035906295.1 Alphaproteobacteria bacterium | reverse complement strand
GATAAGACATGTGGTATTTCACCTGGATTTTGGGAATTGGCGCGGCGCTGGCCGCGGGCATCATCAATGTCATGTGGTACGAGGCGCAGGAGGCCTTCCCGCGCGATGACACGCAGCGGCCCGATTGACACCAAGGCGGGCGCGGCGCTGCTGAAGGCGGCAGCGCCTGCGGGCCGCGTCCATTTAAACCGTTCCATGGCCGCCGCGCTTGCCGGCGGCTTTTTCATGGTCGTGTGCGCGTGGATACTGGCTGACGTGGTGGACCGCGTGGCGTTCGGGCAGGCTGGGCTTGCGGAGGTGCTGTTTTCATTGAGCGCGCTGGCGGGGCTTTACCTGCTGCGCGGCGGGCTTGGATATGTGGCGGACCAGCAGGGCGCCATGGCGGCCATTGCGGTTAAAACGCAATTGCGCGGAGACATCGCGCAGGCGCTGCAAGGGCGGCTGCTGCACCAGGAAAACCAGACGCAGGCGGGCAGTGTTTTGAACACGCTGGTTGAGGGGGTTGAGGCGCTTCACCCCTATTTTGCGCGTTACATGACGGCGCGGGCGGTTACCGTGTTCGTGCCGCTGGCCATTCTGGTGGTGGTGTTCCCGGTCGACTGGATTTCGGGGCTTGTGCTGGGCGTGACCGCGCCGCTGATACCGTTTTTCATGATTTTGATAGGCCGCAACGCCGAAAGGCAGAACCAGCGGCAATGGGCGCAGCTGTCACGGCTGAACGGGCATTTCCTTGAGGCGATACGCGGACTTCCCACGCTTAAACTGTTCGGTGCGGCCCGGCGTGAGGCTGCGTTGATGGCGCGCAGCCATGACGATTTGCGGCATGAGACGATGGGCGTTTTGCGGCTGGCGTTCCTGTCTTCGCTGACGCTGGAGTTTTTTGCGACGGTCAGTATTGCCATTGTTGCGGTGCTGATCGGGTTCCGCCTGCTTTGGGGGGACATTGCGTTCCACCGCGCGTTCCTCGTGCTTTTGCTGGCGCCCGAATTTTACCTGCCGCTGCGCCGGATGGGCACGCATTACCATGCGCGGATGGAGGCGCTGGCGGCAGGGGAAACCATTGCAGGCGTGCTTGCACAAGGGCCGGTGGAAGACACCGGCACGCAGGCACCGGACGACGGCGCCATAGGCGTTACGCTTGAGCATGCGACCTATTTTTATGCAGGCCGTGATGCGGGGGTCACGGGCATATCGCTGGAGATTCCCGCAGGGATGCGGACGGTGATTGTCGGGCCGTCGGGCGCGGGCAAGACGACGTTGCTGGCCCTCATCATGGGTATGGTGACACCACAGGCGGGCGTAGTTCGGGCGGGGGATGTGCCGCTTGGGGATATTGCACAGGCGGCTTGGCGGTCGCGGATGGGATATGTGCCGCAGCGGGCGCATCTGTTCGCGGGCAGCGTGCGGGACGCCATTCGCATGGGGCAGCCGGATGCGGGGGATGCAGAGATTGATGTGCTGGCCGCGGAGCTGGGGATAGGCGACATCGTCATGCGGGAGGACGTGATGGAGGATGCGGCGGCATTGTCCGGCGGGCAGATTCAGCGCGTGGCGGTGGCGCGAGCCTTGCTGCGGGGTTCCGGCCTGCTTGTGATGGACGAGCCTTCGGCGCATCTGGATGCGGAAAGCGCAAGGCTTATTCACGCGGCGCTGCACCGGCGGCGGGGGCAGACGATGGTGATTGTGACGCATAAACCTGAAACGGTGATGGATGCGGATTACGTGGTGGTGTTGCGCGACGGGCAGGTGGAGGATGTGGGCCCACGCGTTGACGTGGCGGCACGAAACGCCTTTCTGGCCGGCATGATGGCGGAGGCCGCATGAGCGCGCTTTGGAAGCTGACACCGTTTTACCGCCCGGTTGCGGGCTGGGTGCTGGCGGGTGCAGGGCTTGCGGGCGTGACGCTGGCGGCGGGCATCGGCATTCTTGGTGTTTCGGGCTGGTTTATTGCCAGCATGGGCATTGCCGGGCTGGCCGGGGTCAGCATGAATTATTTTACGCCGGGCGCCATTATTCGCGGCCTTGCCATTATCCGTACCGGCGGGCGTTATGCGGAACGGCTGGTGACGCACGATGCGGCCCTGCGCGTGACGGCGGAATTGCGCGGCGCCGTGTTCCGGCGGCTGGCGCTGGGGAGGGGCACAAAAGTGCACAGCGGGACACTGTTTTCAGTGTTGCGCGGCGATACCGAGACGCTGGAGAAATTTTACCTGCATGCGGTGGTGCCGATTTGCGCGTCGGCGCTGGTCATGCCCGGCGTGCTTGCGGCGGCGTGGGTGGCTGCGCCCGTCGCAGCCATGATTTTACTGGGCGGGTTTACGGTTGCGGGCATCGTGGTGCCGCTTGCGGCCTATGGTTTCAGCCGGACGGCCCAAAAGAACATCGATGCGCAGGTGGAAGCATTGCGCCGCATGGCGGCGGATTACACCGGCAGCATGACGGAGCTTGTAATTTACGATGCCGCCAATGCCATGGCGGGGCGGATTGATGCGCAAAGCGTGTCGCTGGCGCAAAGCCAGAAACGGTTGCAGCGTATCGAGGCGCTGGCGGCGGGTGCCGGGTTCGTGGCCATGCAGGCGACGATGCTGGGCGTGGTTGCGGTGTGTGCCGGGCTTGTGCAGGCGGGTACGCTGCACCCGGCGTATTTCGTGATGCTGCCGTTGCTGGTGATGGCGGGGTTCGACGCCGTCAGCATTCTGCCGCCTGCTTTGCAGGCCATAGCGGCGGCGCGGCCCGCAGCAGCGCGGGTTTTTGGCGAAAACGATGCGCGAGACTGGCCCCAGAACGTGGAATCAGGGCCTGCCGTTAACGCCGATTGCAGGAATATCGGGTTCGCCTATCCGGGCGGAGAGGCTGTATTGCGCGATGTGAATTTCATGCTCCCGCCCGGCACGTCCGCGGTGCTGACGGGGGTAAGCGGGGCAGGAAAATCGACACTGGTGCGCCTCGTCACGGGGGTTGAGCAGCCGGATACGGGGCGTGTTTACCTTGATGGCGTGGATGCATCCACGATGGATGAAGCCGCGCGGATGGCGTTGTTCAGCGTAGCGGCGCAGCGGCCGTTTTTCTTCAGCGGCAGCATGCGCGACAATCTTTTGCGCGCCCGGCCCGATGCCGATGAGGATGCGTTGCAGGCGGCCTGCGCGCTGGCGGGGCTTGCGCCGGATATTGCGGCCATGCCTGCGGGGCTTGATACGGATGTGGGGGAACGGGGGGCCGCGCTGTCGGGCGGGCAGGGGCGGCGTCTGGCGCTGGCGCAGGCGTGGATTAAGCCTGCGGGCATTATCATTCTGGACGAGCCGAGCGAGGGGCTGGACGACGCGCAGGCGGTGGCAGTTTTATCGCGCCTTGCCGACCGGGCTTCGGAGGCGGGGCGCAGCCTTCTGGTGGTGACGCATAACCGCGCGGTTATTTCTTTGTTTGGGACGCGGGTTTCTTTGTAAGCGCCGGGGCGATGCGGGTATTGGCCTGTTCCAGGATGCCCTGCAGCGCGATTTCCAGTTCGCGGGTGATGGCGGTCACGGAATTGGCGGGCGCCGGACGTTCGGCATTAAACGTGAAACTATCGATGACTTTTTCATCCGGCATGCGGATGAGCGTGAAGGTCATGCCCGCCCTGACCAGCGGGGCGACATCGGGGCCGTTTGCGTAAACGGGCTGGAATTCGTTGACGGTGGTGGCCAGACGGAAGCTGGACGGAATGCTGATGGCGGGGTTGTCGACAATCAGGCCGGGGAAGGTGTTGCGCGCGGTTTCGATGATGACGTTTCCGAGCACGACTTCCAGCGTGTCGGGCCATTGGGCGCCGGCATAATAATCCATCTGGCGGCCGCCCTGCGTCATGAGGACGATGCGCGGGGTGTTGAAGCCCGCGGGCATTACGGGCCGTGCGACCAGTAAAACGGTTGAAGCGGGCACGGCCTTCGTTTCCTGCGGCACGCCCGCATGCAGGGCGTAGGTGCTGGCGACGGGGCGGTCGGACTTTATGGCGTTTTCGATGCGCGCGGCGCAACCGGACAGCAATATCAGGGATGCAAGGACGATAAGGGTGCGGGTCATTTCTCAATCTCCACGCCGTAGTAGTTGGGTTTATAGAGAAGCTGGGAAGGGTCTTCATTCAGCTTGTCGGTGATTTTGCGGATGGACTCGGTCATACGGCGGGTTTCGCGGGCCATGGCGGTGATCTGTTCAAGGCCGTCTTGCGAGAATTTGTCGATATTGGCCTGGTTGCGGGTGACGACCTTGCTGAGCGAGGCCGCAGCCTTCTGCGCCTCGGACGCGGTGGATTCCCATTTTTTGACCATGGTGCGGAAATCCTGACTGGAGGCTGCGATGTTGGAGAGGGTCTTGTCCAGATTGTCGGCGTTCCGGGCGCTGAGGATTTCGTTCAGATGCGCGGAGGCGGTCTGCACGTTTTGCAAAGTCTGGCTCAGGGCCTTGGTGTTTTCCTCGGTCACGACGCCGCCCAGGCGTTCGGCAATGTCGCGGACCTGTTTGGTGATTTCGGGAATTTCCTGAAACAGCTTGGCCAGTTGCGTGCCGGAGCCGTTGAGGACCGGGTAGCGTTCCCCCGCCACCTGCGCCACGGGTTTGTTATCGCCGGGGTCGGTGCGCAGTTCGATGTACACGAGGCCGGTGACGCCCAGCATGTTCAGGGTGGCCTTGGTGTTGGCGCGGACGGGGGTGGTTTCATCCACCTGAATATCGACCTTGATGAGGTCGGCGCGTTCGGGCGCGAGGCGGATGTCGGTGACGCGCCCGACTTCCACGCCCTTATACTGCACGGAGGCGCCTTCATTCAGGCCGCTTACGGCGTCGGTGAAGTAGACCGTGTAATTATCGTAGGTGCCGCGTTCGTGGGAGCCGAGCAGCCATATGCAGAAGCCGATCAGCGCCACGAGGGTTACGCTTACGAATAAACCGACGGCGAAGTAGCTGGCGTCTTTTTCCATGTCTGTCCCTAACGCCCCTGATGCGATTCCGGTTTCGTTAAAACTGCACGCATGCGCGGGCCGGTGAAATATTCATGAATCCACGGATGGGTTGAGGCCAGCATTTCTTCAAGGGTGCCTATGGTGATTTTTTTGTCAACCAGCATGGCGATGCGGTCGCACAGGGTGGTCAGCGTATCGAGGTCGTGGGTGATGATGAGGACGGACAGGCCCAGCGTGTCGCGCAGCGAGAGGATGAGCTGGTCAAACGCGGCGGCGGCGATGGGGTCGAGCCCTGCGGTGGGCTCGTCCAGAAACAGGACATGGGGGTCGAGCGCCAGCGCGCGGGCCAGCGCCGCGCGTTTGACCATGCCGCCCGAAAGGCTGGAAGGGTGTTTATGCGCGGTCGCAGGGTCAAGCCCGACAAGCGCGAGTTTCAGGTAAACAAGCTCGGCGATGGTGCTTTCGGGCAGGTCTGTGTATTCGCGCATGGACAATGCGATGTTGTCGAAGACGGTCAGGCCCGAGAACAGCGCGCCGTTCTGGAACACCACACCCCAGCGGCGCTGGATGCGGGCGCGGTCCTTTTCGGGCATGTCGTGAATATCGGTGTTGTCTGCCAGGATTTGCCCTTCCGTGGGGCGATGCAGGCCCAGCAGGGTGCGCAGCAATACGGATTTGCCGGAACCGGAGCCGCCGACAAGGCCCAGAATTTCATCGGGCATCAGCGCAAGGTCAAGCCGGTCGTGCACCACCTGTTTGCCGAAACGGTTGGTAACGCCCTTCGCTTCTATGACCGGCGCCGTCATATGCCCGCCTGCGTGAAGATGATGGAGAACAGGGCGTCCGCCAGAATAACCAGCGCGATGGACTGGACGACCGCGATGGTGGCGGCGTGGCCGACGCTTTCGGCGGAGCTTGAAACTTTCAGCCCCTGATAGGTGCCGACGATGGCGATGAGGAAGCCGAAAACCGGCGCCTTTATCATGCCCACGAAGAACATGGTGGTCGTGGCCACGCCCTGAACGCGGGCGACGTATTGCGTTATCGGAATATCGAGGATTAATGCCGACATGATGCCCCCGCCCACGATGCCGACCATATTGGCGATGAACGTCAGCAAAGGCAGCGCCAGCACCAGTGCGATGACGCGGGGCAGGACCAGAATTTCAACAGGGTCGAGGGCGATGGTTTTAAGCGCGTCCACCTCTTCCCGCAGTTTCATGACGCCGATTTCTGCGGCGAAGGCGCTGCCCGAACGGCCCGCGACCATGATTGCGGTAATCAGAACGCCCATTTCCCGCAGCAGGGATATGACGGTCAGGTCAACCGTGAAGATGTCGGCGCCGAATTTCTGCAACTGGGTTGCGCCCTGATAGAAGATAACCATGCTCATCAGGGCTGCCATCAGCACGATGATGGGCGTAGCCTTGATGCCCGTATCGTTGAGGTGGCGCACGATGGAGGGGAAGCGGAAGCTGCGTGGGTGCAGCAGGGCATAGGCCATGCGGGCAAAGATACGCCCGACGAAAGCGATGACGGTGAAGGACGCGGCCGGGACGGCCACGGTCCTGCGGCCTATGGCCGTGACGGCGGCGGTCAATGGTTTGGGCCGGTCGACGGGCGGGGGCGTTATGGTTTCGGGCAGGACGTCCAGCAGGCGGCGCTGGCGGTCGGTCAGGTGTACGTCAATGCCATTGGCCAGCAGATTTTTGCGGATGAGCCACGCGCCCGCCGTGTCCATGGTTTTGATGCCCTGCGTGTCAGCCACCAGTATGCGTCTTCCGGCGCGGGCTATGATGTCTTTCAGGATACTGTCGATTGCGGGGATGTTGTCGCGCGTCCATTCGCCTTTGAGATGAAGGCGCAATGCATCCTCTCCGGGCTGGAGGGTGGCAAAGCGGCGGTTATGATTGGTTTCGGCCTGGGCCTGCATCGCTGTTTTGCCGGTTTAGGGGTGTGGTTTAAACCCCTCTAACGTTTAGGGAATGCGTTTGGTTCACACCGCAATGTGAACGAAAAACGCATGCAACTCAATAAGCCTGTCGCTTGCGAGGCGATTGCGCAGTTACTGTCGGGCGTCAGCCCGAAATTCGGAGATTAGAGGATAAAGTCAGCCGCCGTGAGGTCGACGCCCTTCTCGTAATGGCCGAGAAGGTTGACGGCGAAGTTGTAGCCGTGGGCGGTCACGGAAATCTTGGTGAAGTTGGTGCCGGTCACTTCCGGCGTTTCGAATACGAGGTCGGCGAAGGTCAGGACGTTGCTGACGTCGAGGGCCGACAGGTCGATCTTGTCGCCGTCGTTGCCCATCTTGAAGTCCCAGATCTGGTCGGTGACGGTGGTGGTGGAATCGCCGGTGCCGAACTTGAAGGTATCGGCGCCCGTGTTGCCCCACAGGATGTCAGCGCCCGCGCCGCCGGTGATGATGTCGTTGCCGTAGCCGCCGTAGATGGTGTCGTCGCCGTTATTGCCGTACAGCGTGTCGTTGCCTTCGCCGCCGAAGATGGTGTCGTTGCCGTCGTTGCCGCTGATGGTGTCGTCACCCTGCATGCCGAAGATGTTTTCGGCGGCGCCGGTGCCGTTCGTGGTGTCGTTGCCGCTGGTGCCCAGAACGCCGCTGGAAAGGATGAGGTTCGAACCCGGGGTCAGCGTGGTAACGCTGTCAATCAGGTGGATGGTGATTTTGAAGCCGGTGGTGGTGTTGGCCACGTCAACCCAGCTGCCGGACACGAAGCCGAGCTTGGTTTCGGTGTAGTAGGTCAGCGTGACCTGATCGGCCCCCGCGCCGACGCCGGTGAAGCCGTGCAGTTCCAGCTTGTCGCCGGTGCCGAAGTCGAAGATGACGTCGGGGTTGGTGGCGAGGGATTCGCGCGGATCCCAGATGACGAAGGTGTCGGCGCCTTCGCCGGCGCCGTTCATGTTGCCGCCCCACATATAATCGCTGCCCATGCCGCCGACCAGCGTATCGTTGCCGGTGCCGCCTTCAAAGTTGCCGCGTTCGTCGCCTTCGCCGCCGTCAATGTAGTCGTTGCCGTCGCCGCCGCGCATGTACCAGTCGTTCCCGCGGTCGCCGTAGATAATGTCATTGCCGGCGCCGCCGGAGATGAGGTCGTCGGCATAGCCGCCTTTGAGGAAGTCGGTGCCGCCGGCCTGGCTTACGATGTACAGGCGGCCGGTCAGGGACGCGACCATGCTGTTGTTGCCCAGATCGCTGGTGTTGAGGAAGGACGTACCGGCGTTGATGAAGGCGCGGTTGTTGCCGAGGCCCAGATCTATGGAGTTGTCGTTGCCGCGCACGACCACAAGGTCGTTACCGTCCAGCGCGTTCACGTGCTGGTTGTTGTAGGCGACAAAATAATCAGCGCCCGCGCTGCCGATCATGCTGCGGTGGGCGCCGTCGTTGACGACGGAGATGTGGTTGGCGCGCGCGTCTGTGTCGCCAGCGCTGCCGTCCGTGGTGGCGCCGAAGATGAAGTTCGAGGCCGAGAGGTTGAGGGCCGGGTTCGCGTTGGTGGCGAAGTTGCCTTTCAGCATCACGGCGAAGGGCCACCATTCGTGCATGTCCTGCGATTCGATGTAGGTCGTGTCGTTGCCGGCGTTGTAGTAGATGAGAAGCTTGGTGCCGAGGCTCATGTTCCGGCTGCCGAAATAGAAACCGTCATAGGGCAGGCTGCTCATGTCCAGCTTGTCTTCAGTGACGTCGAAATCCATGACCGTCAGGCCATAGTTCGGGTCACCGGTATGGATGCGCGGGTTGCGGAAGATGTATGTATCGGCGCCATCGCCGCCATAAGCCTTGTCGCCGCGCCATGCCCAGAACTTGTCGTCGCCGTCGCCGCCGTAGGCGATGGTGTTGTCGGACATCCAGATGGTGTCGTTGCCCGCGTCGCCGTAGACGACGGTGAAGCTGCCGGTCGCGGTGCTGCCGGCATAGATGGTGTCATCGCCGTCGCCGCCGTAGAGTTCGTCAACACCGCCGTTGCCGTAGATGATGTCATTGCCGCCGAGGCCCATGATGGCATCGTTTCCGGCAGTGCCGTTGATGGTTTCGCCTGCCGCCGTACCGACTGTGCCGGTGAAGATGAAGTCAGCCGCGGTCAGGTTTATGTGGCCGGTCAGTTCCAGATAGAACTTATAGTTGATCTGGTCGGAGGTGATGATGGTCTTGGCCGTGGGGCCCGCGCCTGTCTGATACCATTCCAGCGTGCGGCCGCTGGCCTGGCCCACGCCGTTGATGATGGCGTTGAAGATGCCGACCTGGATTTTATCGATACCGGCTTCGAAGTCGGTGATGACGTCGTGATTCAGGGCATCGGCCGATTCCGGGTGGGCGACGTATACGAAGCTATCGGCGCCCGCACCGCCTGTCAGCGTATCGTTGCCGGCGCCGCCGTTGATGGTGTCGATGCCAGCGCCGCCGTCGATGATGTCGTTGTCTTCGTTACCGTAGATGGTGTCGTTGCCGTCGCCGCCCAGCAGGGTGTCGTTGCCCTTGTGGCCGTAAATCAGGTCGTTGCCGGTGCCGCCGTCGATGTAGTCATCGCCGCTGTAGCCGTACAGGCTGTCATTGCCGGCTTCGCCGTAAATCTTGTCGCCGGGACCGCCGACGTTGACGGCAGGGTCCTGCCAGTCGCCGTAGACGATGTCGTCGCCGTCACCGCCGTAGATGGTGTCGGCGTTATAGCCGCCAGAGGTGCCGGAGGAGTTGGTGTCGCCATAGATGATGTCATTGCCGCCGAGGCCGTAAATGGTGTCGGCCTGGCTCCAGGCACCATAAAGAGTATCATTGCCGGCGTTGCCTGTAATAACGTTACCGCCCGCACCGCCTTCGATTTTGGTGTCGGTGGGATTCGGCGCAGTCAGGCCTTGTGCGGTCACGTTTACGGTGAGGGTCTGGTACGTGCTCAGGCCGCCCGGGTCGGTTGCATAAACGCGGATATTGTAGGTGCCCGTGTTGCCCGCGCCCGGCATGGACGGGATGCTAAAAGTGCGGGTGGCGGCGTTGAACTGGAGGAAGGACGGCAGGGCCGAGCCGTTGGCCAGAAGGGCCGAATAGGTCAGCGCATCGCCATCCACGTCGTTGAAGACGTTGGTATTGAACTGGTAGGACCACGTACCATCCGATTCAAGGCTTTGTACCGGCATGGTGTTGACGGCGGTCGGCGCATCGTTGACGGCGGCGATGGTGATGACCTGGCTGTCGGTTGCGTTCACGACGCCGTCGTTGAGGGTATAGCTTAAGGTTGCCGTGCCGCTCTGGTTCAGCGGCATGCGGTAGACGAGGCCGCCATTGTCGAAAGTGGCGGTCAACTGCGCCATGCTGGCACCCGTGATGGTGACGGTGCCGGTGCCGTTATTGGCGATGTTGCCCGCGGTCAGGCCGCCCGCGATGCCGGTGTTCAGCGTCAGGATACCGGTGTTGACCGACAGGGTGAGAGAGTAGGTCTGGCCGAGGTCAGCGTCCGAGAAGGTGACGCCGGTGATGACGAGGTTCGTATCCTCGCTGCCCGAGGCGGTGGCGGGGGCGTTGACGACCGGCGGGTTGTTGACGTTGCTGACGGTGACGGTGATGGTGGCGGTATCGGACAGGCCACCGGCATCGGTGGTTTGGACCACCAGCGAATAGTTAACGGTGCCGTATGTGTTCGGCGCGGCATTCAGGGTCAACTGGCCGCTGGAGGCGAGGCTGAACAGGTTGTTGGTGTTGCCGGAGAGCAGCGACCATGTGCGGGTGTCGCCTGCATCCGGGTCGGTGGCCGACAGTGTGGAGACGAGGGTGCCGGACGCGGCGCCGGAATAGACCGTGAGTGCGGCGTCAGGCGCATTCGGCGCTTCGTTGACGTTGGTCAGGTTGACCGTGATGTAGCCTTCGGCCGAGTTGGCCGAGCCGTCGTTCGCGGTGATGCCCAGCGTGTAGGTGGCGGTGCCTTCGAAGTTGAGGCTGGCGCCTGCCTTGACCGAGAGTTCGCCGGTTGTGGCGTTGATCTGGAAGTAGTTGGAAGCGTTGCCGCTGGTGATGGACCAGGTGAGGGTGTTGCCGTCTTCATCGAAGCCGGTGACGCGGTTCAGGTGCGGCTGGCCGTTCGAACG
>JAMIFL010000147.1:0-6272 GCA_035906295.1 Alphaproteobacteria bacterium | reverse complement strand
TTTTCGTGCGCCGTCGATGACGGTTTCAAGGTCGTAGCGCAGCGAGAGCATGCCGGAGAAGGCGAGCGTGGTGACATCGCCGGTGACGCCCAGATTGTCCCAGAAGCGGTTGGCGTCGAGCAGGCTTTCAGGCGGTACGGCTTCGGGGTCGCTGGCCAGATGGAAAACGCGGTCGGCGGCCTGGCGTTTGCGTCTGGCGTGGCCCAGGCCCCAGTCGAGGAACGGTTCGGAGATGCCGACGAGGCCCGTGGCGGCTGACAGCGCGCGGCGGGCGGAGCGGTACCACGGGAACATTGCAAGGCGGGCGAAGGGGCGCAAGGGGGCGGGCGCCACCTCGGCAATCATGTCGGGCCACATGTCGCGCAGGTCCATCACGAAGGGGATGTTGCGGGGGGTGGCGTAGTTTGCCACCGCTTCGGCCAGTTCCAGCGTGGGGTAGGAACAGGCGATGATGTCGGGCGCGGGCAGTTTGGGAGCCAGTTCGGCGAAGGATTTCGCGCCGTCGCGGTGGTTGTTGATGCGGGCCAGCGAGACGTGGCCCTTGTAGGGGCGGCCATGCAGGAAGATGAGCGTGGTGCCGTCGGCGTCGGTCTGGATCGTGTCTTTGTAAAAGCGCTCGAGCTTGGAGCGATGGTCGACGGTGCCGTTGAACCATGTGACGTCATGCCCGCGCGAACGCAGGAAGCGGGACAGGAGGCCGGAGCGCAGGCGGCGGACATCGGGGCCGTCCACGGGGCTGGGTTCACCGACCACGACAATCCAGATTTTCAGTTTACGGTCGGTCATTGCGGAAGGTTTTCCCAAATTTTGCGGGGGGTGGGTGCGGGTGTGAAGCTAGCACCCACGGACGTAACATCAAACGTTGCGCCATCATATTTCGTGACCAGCAACGTGCCGTTGCCGGTTTTGACGAGGAAATCGCCGCCTTCGAAGACGGCGGCAATCTGGCCGGGCTTCAGATTGTCCCAGCGCAACTGCGTGTCGAAGGGCTGGGCGGCCCAGATGTTGATGCGCTGGCCGTTCAGCTCTGTGAAGGCACCGGGGAACGGGTCGGTCACGGCGCGGATGAGGTTGTAGATATCGCGCGTGGTGTCGGACCAATAAATCACGCCGTCTTCCGCTGTGCGCTTGGGGTAGTAGCTGGGGGCTTCGTCGCCCTGCGGGTGGTACGTGGCCGTGCCGTCGAGGATGGATGGCAGGTGGGCCGCGCACAGCTTGATCATGGCGGTGGTGTTTTTGTAGTGCAGGGTTTTGGCGGTATCGAAATCGTTGATGTCGAAGGTCTGCACGGCGACGATGTCGCCATCGTCCACGCCCGGGAGGTAACGGAACAGGTGGGTGTAGAAGATGTTCTTATCCTGAATGAGCGACCAGTTCATGGGGCTGCGGCCACGGCCATGGGGCAGCGGTTTGCTTGAACCGTGCATGCCGAAGGCGCCGCGCTTGAGCGATTGCAGCCACCATTCGGGGATGAGGCGCTGCCAGCCCATGACGAGGAGGATGTCGAGGTCGAGGCCTAGGCACAGCGCCTTGTCTTCTTCCGCTTTCAGCGCGTAGGTGTGGGCGTGGTGGACGGGGATGTTCAGGGCGCGGAAGGGTTCTTCCAAGGCCATGTAGCCTGCGACCTGATTTTTTTCGGCGATGGCTGAGTCGATGGTGACCAGCGCCGCGATGTCAAAACCGGCGGCGCGCAGGCCGTACGCCAGATCCAGCGTGGTGTGCTTGGCGCCGATGATGCCGATGCGGGGCATGATTATCAGTCCTTAATGTCGGCGAAGACGCCGCGGCGGAAGGTCTTGCAATGCAGGGCGGTCTGGTGCGCCAGCGTGGCGGAGCGGCGATCGAGGAAGTTGAGCAGCGTGTCGTACGGGTCGCCTGCAGGTTCCTGCGTCCACCAGATGGGGTGGACGAGCACCTGGAAGGGCGCGCCGGATTTGAAGGCTTCGGAATCGAACGGGTGGCCGAAGCGCCAGAGGCCCTGCGCGTCGGAGAAATACGTGCGGTCCTTCATGAAGCAGGTTTGGTAGGAATGCAGGTAGGGGGCGGTCAACGCCCCTGCCCCGTCTTCGAGGTGCTGGGGGCGCGGGCGGTGGAAGCTCATGCTCTTCATCGGCCAGCCGAACCAGTTTTCCAGCGTCTGCATTTCGCGGTGGACGGCTTCGCGCAGTTCGTCCGCGCCCGCATCGGGGTAGGCGCTGGCGTCGAAGTGCAGGCCGATGGTGTGGCCCAGCGCCTGAATATCGCGGATGTGCTGGCTGCCGAGCGTCGAGAAGACGTTATACATCTCCGACCGCAGCATGATGAAGTAGGTGGCCGCGACGCCGCGGGCGTGTTCCATTTTGGCCACGGCCAGCGCGTGGGCCAAATCGAAATCAATGTCGTGGCGGATGATGACGGTGTTTTTCTGCGCGGGGGTGTCGTCGAACGGGACGAAGGCGTAGCCGGCGTCGCGGAAGGCATCGAGAAACGCGCCGTAGCCTGCCATGGAAAACTGGCGCCCGTCAGGGGCGGTTTGATTTGCGGGGATTTGGGCGGTTTTCATCATCGCCTTTCTTTCCACCTCCGTGAAGGAATGTCAAGGTTTCGGGGGTGTTGGCGGGGTTTAACCCCATCATTTCACTTGCAAAAAGTGTTTGGCCCCGCTTTGGTATGGCCATCATGTCAGCCCTGCCCGCCATCGTTCTCGTCAACCCGCAACGGGGTGAAAATATCGGCATGTGCGCCCGCGCGATGTTCAAGTGCGGGCTTAGCGACCTGCGCATCGTGAACCCGCGTGACGGGTGGCCTTCGGAGAAGGCGGTTTCGGCATCGTCCGGCGCTTTGGAAAAGGGCGTGGTGGCGACGCTGTATGAGAGCACCGCCGCCGCCGTGGCCGATTGCGATTACGTGCTGGCGACCACGGCCCGCCCGCGCGACATGGTGAAGGACGTGTATACGCCGCGCGAAGCGGCGGGCCGCCTGAGGGCCGAGAAACGCGCCGCCGTGCTGTTCGGGGCCGAGCGCACGGGGCTGGTGAACGAGGATATCGCGCTTGCCAGCGGGGTTATCACCATTCCGCTGAACCCGGGGTTTACGTCGCTGAACATCGCGCAGGCGGTTTTGCTGGTGTCGTATGAGTGGTTTACCGCCGGTGATTTTACGGCTCCGGCGCAATTGGTGACGGGGGAATCCGCGGTGGCGTCGATGGATGAAATCGCCGGGCTGGTCACGCGGCTTGAGACCGAGATGGACAAGGGCGGGTTCTTCCGCAGCCCCGATATGCGCCCGAGCCTTGTGCGCAACCTGAACGCCCTGTTCGCGCGCACGCGCATGACGGCGCAGGAAGCCAATACATTCCACGGCATTATTTCCGCGCTTATCAGCCCGCGCACCGGAAAACATTGATTTCCGGCTTTGTCATAGTTATGACAAGGGCATGATTTCTTCCGAAGGTTTCTACATTGCGCTGGCATGGCTGCGCGCGGGCATCACCGAACGGCGCGAATTTGCGCCGTTGCAGGCGGACCTTGCCGCGCTGGACGACATGCACCGCCAAGGGTACGACGCATTCATGCAGACGTTCCGGGAATGGACGCCCGCACGGCTTGATGCCTATGCCGTTCCGAAAGAGGGCGGCGGGTCACGCGAAGTGTTTTACATCCCCGTATTTGACCGGGTGGCGACGCTGGCGCTGCTGACCACGGATTACGACCAGCTGGAGCCGTCGCTGCGGCCCATGCAGACGAGCGTGGACATGTCGCACCCGCTGCCGCAGGACCCGATGGCGGATACGACATGGTTCGTGCGCCACCGCGACGAATACATGGCGTTCCGCAACCGTACGCTGGGATTGCAGGCGGAAGGCCATGAGATGGTGTTCACGGACGTGGCGCGGTTTTCATCGAGCATCCAACTGCGTTCGCTGTGCGAGACGCTGAAGGGGCTTGGCATGCACACCAACCGCGCGAACCAGTTGTTCGCAGTGCTGGACCAGTGGCAGGTGCAGGACGGTGTGCGGGGCGTGCCGCAGGGATACGTGATGACGGACCTGCTGATGAAAGCCTGCATGCACCCGGTGGACCGCATCATGGGGGGTTTAAGCCAGATTACGTACTATCGTTACAACGACGACATTCGCCTTGCGGCGCGCGACGCGCGCATGCTGCAACGTGGGTTCGACGCGCTGGATGGTGTGCTTGAACAGCGCGGCCTGACGCTGAACGCGGCCAAGACAAGCTGGCACGCGACGGGCGGGCAGGACGGCAAGGCCAAGGATTCGCTGCGTATCGAGGATTATCTGCAACCGTGCTGGGACGGGGTGCGGCTGACGGATGCGGATTTCCGCGACAGCCCGACGGACATTGCCGCATTCAAGCCGTATGACGCGCTGCCCCCTGCCCTGTTGCGCAGCGTTTACAAAACGCATGTGGCGCCGCGCGCGGACGGTTCTATCAAGGCTCTGCCCTCAACCGTGTTTCACTTCACCCTGCGCCGCATGGCGAAGGGCGGGGTTGCGGATTTCCTGCCGCATGTGGCCGACCTTTGCCGCAACCACGTGGACCGCATGCCGCAGGTGCTGGACTGCATCGCCATGGTGAGCAAACAGGGGCATGACGTGACCAGGGCGGTGCATGCCATGCGCGGCCTGCTGTTCGACCCCGCGGGTGTTTACGGGCCGTTCGACCATTCGCGGTATGTGTTCATGCGCTTTTTGGGCGATATGGCCGCCAACCCCGTTTGCGCCGCGATGATTGCGGACATGGACGGGAAACAGCCCGATACGCCGTTCATGCGGCGGGCGATTGCGGATGTTCAACGGCTTCGCGCTTGACTTTTGTTCACTTTTTGTTCTTAAGATAGCGTACCCCTTTTCAGGAGCGATGCGCGATGTTCAGCCCACCCCCGGAACACGGGGTCGGGTGGTTGCTGCTCGACCTCAACAGTTACTTTGCCAGCGTTGAACAACAACTGAACCCGCGTTTGCGCGGGCGGCCCGTGGCGGTGGTGCCGATGATGACGGACGGCACCTGCGCGATTGCGGCGTCGTACGAGGCGAAGGCCTACGGCATCAAGACCGGGACCAAGATTTACGAAGCGAAACAGATGTGCCCGGACCTTGTGTGCGTGCTGGCGCGGCATGACGAATACGTGCGGTTTCACAATGTCATCAAGGACGAGGTGCACCGGCATACGCCGGTGAGCAAGGTGTGGTCCATCGACGAGATGAACTCGCGCCTTGAAGCCAAGCACCGGAGCGTGGCGGCGGCGACGGCCCTCGCCCACCGCATCAAGAGGGGGTTGCGGGAGAATGTGGGGGAATGCATCCGCGCGTCCATCGGGCTTGCGACGAATTCGTACCTTGCGAAAACCGCGAGCGACATGCAGAAGCCGGACGGGCTGGTGGTTTTGCAGGGCGGGGAATTGCCGGGGCGGCTGTTCGGCCTGAAGTTGCAGGATTTGTGCGGCATCGGGCGGAACATGCAGGCGCGGCTGAACCGCGCGGGCATATGGACGGTGGAACAATTATGCGCCACCAGCCCCAAGCAACTGCGCGCCATATGGGGCAACGTGGAGGGTGAGAAATTCTGGTACAAGCTGCACGGCTACGACGTGCCTGACCCGGAGGAAGGGGATAAGGTCGTCATCGGCCACAGCCGGGTGCTGGATACGGATTTGCGCACGCCGGACGCGGCGCTGGACGTGTGCCGCAGGCTGACGGGCAAGGCATGCCAGCGGCTGCGGCGGTATGGCTTGTACGCCACCGCGTTTTCAATGTCGGTGCGCCTGAAGGACGGGCGGCACTGGGGCATGGACATGCGCGTGCGGCCAGCCAGCGACACCATGACCTTCGTGCGCATGACGCATGAGATGTGGGCGGAGATGAGCGCGCGCCTTCGCCCGCAGGTCATCAAGAAAATCGGCATCAGTTTAAGCGGGTTGCAGACGCAGGGGCAGACCACGGGCGATTTGTTCGAGTATGACGGCGGGCCGGTGGCGCCGGTGGCCATGACGCCCATACCCATAGCCCCTGCCCCGTCCATCGATGCGTTTCTTTCAGTGGTGCCTGAGGCGGCTGCGCCGCAACCCGAACAGAAGGTGCGGTACGTGATGCCGCTGCCCAAGAACGACCCGGAACTGCGGGGGAACGAACGGGCACGGTCGCGCGCGCTGTCGGCGGCGATGGACGCCATCATCCACAATTTCGGGGCGCAGGCAGTGCATTTCGGCCACCAGCCGAAGACGCAGGCGGGGTTCGTCGGCACCAAAATCGCGTTCTCGCGGGTGCCGGACAT
>JAMIFL010000146.1:0-3989 GCA_035906295.1 Alphaproteobacteria bacterium | reverse complement strand
GCCTTGTACGGCAGGATGGTCTTGCCGATGAAGGCGGAAAGAATGCGCTCCTGCTCCGCAATCGGCGCCTGCGCGGACAGCAGTAAAAGCCTGTGCGGCCCCTTGGTATAGCTGCGCGACACTTCCGCATGGTCGAACGGTTGTTCGGACAGGTCGATGCCGGTGGCGGCCCTGTATTCATCCTGAAACCAGGCGGCGGCGGAGGGGACGCCGGGCGGGTAATCATCCACCAGCGTGATGAAGCGGTAGCCTTCACTGCCCGCAAGCTCGTTGCGCAGGATGTTGTCGGCGGACGTGATGTGGCGCGGCACCGCGCCTTCGCCCGCTTTCAGGATGATGTTGGCGATTTTGTTGGAATCCAGCGTGAACACCATGCGCGAACGCACGCCCGGTGTTTTGGCAAGCGACATCGCCGCGGCGTAATCGGCGTCGCGGTCCATGCTGTAAAATACGACCTGAGTTTTCTTAAGCCAGCTAAACACGGGATATGGGTTCCTGATGCGCCCGACCTTACCCTAACCGACAATCCTTAAGCCATTAATAATATGCGCAAAAATTAACCGATGGCGTCTTTGAGCAGGGTGGCGATGAGGGGTTTGGGCGCGGGCTGGTGCCCGTCGCCCCAGTCATCCATCAACAGGCGGAAATTGGGCAGTTCGATGTTTTCGCCGGTATACGGAATGTCCAGCATGGCCATGAACGGCTTCAGATGCGTGTCCACATGCCCGTCGCGGGTGTTTTGCAGGTAGAAAACCGCAACGTCGGGGTGCCAGATGTCGCGTATGTCGGTGCAGATATGCGATTTCACGATTTTCAGCCCCGCTTCCGTGTTGGTCTGGCCGAAGCCGGTGCGGAAATAGGTGTTCACGGCGGTGGGGTAATACCCCTCGATCGTGATTTGCGGGTTCATGGCGAAGATGCGCGTGGCCTTCATGACCGACCCGTAATACAGGGCCGCGAACCCGCCGCCCGAGGGGCCGAAGTAATATTGCCGCCATTTGCCCAGCATGAAGTGGATTTTGCGCAGGATGTTGGCGAGGATTTCCTGCACCCTGAACTGCGCCGTGCCCGAATACCAGCCAAGCGACAGCGTGTCCGACACCAGCAGCGTCGGGTCGCTGATGAGCACGGTGTTCACCTTCAGCGGCGCCGCCAGCGACAGGCCGTAGAAATACGGCGGGCGCAGTTCCGCCGACCGCTTCTGCGACCCGTGGAAGCCCACGAAGCACGTATCATGCCCCCGGTTCTGGATAAGCATTTGCACGACGTGGCCGCCGACCGACACTTCGTAAATCGCGCTCGGCATTTCGCGCAGGGAGAAGAAAGTATCCTCGTCCATCCGCAAAACCGGCATCTTCCACCGGTTGTCGTCCGGCGTCAGGAAAGGCGTGGGGGCAGGCGTGTCTGTGGTCAAATCAATACCGGGTCGGATTAAACCCGGCATTATAACCATCATGCCGCCCGCCGCACCAAATATTGCCGCATCAAATATCGGCCTCCATCCGCGGCTGCCAGCCCATCGGCGCCGGTTCCGCGCCGGTGGCCAGCGTGGGAAACTCTGCTGCAAGCGCGAGGCACTGCGCCCCGGTCACCCGTGCGCTGCCCACCATGGCCCGGGCGCCGGTTGCGTCCACCGGCGGGCCGTCCTGTATGGTTTCGCCGGTGATGCGCAGGTAAGCCGCTCGGAACGCCGTGTCATAGTCCAGTTCCCAGATGATGAAAACGATGCTCATGCGTAAATCCCCCCGTGGCGGAAGTTGAGTGCGGCCAGCAGCCGCGCGGCCGCGGCGTTGTCGAACGCGGTTTTGAAGCCGTAAAACCCGCGTATGGCGGAATTCGTCTGCAAAAAGAACGAGGCTGTGCCCGAGGCTGCGCCCAGTGTCAGCCGGTTTGTGTCGGTGGTGGTTGGGTTGAACGTCAGCGCCGATTCCGCGGAGGCGGCGTTGAGCCATTGTCTCAGAACCCCCAGCGCCGGATCATAGGCCGCGACGTAAACATAGGCCTTCCCGTCGACCAGCGTGGGCAGGGCCGCGGCGGGTGTAACGACCTGCGCCGTGTCGCCGCGCTGGACGAACTGGATGTAGTCCCCCGCACCGCTGATGGACGCGCGAATACCCACCGCGCCGGTGGTTGAGTTGGTGGCATACAGAATCTGCGTGCTGGGGCTGTCGCGGTAGGTGAAGGCCACGGCCAGCGTCGTGGCTGACAGGTTCTTGGGAATGTCGCTCAGGAACGCCGTGTTGGACCCCGCCAGCTTGAAGCAGTCGCCGCCGTCCAGCAGGAAATAGGCGTTGCGAAGGCTGGGCGCGCCGATGAAGCTCGGGTCGTCCGTGCTGACGCCCACGCCGGTGCCCAGCGTGAAATCATAGGCGGTTTTGGCTGCGCCGTCGGCAGGTGTGCCGATCAGGTTTGCGAAAATCTGCCCGTTGGCGAAACTTGCCGCGACGGTGGCGTCGACATCGAAAACGCAGGACGGGGAAACCGTCTGCAACGATGGAAAACCGAAAAAGGAATTGGCGTTGGGACTAAGCCCGCGCCCAAGGGTGAGAAGCATTGGCGACCTCCTGCGCATGAAAAAAGGCGCAATCCGGAATGGGATTACGCCTGTTGTGAATATAATCCTATGCTATGCGTCAAAGAATGTCAAAAAATAACCGCCCGGCCTTGCATTTGACGTAAGGATGGCCGTATATGGCCCGACCCCTTAGACCAATCCGCAAGGAGAACCAAAACTATGCGTTTTACCACCCTGATGATCGCAGCCCTGCTCATGGCCGCCCCCGCTTTCGCCCAATCCCAGGCCTCCACCGTTCCCGCCCCGGCCACGTCGCCGGTTGCCGCTGAAGCGACGGTTGTTGCCAAGCCTGCGGGCAAACGCCTGCCGGGTGATGAAAACGGCGACGGCATGATCAGCCAGGACGAATTCACCAACGCCCAGCTGAAACGCTTCAAGGCGATGGATGCCAACGCCGACGGTTCCGTCAGCACCGACGAAATGAAATCCTACAACGCGAAAATGGCTGAAAGCCGTCGCGCCCGCGCTGAGAAAGCCGAGGCATCCAAAGTCAGCGCTCCCAAGGAAGGCTCGTTCCTGAGCAAGCTGTTCGGGAGGTAATCTCAAATAAAAAAGCCCGGCATATGCCGGGCTTTTTTATTTTCTTGCTGTCTCACGAATAAAAATTCGTTCTAATTCTTGCATAATAATTTCTTTGGGTACGGGACGATGCCCTTCCCCCCATTCGCCTGTCAGCAGGCGAAAATTGGGTGCATCGAGTTCATGCGCATCTACAGGCAGATTTAAAAACTTTAATAAAGGTTGCAGATGATCTTGCACATGGTCATCTTGGCTATTCTGAAGATATGTGACAGGGGTATTGGCTTTCCATACATCACGCACATCGAAGCAAATCTTGGGCGGATAGTCTTTTTTATCTAGTGGAATGCTTCTTTGACCGAAGGCTATATCGAAGTATTCGGATACCGCATCAGGGTAATAATTGAAAATGCAGGTCTGTGGGTTGGCGACGATAATGTGGCTGGCGCCTAACGACATGCCAAAATACATGGCGGCATAACCGCCTCCGGAGGGACCAAAGAAAAATCGTTCTTCTTGCCCGAGTTCGTCAATCAACTTGGATAAGATACGCTTTATAATTTCCTGAGAATTTATGGCATTTGAGCCTGCGTACCATGCAAGTTTCAGGCGCTCGTCCAAAGCAAGGTTTGGATCGCTGACCAAGACTGTATTGACCGGCAAGGAAGACGAAATCCCGTGCCCCGAAAAGAAGGGGGGCTGCATATTTTCGCTTCTCTGCTGGGCACCGTGGAAACAAAATAAAGTCCGCTTAAATCCACGATTTTTGATCAGAATATGAATGGGGATTGTCTGAGTTTCAATCTCATAGATGCCGCTAGGAAATTCGCGACGATCTAGAAAATCCTCCTCAGGCAATGCCCATACAGGTTGTTTCCAGCGGTTGGTTTTAGGA
>JAMIFL010000145.1:0-14280 GCA_035906295.1 Alphaproteobacteria bacterium | reverse complement strand
CACCGTAAGGCTGCCCGCCGGCTGCATGGCCCCGGCAATCCACCGCTTGCGCGCCTGCACCGGCGTACCCGACGCCTTGAACACCGTATGCAGCGCCCCGCGGTCGATGGCTCGCAGCGGGTAGACCACCCGCCCATTGGCGATGATGAGCGCGGCGCCCGCGCCCGTCGCAATCTTGGCCGCATCCACCTTGGTCTTCATGCCCCCGCGCGAAAATTCCGACGCGGCCCCGCCCGCCATCGCCTCGATGGCCGGGGATATTTTTTCGACGCTGGCGATATGCAGCGCCGTGGGGTCGAGGTTCGGGTTCGCCGTATAAAGCCCGTCGATGTCGGACAAAAGCACCACGCAATCCGCCTCGATCATGCTGCCCACGCGCGCGGCCAGCCTGTCGTTGTCGCCGTAGCGGATTTCCGACGTCGCCACCGTGTCGTTCTCATTGATGACCGGAATGGCCTTCATGCCCAGCAGCGTGAACATGGTCGCCCGCGCGTTCAGGTAACGGCGGCGCTGTTCGGTATCGCCCAATGTCAGCAGTACCTGCGCCGCCGTAATCTTATGCTGCTCCAGCGCCTCGCTCCACGCCTTGGCCAGCGCAATCTGTCCCACCGCCGCCGCGGCCTGGCTTTGGTCGAGGCTCAGTTGCCCCGGCGCCATTTTCAAAACCGTGCGCCCCAGCGCAATGGCGCCGGACGACACCACCGCAACCTCGGCCCCGTTCTTCCACAATTGCGCTATGTCCTGCACCAGCGCGTTCAGCCAGTCGGCGTTCAGCCGCCCGGCCTTATGGTCCACCAGCAGGGACGACCCCACCTTGATGACGATGCGTTTGTAATCCGAAAGCGCCATGCGTTTACAGCCCGACCATGCCTGCGAAACTGTCCACCCGGCCCATGGCCCGGTCCAGCGTTGCCATGGTGCGGCCCATATCGGCGCTGTCATCCTCGCGCCATGTGCGCAGGGTCCACACATACACGCCCGTAAGGCCCGCCACGCGCACCGCACCCTTGATGCCTTGCGTATCGATGCCGCACGCCTCCAGCATCCACAGCATGGACCGCGCGATGTGCGGCAGCCCCACAACCATCTGCTTCGGGTCGCGGCACGCGGTGTTGAGGATGGAGACGACCGCATCCCGGTCCCGGTTCAGACGGTCGAACCGTTCCATCAGCACGTCGAACAGCATGTCGCGCTCACTGCCGGAAGGCTTGAAACTTGCAAGCACATCCGCGTCCACCCGGCGCGCATACGCGGCCACGATGTCTTCCCGGCATTCAAACATCTGCGCCATCTGCCCGATGCCGACCTTGGCCTCGTCCGCAATGTCGGCCAGCGTGATATTGGCCCAGTCGCGCAAAGCCGCCATGCGCAGCGCCGCGTCCACCACTTCCGCGCGCGGGTCGCGCGCTTTCGCCGTTTCGCGCGGGTCGCGCGTTTGGGCCGTTTTCGGTGCAGCTTTGGGTGTTTTTTGTTTTTTCGATGCCATCTGTGGTCTATACCATACGTTCCAAACCTAAGGAAATACGTGGAATTATGAGCAAGAAATACGAACTGACCGGCCTCGGCAACGCCATCGTGGACGTCATCGCACCCGGTACGGATGAGTTTCTGTCTGAACAGGGCATCGTCAAGGGCGCCATGAACCTGATTGACGAAAACCGCGCCAAAACGCTCTATTCCGCCATCGGCCCCGCACACGAGGTGTCGGGCGGCTCCGCCGGCAACACCATGGCCGGTTTCGCATCCCTCGGCGGCAAGGGCGCCTATCTGGGCAAGGTCGCGGACGACCAGCTCGGCGCAATCTTCGCCCATGACATGAAGGCCTCGGGCATCGATTTCCATTACACCCCCCTCAAAAACGGCCCCGAAACCGCGCGCTGCATGATTGTCGTCACGCCCGACGCCCAGCGTTCCATGAACACCTATCTGGGCGCCTGCGTCGAATTCTCCGAAGCCGACGTCGATGAAAAAGTCATCGCCGATTCAAAAGTCATTTATCTGGAAGGCTATTTGTTCGACAAACCCACCGCCAAGCAGGCCTACCTGAAAGCCACCAAGGCCGCCCACGAAGCGGGCACCGACGTGGCGCTGACCCTGTCCGACAGCTTCTGCGTCGAACGCCACCGCACCGACTTCCAGAAACTGGTCGAAAACGACACCGACATCCTGTTTGCGAACGAGGCGGAAATCATCGCGCTCTACCAGGCGCCCAATCTCGATGTGGCACTGGAACAGGTCCGCCCGCATTGCCGCATCATCGCGGTCACGCGCTCGGAAAAAGGCTGCGTCATCATCAACGGCGGCGAAACGCTGGAAGTTCCGGCCCATCCGGTGGCTAAAGTGGTGGACACGACGGGCGCGGGCGACCAGTTCGCCGCCGGTTTCCTCTTCGGCCTCGTGCGCGGGTATGATCTCTACCAGTGCGGCGAACTCGGCTGCCTCGCGGCGTCCGAAGTCATAAGCCATGTCGGCCCCCGCCCTGAAACCGCGCTGGCGCAACTCGCCAAATCCATCATAAAAAACGCCGCCTGAAGCGGCGGCGTTTTTTAAATTCTGTACCGGATAATCAGCGGCATTGCAGGGCAATGGCTCCGGCGATGCGGCTGGCCAGTTTCGCCGAAGCATCCGGGTTCTTGCCGGTTTTCGCGGTCTCGGGGTCCTTGCGAATGGCGCTGGCAGGCATGGCGGCGCTGACGCTGCCGCCAGTGTCGGCGACGTGAATGAGAATGATGCCGTTCTGCGCCGTCACCTGCGTGGTGCCCACACTGTCCGCCGCCATGAACTGAAACAGCACCTTGCCATTGCTTGAACTGGCGGACGTGGATGTGCTCGAACGCTCGAAATCTTTCAGCGCCTTCGGCAGGCACACATCAAGGCGCGGGCTGGCCTGGGCATTGGCTGCACCGGCGGCCATCAGGCCCATCGCACCGGCAAACATCGCACGCAGTTTGGTATTCATCGCAGGCTCTCCATCATGAATTTTGGTTATGTAAACACACAATCCGGCCACAAGTCAAAGTTAGACTTACCCCGCCGAAACGATATTGCTACCTTTGGGGCCAATGTCACGCCTGTCCATTTTAGCCCTCACCGTTTTCCTGACCCTGCCCGCCTTTGCGGCGGATGCGCCCACGCATGCACCCAAGGCGGGCACGCCGACCCACGCAATCGCCATGCACGGCCAACCCAAATACCCCGCCGCCGCCAGGGTGCTGGACTATGTGAACCCCGCAGCCCCGCAGGGCGGCACCCTCACCCAGTCCGTCGCAGGCACGTTCGACACGCTCAACCCCTTCACCATCAAGGGCAAGGCCGCGCAGGGGCTTGATTACGTCTACGATCGTCTCGCCGCCCGCGTGTGGGATGAACCCTTCACCCTCTACGGCCTCATCGCCAAGCAAATCATCGTCCCCGACGACCGTTCTTCCATCACCTTCGTGCTCGACCCCCGCGCGAAGTTTCATGACAAAACATCCATCACGGCGGATGACGTAAAATTCTCCTTCGAAACGCTGAAGCAATACGGACGCCCCAACATGCGCCGCGTCTATCAGCTCGTTTCAAAAGTCACCATCCGTTCCCCGCGCGAAATCCGTTTCGACTTGGGCCCCGGCTACGACCGCGAAACCGTAATGATACTGGCCATGATGCCCGTGCTGCCCAAGCACGATTGGGACGGCCGCGATTTCAACGCAACCACCCTGCGCGTCCCCGTCGGCTCCGGCCCCTACCGCATCAAAAACGTCGCCGTAGGCCGTAAAATTGAATACGAACGCGTACGCGATGACTGGGCCGCCGGCAACATCACGCGGCGGGGCCAGAACAATTTCGACCGCCTCGTCTTCGATTATTACCGCGACGACGCCGTGGCGTTGGAAGCCTTCAAGGCCCACGGCACCGACATCCGCCGTGAATTCGACACCGCCAAGTGGCAAAGCGCATACAAGGACGTGCCCAAGGGCGTGAAGCTGGAATCCCTGCCCCATGGCCGCCCGGAATGGGTGCGCGGCTTCATCTTCAACCTGCGCCGCAAACCGTTTGACGATGCGCGCGTGCGCGAAGCCCTGCAACTGGCCTTCGATGCCGACTTCGTGAACCAGACCCTCTATCGCGGCGCGGGCAAGCGCATCTCCAGCATCTTCCCCTACACCGAACTCGCGGGCGCGAAACCGCCCGAAACCATGGACCGCCGCACCGCCATGCGCCGCGCCGACGCCGCCCTGACCGAAGCGGGCTGGACCGTCCAGAACGGCGTACGCATGCGCGACGGCAAACCCCTGACCTTCCAGATTTTACTCAGCAGCGCGCAGGACGAAAAAACCGCGCTGGCCCTCACCGGCGGCCTCAAAAAACTCGGCATTACCGCCAATGTCCGCACCGTCGATGCCGCCCAGTTCGCAGGCGCCCTTGCCGCGTACGACTACGACATGGTCCTCCATTACTGGATAAACACCCTCTCCCCCGGCACCGAACAGATGATCTACTGGTCCTGCGACGCCGCCAAAACCCAGGGCTCCAAAAACTACGCCGGCATCTGCGACCAAGCCGTCGATAAAGACGCGCAGGCCATAGCCGCCGCCAAATCGCGGCAGGACCTCGTCCGCGCCGCCCACGACCTCGACCGCCGCATCATGGACGCGCGCCTCTTCATCCCCCTGTTCACCATCGGCAAAGACTACTGGGCCTACTGGTCCGACCTGCACCACCCGGCACAGACCCCGCTCTACGGCCAGGTCATCGAAACATGGTGGAAGCAGTGATTGTTTTCATAAACCGCGAAGATTTACACCCTGCCAATCTTTCACAATCCTGTTGGAAACAGCGCGAAGCCCACGGTCGCCACGGTTGTCAGACGCGGGCGCGGTTGGTATGGTCATAAAAATTCGCCGCTCAAGGATAAAAGGGTCCCCGCACATGAAACGCCTGTTGCTCACCGTTCTGGCCACCGCCGCCCTCGCGGCCTGCTCGACCGGCAATCCCTCCGGTTCCAACACCTCGGGCTGGAGCGACGCGACCCTCGCCGAAACCAAGGCCGTGCGCGAACGCGCCGATTACTGGCAGCGCGCCGACACCGTCTCCGCCCAGTACATGGTCGGCCCCAAGGCCCAGCACCAGTTGAATAAAGACATCGCCGCCTGCGTCGCCGAAGTGCGCGAACTGGTGCGCCTCGGCTCCGTACGCAAGGCGTCCGCGCCGCCGTCCATCGCCATGGACCCGCCGCTGCGCGCCGGCTGGTACTCGCCCACCCGCGATGGCCCGCTCTACACCGAATACACCGACTATCAGGACTTTGACGGCTGCATGCGCTCCAAAGGCTGGGAACGTGTCGATTACGTCCGCCCCGTGGTCGCCCAGAAAGGCGCCCGCAATTATGTCGCAACCATCCTCGGCCACCCGTTCGGCTGGGGCCTGCGCAAGGAGCAGGACAACGACTCCACCCAAGACAACAGCTTCAACCGCTAAGGCATAAAAAATGAAATTCTTCGTCGATACCGGTGACATCAATGAAATCCGCGATCTGGCCGCAACCGGCCTGCTCGACGGCGTCACCACCAACCCCTCCCTCATCATGAAGGCGGGCAAACCCTTCCTGCCGCTCATCAAGGAAATCTGCGAAGCGGTCGAAGGCCCCGTCTCCGCCGAAGTCGCATCGACCGATTACGAGACGATGATGAAGGAAGGCGAGAAGATTTCGAAAGTCGCCTCCAACGTCGTGGTCAAGGTGCCGTTGACCGAAGCAGGCCTCAAGGTCTGCAAAAACCTGTCCGACAACGGCATCATGGTCAACGTCACGCTCTGCTTCTCCGCCGTGCAGGCACTGCTGGCGGCCAAGGCAGGCGCGACCTTCATCTCCCCCTTCGTCGGTCGCCTCGACGACATCGGGCAGGACGGCATGCAACTGATTGCCGACATCCGCCAGATCTACGACAACTACCCCGCCTTCCAGACCGAAATTCTCGCCGCCTCCATCCGCCACCCGCAGCACGTGCTGATGGCCGCGAAAATGGGTGCCGATGTCTGCACCATGCCCGCCAGCACCATCAAGGCGCTGTACAAACACCCGCTGACCGACAAGGGCCTAGCCGCCTTCGTCGATGACTGGAAAAAAACCGGCCAGTCTATTCTCTAAGAAAAAGAACCGCCCTCCGGGGCGGTTTTTTCTTACAGCATTTCAGGCCTGAACAGCCGCCTGCGGCTGACGTTTTCACCTGACACCATGAACACCCCGTCGCCCCTGTAATGCACCGTGCGCGGGTATTTGGGCTTTGTCGCCACATGCGCCTTCACCACCTGCCACACGAACAGGCCGTAACGGTCGATATACTCTTCAAGCCTGCATTCGTAATTGGCGAAACACTCCGCAATCATCGGCGCCTTCACCTTGCTGGCCTTCGCAGGCGTAAGCCCGAACGCCTCGAACTTATCAATCTCGGCCCCCGTGCTGTTGCCGATGCGAACCACCGTATCAAGCATATCGGCAGTGGGAATGTTGATGACGCACTCGCGCGATTGTTTCACCAATTCGAACGAATGATTGGCGGGCGTGATGAAACACCCGATGCGCGACGGCGCAAACTCCATCACCATGTGCCAGCCCATGGTCATGATGTTCCGTTCGCCCTTGTGCGCACACGACACCAGCACCACCGGCCCCGGCTCAAGAAACCGGCGGATTTCATGAACGGGCATATCCTTCTTGCGCGCTAATTTCATCTTTTCTCAACATCCGGATGCGATACGAAGTTCCCTTACGTTTATACATGCGTTTTTATTGGACAAAATCCCGCCGCCGGGCGTTCATACGGCATGACACTTTCTCGACGTGCCTTCGCCGCAGCCGCGGCATCCCTCTTCCTGACCGCCACCGCCCGCGCGCAAAGCTTCGTTCCCATCCCGCCCGAAGACATCCCCTACCCGGACGGTGAGTATTACGAACCGGAATACGACAACGGCTACCGCCGCCCCCGCTACGTCGAACCGCAATACGAACAGCCGCGCCGTCAGGCCTGCCGCGGCAACCCGGATGGCCGCTACTGCGTGCCGCGCCCGCAAAATCTGCCGTATAACGGCACCGCAAACCCCGGCACCATCATCATCGATACGGGCAACACCGCGCTCTACCTCGTCCTCAGCCGCGACACGGTGCGCCGCTACACCAACGCGGTTGGGCGGCAAGGCGATGAAATGCAACCCGGCCAGTACAAGGTCTACCGCCGCGCCGAATGGCCGGACTGGTACCCGACCGAAAACATGCGCCTGAAACGCAACCTGCCCAAAGTCGTGCGCGGCGGGCCTAACAACCCGCTCGGTTCCCGCGCGCTCTACCTCGCCACGCTGGAAAACAAGGACGACCTCTACCGCATCCACGGCACGAACGAGCCGCAATCCATCGGCAAACAGGCCTCCTCCGGCTGCTTCCGCATGCTGAACGAAGACGTGGAAGAACTCTACCAGCTCGTCCCCGACCAGGCCCGCGTGCACGTCACCGCGCAATCGCGCCTGTCCGCAATCCCCCGCTACGCGCCGCAGTAAGCCCTAGCGTGAATAATCGGGCAGCGTGTAATTCGGCTGCCGCGCGGGAAAATACGTGAACCGGCTGATATGGCCGCACATCGGCTGACTGATGGCATGCGAAGCCCCGCCGCCGATGGTGAACCCCTGCGCGATGGTCGGCACGACCCCCGCCGCCGCGGATGCAACCGCCTGACCGTCCACCGAAAGCGCCGCGCCCGGCGACGCGCTGTTGCTGTATGAAAACGCGCTGGTAATGAACACATCCCCCGGATAGACGCCCGGCGCCTCCATGCTGGCCCCGCTCCATACCACCCCGTGCGGAAACGTGCCGCCCGTATCGTCGCCCGTATTCGCGGACCGCAGGGCAAGCCTGTTGGAACTGCCCCCGCTGTCGTTGACGATCCAGATATGCCGCCGCCCGTCCAGCGCTGAGCTTTTGGGGAACGACGCACGCGCGAGCACCGTGCCTTCCGCACTGTTGAACCACGCCTCGGGCAGCGACAGGTTCAGGAGGTCCGCGCCGCGCGCCGCAGCCCCGCCTGACGTGGGAATGAACGACGTCGTAAACACCCCCGCCTCCAGCTGCGGCGCGGCGATGCGCAAAGTGAAATCCACCGCAAGCGCGTTGGTGAAGGACAGGTTGAAATAAAGCGACGCATAAGCGGTATCCGCCAGCGAGAAAACGCGCCTGACCGTCACCTTCGCCAGCGTGCCCGTTCTGTTGAGCGCGATGATGCTGTTGCCGAGCCATTGCTTGCTCGCATTGTTTTCCGAAAGGTTGAGCGACGCGCCCCAGTTGGCGGCGCTGCCCGCGACAAGCGCCGTATACGCCGTGCCCGCCCATGGCTGCCCGGTCGCCGCCGCAGGCAGCAGGCTGCTCATCATATGCAGGCTGTAATTGCCGGTGGCCTGCGGCGTGCCCGCAATGCGCACGTCGATATAGGCCATGCCCCTGAAACTGCCCGTCCCCGCCACGCTCAGGCTCAGCCCCGCGGGCAGGTATTGCGTCCAGTATGTTGGAAGCGTTCCCGGGCTGCCCGCGGCGGCCCCGGCCATCATGCTGTTGGGCACGTAATTGCTTCGCGCATCCTCGATGAGGATGCCCTTCGGATACGCGCCGCCCTCCGGCCCGTAATCAAGGCGCGGCGCATGCGCTGCCGCCACCTGCATCACCCCGCCCGCATCGAAATACGTGGCCGTGGAAGCGCGCGTGAACGACACGCCCGCAGCCCCCGTGAACCCTGCGATGCCGGCATACTCCGTACCGTTGAACCAGTACCGGTCGTGTTCGAAATCGAGGTCCAGTGTCGCAGTGTTGCGCCACCATTGCGCAGCGTTCATCAGCAGCACCGGCGCTGCCGCAGCCGGAACCGCAAGGGCCATAAACAGGGAAACGACAGCAATCCAACGCCGCATCAAGCCTCCACGCGCGAATGCGCCCAGAGACCCGACATCTCTGGTGGCGCGGGAGTTAAGAACCGCTCGGATTAGGAAACGGCGCGGCAGTCTTTAGCCGCATGCCCGCGCCGAAATAGCGCGGAGACGAAAGGCCTGGACATACACTGCCGCCTCCCGGCCATTGGAAATGACAGAAGGCGGCATGTTTCCGGTACATGCCTGACCGCTAATCCGATGAGGTTCTTAAGCCCCAGGCCATTGCTGGCCCACAGCCATCCTAGCCGAAAACCCCCTGTATGTCCCGCCCCTTTATAAACACCCGGGCGGGTTGAACCGGCCCGAAACCGCCGCCTTTATCGACACCCCACACAGGACATTTGACACGCGCGTAAAAACGCCCTTAAGGTAAAAGCATGATCAAGACCTGTTGTTGCTGAACGAATTTTTGAACCTCGCGTGAGAACGCGGGCGTTCACGTCGTTCATTTGCAACAACCGCGGCTCTCTTAAGCGCCGCCTTCCCTGAAGGTCTTTGATGATTACCCCCTTTGCCCGACGTAACGGCGCCCAACCGGCGCCGCAAGCGCACGCCGCATCCGTGCTCGACCTCATCGGCAACACGCCGCTCGTGTGTGTCCGCAATGTCGATACCGGCCCGTGCGAACTCTACCTCAAGCTCGAAAGCCAGAACCCCGGCGGCTCCATCAAGGACCGCATCGCGCTGGCCATGGTCGAAGCGGCCGAGCGTGAAGGCAAAATCGCCCCGGGCGGCACATTGGTGGAAGCGACCGCCGGCAACACCGGCCTCGGCCTCGCGCTGGTGGCGGCGCAGAAAGGCTACCGCCTGCTGCTCGTCATCCCCGACAAGATGAGCCAGGAAAAGATTTTCCACCTCAAGGCCATGGGTGCCGAAGTGGTCATGACCCGCTCCGACGTCGAACGCGGCCACCCCGAATACTATCAGGACAAGGCCCGCGCCCTCGCCGCCGAAACGCCGGGCGCGTTCTACGTCAACCAGTTTGAAAACCCCGCCAATCCAGCCGCCCACCGCGCCACCACCGGCCCCGAAATCTGGCAGCAGATGGGCCGCGACATCGACGCCTTCGTCTGCGGCGTAGGCTCCGGCGGCACGCTCACCGGCATCGGCGGCTACCTCAAATCCGTGGCGCCCGGCATAGACATCGTACTGGCCGATCCCAAAGGCTCCATCCTCGCCCCGCTGGTCCAGACCGGCGCGCGCGTGACGCCGGGAAGCTGGCTCGTCGAAGGCATCGGCGAAGACTTCGTACCCGATAACTGCAACCTCGACCTGGTAAGCGACGCCTACACAATCACCGATGCCGAAAGCGTGCAAACGGCGCAGCTTATCCTGACGCGCGAAGGCATATTGTGCGGCTCCTCCTCCGGCACGCTCATCGCCGCCGCCCTGCGTTACTGCCGTGCGCAGGAAACGCCCAAACGTGTCGTCACGCTGGTGGGCGACAGCGGCAACAAATACCTGTCCAAAATCTACAACCCGTTCTGGATAAGCGATAACGGCCTCGCCGATACCGGCCCCCCGGCTGACGACCTGCGCGACCTCATCGCAAGGCCCTACAAAACCGGCCAGACCATCTGGGTCTCGCCCGGCGAAACGCTGCAACAGGTCCACGCGAAAATGACCGCGTTCGACATCTCGCAGGTGCCCGTCATCGAACACGACCGCATCGTCGGCCTGATTGACGAGGCGGACGTGCTGATGACCGTCATGGACAACCCCGGCGGCTTCATGGCGCATGCGGGGCAGGTCATGCGCGGCAAGCTCGCCGTGCTCGACGTCAAATCCCGCATGGCCGATTTACTGCCCGTATTCGAACAGGGCCGCGTCGCCGCCATCACCGAGGATGACCGCTTCCTCGGCCTCATCACCCCTATCGACTTCCTCAACCACCTTCGTAAACGCACCGGAAAGAACTGACCAATGACCACCACCATTTTCAAAGGCTTCGACACCAACGCCATCCACGCCGGCCAATACCCCGACCCGACGACAGGCGCCGTCATCACGCCCATCTACGCCACCTCCACCTACATTCAGGAAGCGCCGGGCGTGCACAAGGGCCTCGACTATGGCCGCAGCCACAACCCCACCCGCTTCGCGTTCGAACGCGCAGTGGCGGCACTGGAAGGCGGCGTCGCGGGCTTCGCCTTCGCATCCGGCCTCGCCGCCATCGCCGCGGTGCTGGAACTCTTCGACAAGGACGCCCACGTCATTTCGTCGGACGACCTCTACGGCGGCTCCTTCCGCCTGTTCCAGCGCCTCCGCGCCCGCACCGCGGGGCTGGACGTCAGCTACCTCGACCTTAGCGACCTTACCGCGGTCGAAGCCGCCATCAGGCCGGATACGAAACTCATCTGGGTCGAAACGCCCACCAACCCGCTGCTCAAACTGGCCGACATCGCAGCCATCAGCGCAATTGCAAAAAAACACGGCGTGCTCGTCGCGGTGGACAACACCTTCGCCTCGCCCTACCTGCAACAGCCGCTGGCGCTGGGGGCCGACATCGTGGTGCATTCCGCCACCAAATACCTGAACGGCCATTCCGACGTCATCGGCGGCATCGCCGTTGCAAAAACGGAGGAGATAGCCCAGCGCATCGGCTTCCTGCAAAACGCGGTGGGCGCCATCAGCGGCCCGTTCGACAGCTTCCTCATGCATCGCGGCCTTAAAACTTTGGGCCTGCGCATGCGCCAGCATTCCGCCAACGCGCAGGTGCTGGCCGAATGGCTGGAAAAACAACCCGGTATCCAGAAAATCCATTACCCCGGCCTCGCCAACCACCCGCAGCACGCACTGGCAAAACGCCAGATGCGCAACGGCTTCGGCGGCATGATTTCGCTGGTCGTGGAAGGCGGGCTTGAACGCGCCACCGCGTTCCTGAAAGCCACGCGCATCTTCACGCTGGCCGAAAGCCTCGGCGGCATCGAAAGCCTCATCGAACATCCCGCCATCATGACCCACGCCACCATCCCGCCCGAACAACGCGCCGCCATCGGCATCGACGACGGCCTCATCCGCCTGTCCGTCGGCATCGAGGACATCGCCGACCTGAAGGCCGATCTCGAAACCGCGCTGGCCGCCAGATAGCATTTGACAGGAACGGGAAGATTTTGAGAGGCTTGAACCCGACATCGCGGGCATTTGAAACCGTGCAGCTTGCACCCGCGTAAAAAAAAGCTAAAGCGCCGCTTGGTCTTTGCACCCTGCGGAAAACACAAAAGCAGGAGAAAGACCGCCATGCGCGTCCCGACTACGCATACCCATGACTTGCAATCCCTCTTCAACCGGCTGGTCGGCACACTGCCGCCGGTGCCTGTGATAAACGACGTGGCCTTCCCCCTGCCCGGCGGGCTTGAAGGCGCCGCCGCCGCCTTCAACGGCGACATCGAGGCGGACATCTACGCCCGCCCCCACAACCCCACCGTGCGCGCGCTGGCCGATGCCGTAACCCGCCTCGACGGCGGCATCGGCGCCGTGGCCTACGCCAGCGGGCAGGCCGCCATTCGCAACGTCTTCCAGTTGTTGACCGCGCCGCAAACGGAAATCATCCTCTCCCGCCACGTCTTCGGCGGCACCGCCGCGCTGGAAGGCGGCGCGCTGGGCCGCACCGGCGTCACCTTCCGCTGGGCCGACGCGACGGACGCCGACAGCTTCGCCGGACAGGTGAACGAACGCACCCGCGCCATTTTCGTGGAAGGTGTCGCCAACCCCGGCGGCGACGTGGCTGATTTCAAAGGCCTGCGCGCGCTGGCCCACAGCCACGCCATCCCCTTCATCGTCGATAACACGACAGCGCCTTTGCTCCTGCGCCCCATCGACCACGGCGCCGACATCGTGGTGTATTCCGCCACCAAATACCTCAACGGCTTCGGCGACGCCGCCGCAGGCATCGTGGTCGACGCAGGCCGGTTCGACTGGAAGGGCGACACGCGCTACCGCACCCTGTCCGCCGGTATCGGCGGGGCGCCGTCGCTGGCCCAGCGCTTCGGGCAACGCGCATTGCTCAAGGGCCTGCAATCGCAGCTCACCGTCGATGGCGCCATCCTCTCACCCGACAAGGCCGCCACCATTTACGGCAATCTCGCCACGCTGCCCGCACGGCTGGACGGGCATATCCGCAACACGCACGAAGCCGCCACGCTTCTGGCCGCGCACGACGCAGTGGAAAGGGTGCATTACGCAGGGCTGGAAACCGACCCCAGCCACGCCCGCGCAAAAACCTATCTGCCGCACGGTGTAACAGGCCCCATCCTCGTCACCCTCAAAGGCGGGCGCACGGCGGCAGCGAAATTCATCGACGCCCTCGGCGATGCGTTTCTGCACGCCGTCAACATCGGCGATTCCACCCGCAACCTCGTAAGCCACCCCCAGACCACCACGCACCGCCAGTTCGGCCCCGCCCACCGCGAGGCATTGGGCATCCATGACGGCAGCCTGCGCCTGTCCCTTGCGGCAGGCGACAACGAAAAAGCGCGCAACAGCCTGTCACGCGCGCTTGCGCTTTTGTAAGCTGGCCTGAATGGAATATGGGGAAGGGAAAAATGCGCAATCCATTCCAGTCAAGGAATGGTGCTGCTGGGGAGGATTGAACTCCCGACCTCGTCATTACCAATGACGCGCTCTACCACTGAGCTACAGCAGCCTGCTGCAAGAAATCGAAGCGGAAACTATCCAATAATCCGGCCCCTGTCACGCGGAAAATGAAACCCTTAAAACGGCTTCGTTTTTACCGGGGCGCCGGGGCGCCCGTCAGCAATCCTGCCTGCACCGCCTGCGCCGTGGCCGACAGGTCCATGCCGTAATAGGCGGTTTGCCCTGCCGTCGCCTGCTTCCATATGCTCCGGGCCTCGACCCAGCCACCCTTGCGGCGCGCGGGGTCCACCAGTTGCGCCCATGCTGCGCCCGGCACACGGTAAAGCCCGGGCAGCAGGCTTACGCCATCCTTCTTCTTCCACGGCCACTTATCGGGCGTTCTGGCGGCGGACAGCACGGGATTCGTCCCGTCATATATAATCGCATCGCCATTCGCCTGCGGCAGCACGATGAAGGCATGACCCTGCCCCTGCGTCTGCCCTTCATGCAGGTGCACGCCGCTGACATACCGGGCCTCGGTATAACCGCGCATTCCAAGGAAATGCGCCGCAATGGCGCTTGTCTCCGAACACACCAGCACCTGTGCGTTGAAAATCTGCGACAGCACCGCACCGCGCACGCCCGTGCCGGGAATGGGATGGTAAAATTGCAGCCGCGCCTGCTCCCGCGCCCGCACATCCTTGATGGGTGCGCGCTGGCTGTTGAAATTCAGCACATGCTGCAACCCCATCAGCC
>JAMIFL010000144.1:0-16246 GCA_035906295.1 Alphaproteobacteria bacterium | reverse complement strand
CTCATTTCGACCGGCAAAGGCGAATCCGTCGCCTACGCCATGTGGAAGCTGGAAGACCGCGGCCCCATGCTCATCGACCCGGGCGTTCCGGTCTATGAAGGCATGATCGTCGGCGAACACACCCGCGAGAACGACCTCGACATCAACATCCTGCAGGGCAAGAAACTGACCAACGTCCGCGCCTCCGGCGCCGACGAAGCGGTCAAGCTCACCCCGCCCATCCGCATGACGCTGGAAAAGGCCATCGCCTACATCAACGACGATGAACTGGTCGAAGTGACCCCCAAATCCATCCGCCTGCGCAAAAAACACCTCGACCCCAACATGCGCAAACGCATGCAGAAGGCGACCGAAGCACAGGAAGCCGCCGCAGGCTGATAAATCAAAAGGCCCCCGATTTGGGGGCCTTTTTCTTAGACTTGCGCGATACCGCCATCGACGGGAATTTCCGCGCCCGTGATGAAACTGCTGTCGTCGGATGCAAGGAACAACGCCGTATTGGCAATTTCCTCGGACCTGCCCATGCGCCCCAGCGGCACCATCGTGGCAATGCTGGTTTTGAACCCGTCGATCTGGTCCTGCGTCATCCCCTCAACCTTGCCGAAGATAGGCGTATCGATAGGCCCGGGGCTGATGGCGTTGACCCGGATTTTGCGCGCCTTCAAATCCAGCGTCCACGTCCGCGCGAACGACCGCACCGCAGCCTTGCTGGCGGAATACACGCTGAAATTCTCCATCCCCGTGCTCGCCGCGCTGGATGCGTTGAGGATGACCGACCCGCCGTCGCGCAACAGCGGCAGCGCCTTCTGCACCGTGAAGAACAGCCCCTTCACGTTGATGTCGAAAATACGGTCGAAATGCCCCTCGTCCGCATGTTCCAGCGGCGCGAATTCCCCCACCCCCGCATTGGCGAAAATGATGTCCAGCGCCCCGAACTTCTCCTTGATGGTCGCATACAGCGCATCGAGGTCGGCAAGCCTGGAAACATCGCTCACCACCCCCAGCCCGTTCGGCCCGATGGCTTTCGCCGCTTCCTGCACCTCTTTCTCACGGCGGCCCGTAATCACCACCTTGGCCCCTTCCGCCGCGAAACGCTTGGCCGTCTCCAGCCCCATGCCGCTGTTGCCGCCGGTAACCAGCGCGATTTTACCATCCAGTTTCTTACTCATGATGAAAGCTCCTTCTGCTTCGTTAGTTCAAAACTACTGAACTATTGAAACAAGACAACCCCCCGGTGTATGATTTTTTCATGCAGCCGCTTTATCACCCACCCATGTCCGAAGTGACGGTCGAAGGCATTCTCTATGCCCTGTCCGACCCCGTGCGCGCCCGCATCTTCGTGGAACTGGCCAACACCGACTGCACCCGCGCCTGCAACGCCTTCGCCAGATACGGCAAAAAGAAACTGGCCAAATCCACCCTCTCCCAGCATTTCCGCGTCCTGCGCGAAGCGGGCCTCATCCGCTCCGAACGCGTCGGCGTCAGCCTGCAAAACCGCTCCCGCTGCGATGAGTTCCGCGGCAAACACGGCGCCCTCGTCGCCGCCATCATCAATTCATACATCTCGCAGAAAGAGATTTAATGGAATCATCCATCCCCTACGTCCGCGAAATCCTCGTCTTCCTTGCCGCCGCCGGCATCCTCGTCCCGCTGTTCCAGCGTTTTAAAATCTCGCCCGTCCTGGGCTTCCTCATCGCCGGTCTCATGCTCGGCCCCTACGGCGCAGGCCGCATTGCGCAAATCTGGCAACCGGCTGAAAACTTCGTCATCACCAACAACGAAGGCGTCCACGCGCTGGCCGAACTCGGCATCGTCTTCCTGCTTTTCATGATAGGCCTCGAACTCTCCTTCGAACGCCTGAGCCAGATGCGCAAACTCGTCTTCGGCCTCGGCGCCGTGCAGGTCGTGGGCGCGTCCACCATCATCGGTCTCATCGCGTGGTCCTTCGGCAACACGCCGCTGGCCTCCATGGTGCTGGGCATCGGTCTCGCGCTGTCCTCCACCGCCATCGTCATGCAGTTGCTGTCCGAACACCGGCGCATGGGCTCCAACATCGCCCGCGTCAGCTTCGCCATCCTGCTGTTTCAGGACCTGACCGTCGTCTTCCTGCTCTTCATGGTCGGCTTCGTAGGTCCCGACCTGCAACAGGGCCTGTCCTTCTCCCTGCTGCAATACATGGGCAAGGCGCTCATTCTCGCCATCGGCTCCATCGTCGTCATCATCGCGCTGGGCCGCCTCGCTTTGCGCCCGCTGTTCCACTTCGCCGGCAAATCCCGCGCCCGCAATTCCGAACTGTTCATCGCCGCCACCCTGCTGGCCGTCATCGGCATCGCCGTAGGCACCGAGGCCGCGGGCCTCTCCATGGGCCTCGGCGCGTTTCTGGCGGGCCTGCTGCTCGCCGAAACCGAATACCGCCACGACATCGAAACCACCATCGAACCCTTTAAGGGCCTGCTCATGGGCCTGTTCTTCATGTCGGTCGGCATGAACGTGGATTTGACCACCGTGCTCGCAAGCCCGCTGCTCATCCCCGGCTCCGTCATCGGCCTGTTCATCGTCAAGGCCGCCGCCATCTACCCCTTCGCGCGCGCCTTCGGCCTGCCGCGCGGCAAGGCGCTTGAACTGGGCCTGCTGCTGGGTCAGGCAGGCGAATTCGCCTTCGTCGTCCTCAACATGGCCATGGTCAACAGCCTCATGCCCGCCGATACGGCGCAGTTCATGCTCATCGTGACCTCGCTGTCCATGATGCTCACGCCCGTCGTCGCCAACATCGCCTACCGCATCCGTCAGGCGGTGGACGGGAAAGACCCCAACGCCTCCCCCTACGGCCCCGCCGCGCGCCACATCGAATCCATAGACGGCCACGTCATCCTCGCGGGCTACGGCCGCATGGGCCATTTGCTGCGCGACGTGCTGGCCAAGCAATACATCCCCGTCGTCGCGGTGGACACCGACCCCAGCCTCGCGCGCGATTCCAAAACCCCCGTGCTCACGGGCGACGCCACCGAAATCGAAACGCTGGTCCGCGCGGGCCTTAAACGCGCCATCGCCGTCGCCGTCATCATGGATAAAACCGAGGACGCGAAGAAAATCGTGTCCCTCGTCCGCCGCGCCATGCCCGGCATGCTCATCGTCGCCCGCGCGCGTGACAATGCGCACGCCGCAGCCCTTTATAAAATGGGCGCCACCGTCACCATTCCCGACGTCATCGAAGGCTCGCTCCACGTCGCGCACGAACTGATGAAACAACTCGGCATCCCCGAAGACGCCGCCCGCCTCACGGTGGACCAGCAGCGCCTGCAGGAAGCCCACGCAATCGAAACGGCGAAAACCGTTTAAACCGAACCCGCAAGAATGGTCTGCAATTAAGCCGCCAGCCTAAGCCTGAAATACAACCGCCCGCTCATCAGCGGCGGCGGTTCGGCAGGCTGGAACCCCGCACGCGTCAAGACCTGCCGGGATTTAAAATTCGTAACCGGCGTCTGCGCCACCAGCGCGCGCCCGTTCAGGTGCGCGGCAAACACGCCCGCCATCGCCTGCACGCATTCCCCGGCATAACGCTGCCTGCGCTGGCCCTCCGGCACATGGTAGCCGATTTCCCATTCCCCCGGCCCGCGCCCCGTGACATGCGCATTGAAATGCGCGCGCAACGTTTCCCCGTCCTCGATGCTGAACGCCCCCAGCACCACGTGCTGCCGCGCGTTCATGCCCTGGTACGACGCCAGCATCTGCTCCGCCTTGAATTCCGCATCCCCAGGGGTCATGTCCCCGCCTTCGATTTCCATGCGCCGCTGCGCAATCGCCGCAAGGTCGCCGCTGCGATACGGGCGCACGATAAGCCGCGGCGTCACCACCGGGAACGGGTCCGTCATGTCGTCGTCGAAAATCATCGCCTGAACCTCAAAACAAAAGGCGTCCCGCCTCAAAACAAAAGGCGTCCCGCCACTGCGAAACGCCTGATATTTAATCCATATATAAATATTATGTCAAATAGTCACTTAAGCTTCTTCAGAATGGCGAACGGGTTGCCGTCATCGTCATCCGCCTTCTTCGCGCTCTCGAATGTATAGATGCGCCCTTCGCGGTCATCGTCACGCTCACCGCGCTTGCGGTCGAATTTCGGCTTGCGCGGGCGGTCTTCCCCGCCCTCGTCGCGGCGGCGGCCACCTTCGGAACGGCCTCCATCTGAACGGCCCCCCTCCGAACGACCACGCGCGCGCGCTTCATCGCGGGCTTTCTCACGCGCCGCAATCCGCGCCTTGTCTTCCTCGGTCAGAAGCTGCGGCACGTTCACATTGGGGTCGAACGCCTTCTTGGGCGTAAACCTGCGCTCCGGTTTGCCGCCGGCCTTGCCGCCCGGCTTGCCGTTGCTCCTGCCGCCATGGCGGGCCTGCGGGCGGTCCGACATCTTCCCGCGCTTGAGCATGAATTTAACCGTCGCGGGCAACACCTTGGCAGGCGCCGCAACCACCGCTTCAACGGCGCCCGAAACGGCGCCCGAAACCGCGCCCGTCATGCTGGCCGCGCCCGGCTGGCCCAGCGGCACTTCCGTGGGGCCGTCCGGCGCGGGCATCTCGGCGGGGCCGGTCGGCGTCTGTTCAGGCTGCGGCGCAGGCACCGGGTCTTCCGGCTGTGCGGGCGGCACGGGGTTTTCCGCGGGCTGCTCCTGCGGCTTTTCGTCCGGGCCTTCCGGCACCGGCTGCTCGTCGGGGCGGCCAGTGTCGGGATTGTCCTTGTCGGGGTTGTCTTTATCAGGCGTTTCTTTATCCGGGCTTTCCGCCGCCGTCTCTTTCAGGCGGCGATGGCCCATGGCTTCCAGGATGGCGTGCAAACCGTCAAGGTTCGTTCCCAGCCACTCGGCATATTTATGCTTGGCGTCGAACACGCCCTGGTTGGCGGTGTCGTACACATCGGTAATGACACGGTCCAGCATGTCGATGCGAATGGCGCGGGGTCCGAACACGGGGTATCCAATCATCCGGTAAAAATGGCGGTCCACGGTCGCAGGGTCCACCACTTCCGACACCCGCCCGTCAGCAGGACGAACAACCGGAAGGGCCTTGCCGTTCCATACGCCCCACAACAATGCGCGCATTTTTACGGCCGCCGGTTTCACCAGCGCGGGCAGGAACGCCAGAATCGGCCCCAGCCGCACGCCCTTGGCGCGCAGCGTCTTGCGCGTATCCGCGTCAAGCTGGGGAATAAGGTCTTCAAGGTCCGAACGGTGCATCACGCCCAGATGCTCATACAGGCGTGCGCCGATCTCGCGTGCGGCGCCTTCCGGCAGCACGCCCTCGCCCGCTTCCTGCTTCAGCAGGAACAGCGGCTCAAGCACGCTACGCACATGAATGGTCAGCCAGTCCTGCGCAGGCAGGTATTCCGTCACCGGCTGCAACAGCGCCTCGCCCTTCATCACATGGCCTACGGCCTGTCCCGGCAGCGGGTTGGTCGCATCCGGCTGGAACAGAATTTCGCCTGCATCGTTAAGGGAGTAACGCCCCCCCTTGTCCGACGGTTCGTGCGTGACGGAAGGAGTGGCAGCAGCCTGCGGTGTTTCGACGGTATCGCTCATCGTCGGCGACTATAGGCGGCAAAATCCGGCCACGCAATACATCTAACCGCCAAAATGCCCGCAAAACCTTGTCACTGGAAAGCCGCCTGTGACCTCGTCACTGAAAAGCCCCGTGACCTTGTCACTGGAAAGCCACGGTGCCGGGTGATACATCAGAACAGGATACAAAAGGTTCATAAGGTTCACCGATGCTCAAAACCGCCACCCGCCTCCTCGCCCGCCCCCTCTTCGCCGCCCGCCTCTTCGCAGTCCCCCTGTTCCTCAGCCCGGCGTTCCTCACCCCGGCGCTGCTGGCCCCCATGCTCGCGCTTCCCGCGGCCCCCGCCTACGCCGCCGTCGCCGCCTCCATCGACCAGGCAGGCGCCACGGCCCTCAAGCCCGGCATCGCTGGCGCGCTGGACGCGCTGGCCGCCTCCCTGCAGGGCGCAGGCATCCAGATGCTCCGCACCGGCGACCTCATGGTCGAACCGGCGGGCAGCTACTACGCCATCACCACCCCCTCCATCGTGCTGAAAATGCCGGGCGGCATCACCCGCACCGTGGGCATGGTCGCCATCAACGCCATCCCCACCACCGACCCCAGCATCTACAAGGTCGCCGTCGCCCTCCCCACCCCCATGCTCGATACCGACGCCGCGGGCAAGAACGTGGGCAGCCTCTCTCTGGGCCGTCAGGCCATGAACGGTTTCCTCAACCTCAAGGCCCTCAACTTCACCGAACTCAACGCCAATTATTCCGAAGTGCGCTTCGTCAACGCCACCACCAACACCGAAATGCTGCTCCCGCAGGCATCCGTGACGCTCAGGCTCGCCCCCAATGGCGCTTCGTGGTCCGGCCCGCTTGAGGCCGCGGTCAACAACTTCGCATGGCGCGACGCCAAACAACGCTACAGCGCGGGCACCCTCACCGTTCAGGTCAACCTCGACCAGATGAACCTCGCAGCCCGCAAGGATAAAGCCGCTGACGAAGCCGCAGGCTCCAACCTCCTCACCGCCTTCGCGGCCTACCTCGCCCGCAATGCCGAAGGCGCCGACGTCACCGTAACCGCCCGCAACCTCGCGTTTGAATCCACCGTGGCAGGCACCGCGCAAACCGGCTCCATCGCCTCGGCCTCGTTCCAGACCACGCTTACCGGCCTCAAATCCGGCCTTGCCGGCGGCAATTTCGCCTTCGCTTCCAGCGGCGGCACCTCTGCCTCGCCCGCAATGGCGCGCTTCCTGCCTTCGGTCAGCGACATACGCGGCACCGTGGCCAAGCTCGATGTCCCGGCCCTGCTCACCGCCGACACCATGGGCGAAACCTTCCGCAAAAACACAACCGCGCTTGACGTGCAGGCCATTAAAATCGACGCCCCCGCCTACGGCATTTTCGGCAACACCCGCCTTACCGGCAACGCCAGGGCCCCGCTGGGCCTCACCGGCGACGGCAGCCTCACCATCCGCGGCATGCCGGAACTGACCTCGTGGCTCGGCTCCGGCGGCCCGCAGGCCATGGGCATGCCCGCCGTGCCGCCCGCCTTCGTCGCGGCCCTCGCCATGTTCCAGATGGCGGGCCTCCCCGCCACCGACCCCAACGGCCAGCCCGCCCTCAAATTCGACATGTCCTTCGCCGCCGACGGCAAAATCGTGCTCAACAACGCCGACATTTCGGGTCTGGCCGAAAGCCTGAAAGCCAAGAAATAATTTCTCACCTGAAACAGCAAAGGCACAGAAGAAACCCTCTTCTCTGTGCCTCTGTGGTTCAACGTCTCAGGTCTGGCCGAAGCCCCGAAAGCCAAGAAATAATTCCTCACCTGAAACAGCAAAGGCACAAAGAACCCCTCTTCTCTGTGCCTCCGTGCCTCTGTGGTTCAACCTCACGGGCTTAAGCCAGCAGCGCCGCATTCACCGATGTCAGCACCAGCCGCCCCGCCTGCGTCGGCACAAGCCGCGTATCGCCCGGCTCCAGCAGCCCCTGCGCCTGCAACGCCCGCATCTTCGTCCAGTTGATGCCGTCCTGCGCCAGCCTCCCAAGGCTTGCAATGTCCACCCCGTCACTGATGCGCAAACCCATCATCAGCCGTTCTTCAAACTGCCCCCGCGCATCCACCGCCTCGAACGGGTGGTACCCATGCCCGTCACGCTCCACGCGCTTCAGCCACTCTTCGGGCGCCCTGTGGGTGCGCGTGGCCATCACGTCATCGCCCAGCCTTATGCGCCCATGCGCCCCCGGCCCCACGCCCGCATACTCGCCATACTGCCAGTAGGTCAGGTTATGGCGGCTCTCCATTCCGGGCCGCGCGTGGTTGGAAACCTCGTACGCGGGCATGCCCTTCGCGCCCAGCATGTTTTGCGTGATTTCATAAAAGGTTGCAGCATCGTCCTCATTCGGAATTTCAAGCCGCTGCGATTGGTAAAGCGTGAAAAACTGCGTGTTCGGCTCAATGGTAAGCTGGTAAACGGAAAGGTGATCCCCAACCATTTCAAGCGCCTGCGCCAGTTCCTTCTCCCATTGCTGCGGCGTCTGTTGGGGCCGCGCATAAATCAGGTCGAAGGAATAACGCTCGAACGTGCGCGCCGCCAGCGCCACCGCCGCCAGCGCCTCATCCACCGAATGCTGCCGCCCCAGCGCCTTCAGGTCTTCCGGGATGAGGGACTGCACCCCGACGGAAACCCGGTTCACCCCCGCCGCACGAAAATCCCTGAACTTCCCGGCCTCGACCGACGTGGGGTTCGCCTCAAGCGTAATCTCGCAGTTATCGTCCAAGCCCCAGATTTTGCTGGCCTCTTCAATCACGGCGCCCACCGTGCCCGCCGCCATCAGGCTGGGCGTGCCCCCGCCGAAGAAAATGGACGTAACCCGCCGCGGGCCCATCAGCCCCGCCACATGCCTCATCTCGGTCAGCAGCGCCGCGCGCCACTGCCCGTCATCCACGCCCTCGCGCACATGGCTGTTGAAATCGCAATACGGGCATTTGGCCTTGCAGAAAGGCCAATGCACATACAGCGCCAAAGGGGCGGGGCCGGAGTGGTCGGAAACGGTCATCGCGCCATTCAATGCCAATCTTCGGCGCGAAATACAATCAATACAGCAGCCATCCCCCTAAAACGAATGCGATTTTTGCAGGGCTGCTGCGGCGTTGGGGCTGTGAAAGTTTGGAAAATAAAAATTGCGTTTTCCGCGCAATATTGTTTTGTTTGCATAAAACAAAAGCATGACAGGGAGAATACAAATGAAACCGACCGTCAAAAGCCCGCGACCGGCCAGCCCCGCCGCCTACCACGCCCTGAGCCAGAGCGACCTGAACTTCATCGCCCGCCACGCCAAGCGCATCGCCAAGGCCCTGCGCCACAAATATCAGGACGAAGGCTACGACCGGGCCGCCCACAACCGGGTGCGCATCCCCGAAAAACCGACCGCCGAACTCATCCCCAACATCGCCATCCACTTCCTGCGCGACCAGCCGGACCGCGAATACAAGCACGAAGCCATCCTCTCGCTCGACTTCACCGTCATCAAGCCGCTTACCAAGCGCGAACTCGCCCGCCTCGGCCTTGAAAAAGACCCCGACGTCCGCGAACGCCAGCTCATCATCCGCCCCACCCTCATCCGTCCCGGCTTCATGGAGGAACAGCTCCCCGAAATCCGCATGTCCACCGCGCCGAAGGCCGCCATCGCCCTTTACGACACGCTGCGCGCCTCAACCCTCATCGAAACCCCGGGCATGATCTACACGCCCATCGGCATGCGCGAAATCCGCACGCCCCAGCGCCCGCCCTCACGCACCGCCGTGCGCACCGCCAGCAAGATGCCGGTGCCCGAACTCGATAAACAGCAATCGCACTTCGTCGGTCAGGCCATGAAGAAGTTCCGGGAAAACTTCACCAAACGCTACGGCCACGTATTCGACGAAATCGACTTCTGGGCCGACACGCTCGACAAAACCGTGCAACTGACCCTGAAAGCCAACAAGGAATTCGCGGGCAAAAATCCCTACGTCCAGCTTATCGGTGACTTTGAACTCATCTGGCGCAACGAAGGCGAACACGCGACCGCGCTTGAATTCACCCTCCGCCGCGGCCTGCTGACACGCAAATTCGAAACCGCCGCAGGCCCCGCTTTGTTCGAACCCATCGACCTGCTGAAACGCCGCGAAGCCTCCATCGACATCTTCAACATGCTCGCCGCCGCCGAACGCATCAGCACCGACCATGTGAAGGAATTCCTCGCGGTCGAAACCCGCCGCGCCGCGCGCATCCACCCGCGCACCCGCGTGGCCGGCCACCGCACCACCCGCCGCATCACCAGCGAGAATGAGCGCTCCACCGTCCGCCACGGCTTTACCGCCAACGCCGAAGGTCCGGCGCCGGAATCCATCCCCTACGCACCGCTGAACGCGACCCAGAAAAAAGCATTGAAAGCGCAGGGCGAAACGCCCGCCACCATGGCCACCAGCGCGCGCATCATCCACCGCGCGCCCGAAATGGTTTAAAACACCTTTTCCACCAACGCCTGCAACGCGCGGCCGCGGTGGGAAAATTTGTTTTTCTCAGCCATCGTCATTTCGGCATAGGTGCGCGTCTCGCCCTGCGGCACGAACACCGGGTCATACCCGTGCCCGTGTTCCCCGCGCGGCGGCCACGCAATCGCGCCGTCCACGCGGCCCTCGGCATACTCGAAATGCCCATCCGGCCACGCCAGCACCAAGACTGCCATGAAATGCGCGCTGCGGTCTTCCGCATCGCTCATACGTTCATGCACCAGGCCCATGGCCTTGTTGAAATCCTTATCGGCCCCGCCCCAGCGCGCCGAATAAATACCGGGGTTCCCCCCCAGCGCCGTCACGCACAACCCTGAATCGTCCGCAAGGCACGGCAGCCCCGAAGCCTTCGCCCCCGCCAGCGCTTTGATTTTCGCGTTATCGAGAAACGTCGCCCCGTCCTCCACCGGCTCCGGCAAATCCAGATCGGCTGACGACATCAACCGCTGCACGCGGCCCCCCAGCATCACGCGGAATTCTTCCAGCTTGCCCTTGTTGTGCGTCGCCACCACCAGCGTGTCGCCGTCGAACAGCCGCGCGCCGTTTTTGGCCCGCGCTCGCGCCAGCTTCTTTTCCTTCCGCCTGCGAATGAACCCGAACATCACTGCCCCAGCGCCGCTTTTTGCTTCTGGGTCAGTTCGCCGCAGCCCTTCTTCGCCAGCTTCAAAAGCGCCATCAGCTCTTCTTCCGTGAACGGCGTCTTCTCGGCGGTGCCCTGCACCTCCACGATTTTACCCGCCCCCGTCATCACGAAATTCGCATCCGTATCCGCCGCGCTGTCCTCGATGTAATCGAGGTCCAGCACCGGCTGCCCCTGATACACGCCGCACGAAATCGCCGCCACGCTGTCGATGATGGGCTCCACCGCCACGATGTTCATGCGCTTCATATGCGCAATCGCCTGCACCAGCGCCACGTACGCGCCCGTAATCGCCGCCGTGCGCGTACCGCCATCGGCTTGAATCACGTCGCAGTCGATACGGATTTGCCGTTCGCCCAGCGCCTCCAGCTTCACCACCGCCCGCAGCGCCCGCCCGATGAGGCGCTGGATTTCCTGCGTCCGACCTGATTGTTTGCCCTTCGCCGCTTCCCGGTCCGTGCGCTGGTTCGTAGCCCGCGGCAGCATGCCGTATTCCGCCGTAACCCAGCCCTTGCCCGTACCTTTCAGCCAGCCCGGCGCTTTCTCCTCAACAGTCGCGAGGCACAGCACATGCGTATCCCCGAACTTCGCAAGGCACGAGCCCTCCGCATGGCGCGAAACGCCGGTCACGAGTTCAACGGTACGAAGCTGGTCGGCGCTGCGGCCGGAGGGGCGGGTCATGAAAAATCATCCTTCAAAGGTTAGGCCCGGACCTTACCATCCCCGCAAAGCTTGAGACAGACCAAAAAACATACTAAATCAAACCCATGCTGACCGAGATCAACGACCGCGCACAGGAAATCTTCCGCCTGCTCGTCGATTCCTACCTCACCACGGGCGAACCCGTGGGCTCGCGCACGCTTGCGCGGTTGATGGGCCAGTCCAACATGGCCTCCCTCTCCCCCGCCTCCATCCGCAACGTCATGGCTGATTTGGAGGATTTGGGCCTCCTCTACGCCCCCCACACCTCCGCTGGCCGCCTGCCCACCGAAACCGGCCTGCGCCTGTTCGTCGACGCGCTGATGGAAGTGAACAACCTCGAAGAAACCGACCGCAAACGCATCGACACGCTGGCCCGCGGGTCCGACGCCACGCTCGATACCCTCTTCGCCGACGCGGGCAAACTCGTCGCTGGCCTCTCTTCCTGCGCCGCCCTCGTCGCCACGCCCAAACGCGACCGCGCCATCCGTCAAATCCAGTTCGTGGCGCTGGGTGAAGACCGCACCCTCGCCGTCATCGTCTTCTCCGACGGCACCGTCGAAAACCGCATGCTGGCGCTGCCGCCGGGCGTAACACCCGCAACCCTTATCGCCGCCACCAACTACCTCAACGCCCGTCTCACCGGCCACACATTGCGCGAAGCCCGCGCCGCCATCATGGCCGACATATCCGCCCATAAAACCGAACTCGACACCCTCTCCGCCCACGTCGTCGAACAGGGCCTCGCCGTCGCCGATCAGGAAACCGGCCAGCTTTTCGTCCGCGGCACCGCCGCGCTGTTGCAGGATGTGAAAGCGATAGAAGACCTCGACGCCATCCAGAAACTCATCGACCTCCTCGACCAGCAGGAAACCATGGCCCGACTGCTCGAAGCGGCCGAGGACGGTCAGGGCGTGCGCATCTACATCGGCTCCGAAAACCGCCTGTTCCGCAACGCCAACCTCTCAATGGTCGTGGCCCCCGCCCGCGACGCACGGCAAAAGGTCGTCGGCGCCGTCGGCGTCATCGGCCCCACCCGCCTCAATTACGGTCGCGTGGTCCCCATCGTCGACTATACCAGCCAGGTTATCGCCCGCCTGATCGGGTAATAACTTGTGGTCCGTTGAGGGCCCGCGTAGCGTAAGCGGAGCGAGCGGGCGCGTGCGCCAGCACGCGGTGGGGGCGGCGGTTGAGCCCCCATCTTGATTGCCCAACCCATAATCTCTAAATAGATACGTCATGACCGAAGCAGCTAAAAACGAACACGAAACCGAAACCAACGACGCCCCGACGCCGGAAACCGAAGCCGAACACGCTTCCGCCGACAACGGCGCAGGCCTCAGGGCCGAACTCGCCGAGATGCGTGACCGCATGATGCGCGCGCTGGCCGACGCCGACAACACCCGCAAACGCGCCGAGCGTATGCAGGTCGATGGCGCCAAGTTCGCCGTCGCCGGCTTCGCCCGCGATTTGCTGGACGTGGCCGACAACCTCCGCCGCGCCATCGATTCCGTGCCTGCCGCCCAGCGCACCGATGTCATTGAAAACCTCATGCAGGGCGTCGAAGCCACCGAACGCGTCATGCTCTCCACTTTCGAGAAAAACGGCATCCGCAAAATCTCCCCCACCTCCGGCACGTTCGACCCGAACCACCACGAAGTGATGTTCGAAGCCGACGTCCCCGGCAAGAAACAGGGTGAAATCATCCAGTTGGTCGAACCCGGTTACATGCTGCACGAACGCCTCCTCCGCCCCGCCCGCGTGGGCGTCGCCAAGGGCGACCCCGCCATGCCGACGTCGCGTACGCTGGATGAACAGGTATAAAAACCATACAAATGGCCCGCTGAGGGCCCGCGCGGCTTACCCGCGCGAAGCCACGAGCGTGCGGAACGCACGCAGCCCGGCGTTTGAGGGCCCACAAAATGAGCAGGTCTAAAACCAAAGCTCAAAACCCGGACAGGCAGCTTCGAAAAATCTGCCTGTCCTTCCCCGATGCATACGAAGAAGAAACGTGGGAGATACCCACGTTCCGCATCCGCAAAAAAATCTTCTGCATGCGCGTCGACCACGATGATCGCCCGGCCATCTGGTACAAGGCCCCCGAAGGCGTGCAACGCATTTTGATGGAGTCAGACCCCGAACGCTTCTTCCGCCCGCCTTATCTGGGTCCGAAAGGCTGGGTCGGCATGCATCTCGATAAATCGCCCGACTGGGATGAAGCCGCCTTCATGCTGCGCCGGTCGTTCATGCTCGTCGCGCCCAAACGCATCAGCGCGAAACTGCCGCCGCTGGAATCGGACGAACCCTGTTAATCCCAGCACGGCGGCGTGGGCGGCGTGCTCGTCCGTTCCATCCGCGCCCAGCACACCCGCATCGCCCACAGCCGGTCCACCGGCAGGCTCTCGTCGCGTATGTCTAAAATCTCCGCCACGTCCGCAATACTTACGGGCGCAGGCACTGCCCGCGCGAAGCCGAGGCCGAGGTAACCTTTCCCCACCGCCCTTCGTTCCCGCATCTCGCGGTCGTGCATCAGCGTAAAGCACATGCGCGGCGTGTTGGCGTCCATGCCGAACGCAGAATCGATCATGCACACAACCGGCGCGCCCGGCGCCTCGGGCGTCGGCATGTCATGCGCGGGCGGCAACGCCGACCCGGCGGGCTTCACCCCCGCCATCAGCATCATCGTCGCCAGTGCAGCCGCTTTGCATTTCATACCCGCACTCTACCACGGGTTTAAACAACGCGGAATTGGCGCAAAACCCTTCGAATCGTTACGATGGCCATAACCACCCCTGCACAGCCCCGTTCACAAGGGACTTGAGGATACGAACTTGAAAAAATTTACGCTCACCGCCGCCGCCCTTCTGGCATTCGCCGCCCCCGCTTTCGCCCAACAGGTTGACCACACGATCACCGGCAACGTCTGGGCCACCACCGACTACGTCAACCGCGGCATCTCCCGTTCCGACGGCCCCGCGCTTCAGGGCCGCATTCAGGCCAACCACGCCCCTACCGGCCTGTTCGCAGGCGTCGCCGGCTCCACGGTTGACATGAACCTCGATAAAGACGCCAACGTCGAAGCCGTTCTCTTCGGCGGCATCCAGGGCACCTATGCCGATGCCGACTACAACGCCAAACTCGGCTACTACACCTACCCGGGCGGCGACAACGACGACGCCGACTATCTCGAACTCGCCCTCACCGGCGGGTATGATTTCGGCCCCTTCTACGGCTCCCTCACATGGGCCATATCGCCTGACTACATCAACGGCTCTGGCCTCGGCATCTACTACGGCGGCGACATTGCCGTCCCCCTGCCTTACGACCTCAAGGCCAAGGCGCATCTCGGCTTCCAGTACGTCACCGACGAAGGCCCCTACATCGACAGCCTCGCCACCGACTGGGGCTTCGGCCTCTGGTACAACTACGCCGCCTACGACGTCGACATCGGCCTCCAATACACCGATACCGACCTCGACAGCGACGAATGCGTCGAGGAATGCGGCGGTCGCGCGGCCCTCATGCTGTCCAAGAACATCAACTGGTAAACCCTCTTGGCTGACACGGGCTTGGCGGGCGCATGACCGGGTGCTAGCGTACCCCCCATGCGCCCGTTTCCGCACGTAAACCTCGTCAAAAAACTCATCGCCGCCTCCCCCGCCATCGGCATCAAGGGCGTCTTCGCCGATAAGTGCGAGGCCGTGGCCACTGACCGCCGCGCGCGTGAACTGGCCGCCATAAGGTCACCCCGCGTCTTCACCAAAACCGCCACATGGAAGGCCTTCGCCCGGGGCTTCCTCGAAGGCTTCGGCGCCATCGGCCTCACCTTCCAGCGCGTGGCGCATCCTTTGCCCGCTTACACGCCCGCCATGCGTGACGACAGCACAGCCGCCGCATGGCACATGACCGGCCACGATTTGCGCTGCGCCATCGTCATGCTCATGGACGCCCACAACCTCGACGCCAAAAAAATCGGCTTCACCGACGCCGAACAGCAAGACCTGCTCGCCTGCTTCGACCCCGAAACACCGAGTGCCGAAATTTACCGCGCCATCCGCATCGCCGGGTCGCCTAAACCGGCTCCCGCCGCAAACGCCGTTCCCGCCCCATGCTGATGCAGGCCGCGTTGAACGCCATCACCCATCAGGGCCACACATGGCCCAACCCTTGCGTTGGCTGCGTCCTCACCGATGCCGCTGGCAACGTCATCGCCGCCGCCTGCTCCGCCCCCGGTGGCCGCCCGCATGCCGAAGCGCTGGCGCTGGCGCAGGCTCCCGCGCCCTACGCCGCCTACGTCACGCTCGAACCCTGCAACCACACATCCCCCACCAAGCCCGTTTCCTGCACCGACCTGCTCATCCAGTCCGGCCTGCGCGAACTTCACGTTGGTATTGCAGACCCCGACCCGCGCATGATGGGCAAAAGCCTCGCTAAATTCCGCGCGGCAGGCATCAAGGTTACGGTGGGTGAACAGCGCCACGCCTGCTACCACGCGCATCGCGGCCACATCACCCGCGTCCAGCTCCAGCGCCCCTACATCACCCTCAAAATGGCCCATAGCCGCGACGGCTTCATCGCCCGCACCGGCGAACGCACCCCCATTTCCTCCGACGCCTCGTGGCAACACACCTACGCCATTCGCAGCAAGGTTGATGCCGTCATGATCGGCGCATCCACGGCATTGACGGACGACCCTCAACTCACCACCCGTGGCACAGGCCCCAACCCCGTCCGCATCGTCGTCGACACCAACGCACGCCTGCCCGCATCCTCAACGCTGGCCCGCACCGCGCGCGAAACGCCCGTCTGGCTCCTC
>JAMIFL010000143.1:0-3632 GCA_035906295.1 Alphaproteobacteria bacterium | reverse complement strand
GTATTGTTTTGCGATGCGGGCGGCGTGCAGGGCGATGACCTTGGCCCGGGCCGGATGGTCCAGCGGGGAGAAGGTGGTGACCAGGTCTATCCTGGCCAGGAATTCGGGGGCGAAGGTTGATTGCAGCTCGTCCTTCGTGGCGCGGGTCAGGGCGGCGGGGTCGGCGGCATGTTGTTGATATATCTGGGCCAAAGCGCGGTGGGCGGCGTTGGAGGTCATGAGGATGACGCAGCCGGTGGCGTCCACGGCCTGACCGTTGGACTGTTCGGTGAAGCGGCCTTCGTCGAGCAGGGAGAGCAGAAGGCGGAACAGGGGGCTTTGCTGGTTGCCCCCGCCCTGCATGGGGCTGGAGGCGGCTTTTTCGATTTCGTCGAACAGAATCACGGCGTTGGGGAAACGCTGGACGAACTGGGTCAGGGCGCCCGGCTTGTCGGACCCCATATAGCCGGTGGGGGCGCCGATGAGGGTCTGGAGGCCCGCTTCGCCCAGCACGTTGCCGCAATCGACCCGGAAGAGGAGTTTTTCGGACCCCAGCAGTTTTTCGGCCAGCGCCTTGGCCATTTCGGTTTTACCGACCCCGGTGGGGCCGGCGAACAGGCCGGTGAAGACGGGTTTGCCGCGGCGCTGCTGTTGGAGGCGGCGAGCGACGGCGCGGGAGAGCTGGTCGGCGATGACGGACTGGCCGATGACGCGGCGGGAGAGGTCGGCGGAGAGTTTGGCGGGGTCGACGTCGCGCAGGCCCTGCGCCTGCGGGGGGACGATTTTTCCTTCTATTTCAGGGGTTTTGTGTTCCTGCGTCAAATCCTCCATCCAGCCGTCCAGCGGCATGCGGATGCCGGTGAGGATGAGGCTGACGGTGAGGATGGCCAGCAGGGCGGCCTGCAATGTGGGTATGGAATTGAGGATAATGGGGCGGCCCGTGCCGACGCCCGCGAGGCCCGCATATTGCACGGTGCCAAGGATGAGAGTGAGGATGACGGCGGCCATGGCGGCATCCACCGTGGCCCAGCTTGCCAGTTTGACCCGTTTCATGCGGTGGGCCAGAACCAGCACGGCGATGGCCAGCGCGGGTTTGACCAGCGCGGTCAGGAAGAAAAACAGCGGCTGGAGAATGCCGGGGGCCAGCGGCGCAAATTGCAGCCACCATGTGATGGCCGGGCGCGCGGCCAGCAGGGAGAGCCAGATGGGCCAAAGCTGGAACAGGAAACGCAGGCCGTAGAGCACGTGGCTGTAGGCGTTGAGTTTCGAATACGGCGCTTCTTTGGGGCGGGCTGATTGCGACACCATGGGGGTGGATTGTAGCAGATAAAAGTTAACGGACGAGGGGGTACGAAAAAACCCCGGCTTTGGGGCCGGGGTTTTTTCGTGTTTCAGGAGCGTCAGCCGTTGGCTTTGAGGACGCCGTGGCAGTGTTTGTATTTCTTGCCGGAGCCGCAGGGGCAGGTGGCGTTGCGCGGCAGGTTGACCCATGTGGACGGGTCGTTCTGGTCGAACGCGGCGTTGCGAGTGGGTTCGGCCGCGGGTTGTTCAGCCGGTTCGGCGGCGGCGGGGTCCTGCCGGGTTTCGACCACTTTGGGCTGGCGCGGCGGGGCCATGTTGAGGGTGCCTGCGGCGGGGTCCACCTCAACATGGCTGAGGGTTTGCGTTACGCCCTCGCGCAGGTTGCCCAGCATGGTCTGGAAGAGGTTGAACGCCTCGGCCTTGTATTCGTTCAGCGGGTCGCGCTGGCCGAAGGCGCGCAGGTTGATGCCCTGACGCAGGTGGTCGAGGGTGAGCAAATGTTCTTTCCACGCATGGTCGAGGCGCTGGAGGACGATGGCCTTTTCGACGCGGCGGAACATGTCCGGCCCCGTGCGGGCGGCTTTTTCGGCCATGAATACGTCAGCCGCATCGAGGATGCGTTTTTCGAGTTCGGCTTCGTCGATGCCTTCTTCCCTGGCCCATTCGGCGACCGGCAGGTCGCGGTTGAGCAGGCGGTGGGTGTCGTGGGCGAGGCCCGCGACGTCCCATTGTTCGGCGTACGACCCTTGCGGGATGGCGCGGTTGACCATGTCGTAGACGACGTCGGAGCGCATGTCGCGGACCAGTTCTTCAACCGCGGAGGTGGACATGATTTCGCGGCGCTGTTCGTAGATGACCTTGCGCTGGTCGTTCATGACGTTGTCGTATTTCAGCAGGTTTTTGCGGATTTCGTAGTTCTGCTGTTCGACCTTGTTTTGCGCTTTTTCCAGGGTTTTGGAAATCAGCGGGTGGCTCAGCGCCTCGCCGTCGCGCAGGCCGATCTTGCGGTGCGCGAGCAGCGGTTCGAGGCGTTCGGCGCCGAAGATGCGCATAAGGTCGTCTTCCAGCGAGAGGAAGAACACGGTGGTGCCGGGGTCGCCCTGACGGCCGGAACGGCCACGGAGCTGGTTGTCGATGCGGCGCGATTCATGGCGTTCGGTGCCGATGACCATGAGGCCGCCGGCGGCGCGGACCTTGTCGCGCGATTCCATGATTTCGTCTTTGATGACGGCTTCGGCCTTGAGGCGCTGTTCGGGGGACGCATCGGCCGGAATTTCCTGCGCGACGCGCATTTCGAAGTTGCCGCCGAGCTGGATGTCGGTGCCGCGGCCCGCCATGTTGGTGGCGATGGTGACGGCGCCGGGCTTGCCGGCCTGCGCGATGATCTGGGCTTCCTGCTCGTGGTAGCGGGCGTTGAGCACCTGATGGGTGATTTTCATTTTCCTGAGTTCGTCCGCGAGCATTTCGGACTTCTCAATGGAGGTGGTGCCGACGAGGACGGGCTGGCCGCGGCCATGCGCCTCGCGGATAAGCTGGAGGATGGCGGCGAGTTTGTCGGCGTAGGATTTGTAGATGCGGTCGTTGTGGTCGATACGCGCGACGGCGACGTTGGTGGGGATTTCCAGCACGTCGAGGTTATAGATGTCGGCGAATTCGGTTTCCTCGGTCTTGGCCGTGCCGGTCATGCCGCCCAGCTTGGGGTACATGCGGAAATAGTTCTGGAAGGTGATGCTGGCCAGAGTCTGGTTTTCGTTTTCGACGGGGACGCCTTCCTTGGCTTCCAGAGCCTGGTGCAGACCGTCGGAATAGCGGCGGCCTTCCATCATGCGGCCGGTGAATTCGTCGATGATGATGACCTTGCCGGATTTGACGATGTAATCCACGTCGCGGGAGAAGAGCTTGTGGGCCTTCAGCGCCTGATTGAGGTGGTGGACGACGGCGATGTTGTGCGCGTCGTAAAGGCCGCCCTGCGCGAGCAGGCCGCCCGTGCGCAGCAATTGCTCGGCGTTTTCGACGCCCTGTTCGGACAGGGCCACGGTGCGGGTTTTTTCATCTTTCTCGAAGTCGGCTTCGGAAAGCTGGGGGATGATTTCGTTGACCTTGATGTAAAGCTGGGATGAATCTTCGGCGGGGCCGGAAATGATGAGGGGGGTGCGGGCTTCGTCGATGAGGATGGAGTCTACCTCGTCAACAATCGCGAAGTTGAAGGGGCGCTGGACCATGTCTTCCAGACGGAACTTCATGTTGTCGCGCAGATAGTCGAAGCCGAATTCGTTGTTGGTGCCGTAGGTGATGTCGGCGGCGTAGGCGGCCTTGCGCTGGGCGTCGGAGATGTTGGAGAGGATGGTGCC
>JAMIFL010000142.1:0-2955 GCA_035906295.1 Alphaproteobacteria bacterium | reverse complement strand
TAAGTTTTGGAAACCGAAGAAGTAACAGGACTCATTTTCTCACCAACAAACTCTTCCCAGTCATCTCGGCAGGCTGCGGCACTCCGAGCATGGCGAGCAGGGTCGGAGCGATATCGGCGAGTTTGCCACTGGCGACGGTGTAGTTTGCTGCATCGGCTGCAACGTAGATACCATGGACGAGATTCGTGGTGTGCGCGGTGTGCGGGGAGCCGTCGGCGTTGCGCATTTGCTCGCAGTTGCCGTGGTCGGCGGTAATGAAAAGCTTGCCACCGAGGTCGAGCACTTTTTCCACGATCATGCGCACGCCGATTTTTGTACCGGGCGCGGTCATATTGCGGGACGCGGGCGCGGTTTTCCAGTTGCTTCAGGGTGCTGGCGGACAGCTTGATGGTGTTAGCCGACATTGAGTCTTCTCGTTTTCGGGGTGCGACGGGACGCCATATCGACGACCACCGCCATTTCAGGGTTTTTCAGGACGTGTTCAAGGGTTTTCTTGATGCCGTGGCCCTGAATCATCATGTAGTAATTGCCGTAAGCATGGCGGAAGGCGCGGTGCTGCGACATGTCGGCGCCGAAGATGTCGGCGAGGTGCGTCATGTAATTGCCGACCTGCGGGCTGCGGGCGAGGTTCTGCCACCCGGCCTTCACGGCCTTTTCGTCAAGGATGTCGAATTCCTTGCCGTTCGCGTCGTAGCCCTTGACGTAGTGGGCCCACGCGGCGGCGACCAGCGCCATCATGCGGTAGTCCTTGTTGCCGGCCATCAGGTCGCGCGCGGTGTCGATGGCGCGGGGGCGCAGCTTGTCGGACCCGTTGCGCGCAAGGCGGACCAGTTCGTCCTTCATGTGCGGGTTGTCGAAACGGGTGAACAGGCGTTGCTGGTAGTCGGCATAATCGACGCCGTCGATGGGCTTGAGGGAGCCTGCCGCCTCGCCCATGAATTCCTGCGCGAATTCACGCAAAACGGGGTCCTGCAACGCGTCGTCGATGTATTTGTAGCCTGCCAGCGTGCCGACGACGCCCATGGCGAAGTGCGTGCCGTTGAGCATGCGGATTTTCATCAGCTCGTAATCCTTCACATCCGGGTGGATGGCGATGCCGGAACGGGCGATGTTGGGGAACGGGCCGCTGAAACGGTCCTGAATGACCAATTGGCGGAAGGGTTCGGTGAAGATGGCCTGCGGGTCGTCGATGCCGAAATTGTCTTTCAGCCAGGTCACGTCTTCCGGCTTGGTGGCGGGGACGATGCGGTCGACCATGGTGTCGGGGAATTTGACGTTGTCGTTGATCCAGTCGGCCAACCCCGCGAAGAGGGAGGACTGGTGCAGGACTGCGGCTTTGAGTTCCGCGCCGTTGGCGGGGATGTTGTCACACGACATCAGCGTCGGGGCCGGGATGCCGTTCTGGCGGCGTTTTTCCAGCGCGTGGACGATGTAGCCGGCCACCGTGTTCGGGTCGCCGCCCTCAAAACCGCCTTCGGGCTTTACGTAGCCTTTCTGGGTGATGGTCATGGTGATGAGCTTGATGTCCGGCGAAGCCAGCAGGTCGATGACGGCCTGCTTGTCGTTCGGGGCATGCATGATGTCGAGAATGGAGCGGATTTCGCGGATGGCGCCGCCGGCGGCGGAACGTTCGACCGCGTGGTAGTTGAATTCCTGTTTCGCCAGCTTGGCGGCTTTTTCGGGATCATGCAGGGTGATGCCGACGATACCCCAGTTCAGGTCGCCGGTATGGTGCATGTACTGGTTCATGATGACGGCGAGGTGGCCGCGATGGAAATAGCCCGGACCAAAATGGGCAATGCCCGGTTTCAGCTGGCTTTTCTCGAAGTTCGGTACAGAAACCTTGTAGGATTGTGCGTCCATGCTATTTTCTATAATCTCCCCGCAAATGTTATGCGCCATTCCTTCTAATGACGTCAATTTAATTCGTCCCCTCTTCTAAAGATTTTGTTTCGTTTTTCCCACGGGATTTTGTCTTGCGGGGCAGCAACATCATGAGACTGCGCCCCGTGAACGGCCCGGGTTTTGCGGTTATTCGTGCGTATCATTCGCCCCCATAAAGCTGTGGGCATCGACAGGACGGGCGATGGGGGGCTAAAATCCGCGCCAGACATGCCCGGATTCTTGCCTTTCTCCCATTTCCAGCGCCCGCCCGGCCCCCTGACCGTGATGGAAGGCGCCGCCCAGACGCTGCTGCGCCGCTGGGTGCCCAAATGGCATGAAGTGTTCGCCGACCCCCGGACCCCCCTGTTCTATGAACGCGTAGGCCCGGCGTTCAAACCCATCCTGACCGGGCGGCGGCGGCTGCTGTCCCAACTGCGGCAACTGGCGATGTACGCCCATGCGGTGCGCCAGCCGGAAACCTTCCTGTTCGCGCCGGACCTGCAAGGGGTGGCGCAGGACATCGTGCGCCTTTTCCGGCGCGGGCCCGGGGTATGGCGCTTCGCCATCGGCGACGATTTGACGCCCGAGGACGACAAGCAGGACCTCTACACCCTCGCCTTCGTCATTTTCGCCTTCGCCCATTACGGGCGGGCGACGGGGGATGAGACCGCGCGCGCCTATGCGCTTGAGGCGGCAGGCCATATCGACACCGCCTTCCGCGCCGGGGTTCAGGCAGGGTTTGTCGAGGCGCTGTCGGCGGACGGCATGCCCGATACCGGCCTGCCGCGGCGGCATGAATCGCACATGCACCTGCTGGAAGCCGTGCTGGACGCGGGCACGACGTGGGACGACCCCATTTTCGCGCGGCTGGCCGCCGAGCTTACGGATTTGTTCGTGACGCGGCTTTACGACGCGGAACGCGCGCTTTTAAGCGAATATTTCGACAACAGCCTGACCCCCGTGGCGGACGCCGCGCGCGGCGCCATCGTGTGCGAGCCGGGGCATTATTACGAGTGGATATGGCTTTTGAAAAAACAGGCGCGGGCCGCGGGCGCCCCCGCGCGGTACGAC
>JAMIFL010000141.1:0-5166 GCA_035906295.1 Alphaproteobacteria bacterium | reverse complement strand
CATTGAACAGATGGACAGCGCGCTTTCAGAAAACATGAAGCGGGCCGGCAACGTCCTTCAGGCCCTCAGCGTGCAGCTCGCGCGCGGGTCGGATTTCGACGTCTCCGGCATTCAGGCCGCCGCCAAGACCGCCATCCAGATTATCGAGGCGAACATGAACGCCAAGGTCGGCGACCGTTACCTCTTCTCCGGCTCCGAAGTCGGCACAAAACCCTATTCCAATCCATCCATCGCTGAAACCGGCGTACAGGCGCGCGTGACCGACTGGCTCAACGGCACGGTCACGACCGATGACTTTATGGCCGGCATCAATGGCATGACGGACTCGCAGTCCGGCTTTTCTGCCTCGTTGCAATCGACCACCAAAATCACGGCACGCGTGGATGATAACCTTGAGGTGGATTACACCGTGCTGGCCAACAGCGAAGGGATGAAGAAAACCATCAATTCCCTGCGCGCGCTGGCCAACCTGAAATTCCCGGATGAAACCGTGGACGTGCCGGACAAGGACCAGTTCTTCGACGCGATGAACGCGCTTTACGCCAACATTCAAAGCGGCGTGAACGCGATGCGCAAGGACTCGACCAAGATTGCGGCAGCCGCCGAAACGCTGAACGTTGTCGCCACCAACCATGGCAATGACAGCCAGAACTTGCAGCAGATACTGGAAAACACCGAAGCCGCCGACACGATGGACGCCGTGGTCAAATTCCAGACGCTGCAGACGCAGTTGCAGGCGTCCTATCAGGTCACGTCGACCTTGAGCCAGTTGAGTCTGGCGCGCTATCTCGCAGGCTGATTAGAAAAGACCCGAAGGGCCAAGCGGCGACTGGCTGACAGCCTGACCGCTGCCGGCATTGCTGCCCGCCCCTGTGCCGCCCGTCGATGCGGACGCCGTGGCGGCCCCGCCACCCGGGTTGCCGCCGCCACCTTGGTTACCGGCAGCATTACCGCCTTCGCCACCCGTACCGCCGCTGGCGTTTTCATCCGCGCCGCTTGCGCTGTCGCCGCTCTCGCCCCCGGCAACGACGGACATGGCGTTCATAAGCGGGGTGGGCGTGCCCTGCTGGCCGCCCTGCGGCGCATCCGGGTTGCTGGCGGCGCTGGCGCCGTCCGCGTCTTCACCGGCATCGCCCGGGGCCGGGCGCACGTTGATGACGTCACCCATGATGGAAACACGGATGCCCTTGGTTGAAACCTGCTGCACCACCGTGCCGTCGGGCAGCCGGCTGCCCGGTCGCACGGTCACGCGGTAGCCGGTGTCCCGGGCCTTGACCAGAACGCCGCGGCAATCCCCCGTCAGGCACGATACTTCGGTCCAGCGGTAACGGTTCTTGCGTTCGATGGCGTCGTTGCGGGCCTTGCGTGCGGCCGCTTCTTTCTTGGCGCGGGCGGCGGCTTCCTCGTCGGTTTCGCCTTCCTTGCGCACCGGCGCGTTGCTGGCGCGGTTGGCGGCGGCCTGCGCCGCGGCGATGGCGGCGTCGGCCTTGGCCTTCAGCTCGGCGTAATGGGCGCGGCGCTCATCCGCCAGCGAACCGTAAAGGTTGGGATAGGCTTCAAGGCACGGCGCGTTCGACGGCAGTTGCGCGCAGATACCGCGCGGCGGCGGCGGCGCATCGTACTTGATGCCGAGCGAGGCGTAGGATTCGTTAATCTGTTTCAGCGCCGCCTGCCGCTCCACCAGCTTTTCGATAAGGCTGATCTGGTATTGCAGCTTGATGGTGTCCGACAAATACGGGTTTTCGATGGTGTTGAACGCCTCGTCGAAGTCGATGGACAGGCCCTCCACCTCCTGCGGGGTGATGACGGACGGCAGCTTGAAGCTGGGCAGTTCCTGGTCCTGCGCGTGGGCGGGCGCCGCCCACAGCCCCATGCCGGCCAGCCCCGCGAAGACGGCGAGGGCCGTAAAGGAAAACAGCAGGCGGTTCATGGCGCGCATCAGGGTCCGGATCATGCGGTTTGGGGTGATTCCCGAGCTGTTATTGTAATCCCGCCGCCGCCCCCAGCACAATGCTCAAAAGCAATGGGTATGGGCGCTTTAGTCGTCCCCGCAGCCGATATTGCAGTTGCCGAATTCCTGCAGGCGCATGCCGGTGGCCGTGGTGCCTACGCTGCCCGAACCTTCGCTGATGGTCAGGCGCGGCACGTTCAGCGTCCGCTGGCGCGAATCCGAGCCGTAAATCATGTTCTTGGTGTCATAAATATCGATGACGCCGGTTCGGGCGCCGTTGACGACCTCCCCGGCGGTAACGGCGCCCGCCCGCAGGTCGTCCGTTACGGTCAGGGTGCTGACATCCACCGCCGCGCTTGAAACCCTGCGCGTATTCAGGATGTTGTTGGTGGTCAGGATCCCGCCGCCCGGCATGGTCAGGGTCGTGGCTTCGGTGTTGTTAAGGGTGCCGTTCTGCACGGTGGCGCCCGCGCGCGTCAGCCCGGTGTCGAGGATGACGCGGTCGGTCACGCCGCCGCCGTCATTGCCGTTGCCGTCCACCACGAACTGGCCTTCCGCGCCGTAGGTTGACCGTTCGGATGCCCCAAGCTTGTTGTCGACGTTCATGGTGGCCGAACGCAGGCTGTCCGCAATCAGGGCCGATCCCGTGGTCGTCATGTTGCCCGCGATGATGCCCGCGCCCTTAAGCGCCGCGGTTCCGTTGACGCACAGCGTGGAATCCACGCATGACGGGTTCACTTCCCCGCTGGTCGCGTCTGCGTTGGTGTAGCGCCCGGCCGCGGCGTTGCCCGTGCCGATGTTGACGTCGTCCGCGCCGATAATGTCGTTCCCGCCCGCGTTCAGCACGGCGTGCATGCGGTTGCGTTCGCCCGTACCGTCCGGGTCGGCGACGCGGAACAGGTAATCCCCCGCGATGGACGCCACGTTGGAATACCGATAATAGACGAAATAGCTGCCGTCCGTTGTCGTGTCCAGGCTGTTGCGCAGTTCGTTCTGGTACCAGTTCGTGCTGGTGAGGCCTGCGGACATGCGGATGCGCCAGCTATCGTAAATGCTGGTGGCTGTGGCCACCCCCTTGGCCCCGTAACTGCGGATGACGCCGCCCGCCGCGCCCGATTCAAGCGCCGCCCGCCGCACGATGCCGTCGGGCCGCGGCGTCGCCGTGACGATGAAGATGTCGAAGGCCGGGGCATCGCCCGGCACGATGTTGTCGGCCACGCGCAACAGAATGCGCACCTGTGAACGCAAGGGTGATTCATAACGGAAATTGGCGTTCAGAAGACGCGAACGTTGAATCCACCGCCCGCCGATCTGGAAATCCTTGGCGATGTTGAACGCCGCGGGTTCGTTTGCGTCCGCAATCAGTTGCAGGCCGCCGCCGTTGGCCACCGCCGCGTTGTAAAGAATCTGGAAGTTTTCAACCTTTGAAAGCACCTGGTCCATCGCGTCCGCAATGGTCGTCATGTACTTACCGGCTGTGCGCCCCGCTTCGCGTTCGGCGTAATCCTGCATGACCTGGAAAATGGAAAGCAGCACGGCAAAGAACACCACCGTCGCCAGCAGCAGTTCCAGCAGTGAAAAACCGGCTTGTGTGGCGTTGCGTTTCATCATGGCGTGCACGCTACCTTGTGATAGGCCTGCCCGCTGGCGCCGGTGCTGCGCGTATGTTTGCAATAACCGTAGTAATCGCCGTCCTTGAAGTGCCAGCATTCGTAACCCGTGCCGTCCGCACTGAGGCCGCAATCCTCGATGAAGCTGTGACCGTTGATGCTGCCCCAGTTGGTCGTGCCCAGCGGTTCGCAATAAACCTTGTTGTGGTATTGGGTGCAGCGCATGTTCACGCCCGGGCGCTGCGCGTCGGAATAGCTGCCGCTGATGTTCTGTATGTCGACCGTGTCGCTTACCTGCGCGCGATTGGTGCGTAACGTATCGCTCAGGGTGATGGAGTTGCCGACATCCATCGTCTGGGTCTGGAAATTCCTGGATGCGCCCGGCGTAATCTTGGCGGCGACAAGGCCGTTATTGATTGTTGCGCCGTTGCGCACGTCCAGATCCGCGGCCTGGAATTCCTCGGTGCGGATGAACGGGCCGGTCACGGTCGTGGTCGGCACCGCCACAAGCTGGGTCGCGGTCAGCGTTCCGCCCTGCACCGTATCGAACGTCGAAAGCCCGTAGGAATCCATCTGGTTCGCGCTGGTGGCGTCGGTGATGATGCTGCCGCGCGCTTCAAGCGTGGTGATGTTCATGGTCGCGTCGCCTGCCTGGCTCATCACCACGCCGGTCACGGGGTTGACCACTTCTTCCGCCACCACCTGCATTTCGCCGCCCGTAATCTGGCAGGCGGTGCCGTTCAGCGTACGGTCGGCGGCGAAGGTGCACCCGTTATTCGCCCGCATGTTGAAGTCGGCATTGCCGGTGACGCGCAGGGCCTGTTCAACCGTCATGGCCTGCGCGCTGCCGCCCGTCGATTCCTGCGACGCGCCGCGGAATGCCGCGTTCCCGCGCACCGTGACCTTGTCGCCCACCAGCGTGCCCACGTTCTGCATGCGGAAATTGTTCATGTTCAGGTTGGTGTTCATGCGGTTCAGGTCGGGCTGGCCGTCGACCGTGGTGCGGTAAAGCCACTGGTCGTTTGCGTCCGTCTTCTCCATGTTCACGCGGCCATAGGCCGCGACATACCCGCCCGTGGGGCTGGCATTGCCGTTATACCCGGCGGCGGTAAGGTCCGCGCGTTGCACGAACCATTCGTTCATCAGGCTGCTGACCCGGCCCGCGAACGCGAAACCCGGCATCACGACTTCGGAAAGAATGCCCATGCGCGGGCCGCCCGCGCGGGCAATGTCCATCAGCCGGTCGTTCGGGATAAGCGCGGCATTGCCCGCCAGCGACCGGCCTGAAATGGTCAGCACCTCGATGGTGGTGATGGGAATGGGGTTGCCCGCGGTATCGAGTTCCGCCACCCCGCTGGATGCAAGGCGGTTCAGCACGTTGTTGCGGCGAAACACGCGAATGCTCTGCTGGAAGGCGTTGATGCCCGCGAAATTGGTCGGCAGGTAATTCGCGTTGATGAGCGTCGCAAGCGGAATTTCGATGAATACGGCCCCGTCCGTGCGCAACTGGTCGAAATTGGCGCGTGAATAGTCCTCGGCTGCGGTCTGTACGCGCAGCATCTGCGCCGCCACCACGCGGTTCGACGCGCGCTGCACGTAACCGTC
>JAMIFL010000140.1:0-3762 GCA_035906295.1 Alphaproteobacteria bacterium | reverse complement strand
CATTCTCATTCATACGTTTCTTCAGAATATGCGACGCGCGGAAAACCAGCACCTTGCGCGGCGTAATCGGCACTTCCACCCCGGTTTTCGGGTTGCGGCCAATGCGCTCTTTCTTGGAGCGGACGGAGAAAGACCCGAAGGAAGAAACCTTCAAGCCCCCTTCGCGCAGAATGGCCTCGGACATTTCATCAAGAACCGCCTCGACCAGATCGCCGGATTCAGCGCGGGACAGCCCCACGGTGGCGTAAACGGATTCAGAGAGGTCGGCACGCGTAATGGTACGGTTGCTCATGGTTTTGAAACCCCCGCCGGTAGACGACCGGCAAAAACACTGTTCTGTGAATGACTTATTAGAACCAGTTAATGTTCCGGGCGTCAAGCATCAAGCGAATCGAAAAGAAAAAATGTCCACAAGCTTTGCAAGCGGCTTGTGTTACCAGCGGACCAGCAGGCTGCCCACCGTGACCCGAAGGGTCACCACAGCAACAGACCGTGACCCGAAGGGTCACCAACGCAGCAGAATGCTGCCCCACGTGAACCCGCCGCCCATGGCTTCCAGCAGCAGCAGATCGCCGCGCTTCACCCGCCCCGCCGAAACGGCGGTGTGCAGGGCCAGCGGAATGGACGCGGCGGAGGTATTGCCGTGCTTATCCAGCGTCAGCACCACCTTTTCCATCGGCATGTCCAGCTTCTTGGCCGTGCCTTCGATGATGCGCACGTTGGCCTGGTGCGGCACCAGCAAATCGATGTCGGAAGGCTTGTACCCCGTGGCGGCCAGCGCCTCGTCCACCACCTGCGCCAGTGCCTCCACCGCGTGTTTGAACACTTCGCGCCCCTGCATCTGGATGAACCCGGCCTTGCCCGTGCTCGCCGGGCCGCCGTCGGTGTAAAGCATGTCGCGGAACCGCCCGTCGGAATGCAGGTGAACGCTCAACACGCCGGACGTATCGTCGGCGGATGATTCCACCACCACCGCCCCAGCCCCGTCACCGAACAGGATGCAGGTATTGCGGTCACTCCAATCCACGATGGACGACATTTTCTCAGCGCCAATGACAAGCGCGCGCTTAATCTGCCCCTGCGCCACCATCGCGTTCGCCGTCGCCAGCGCATACACGAAGCCGGAACAAACGGCCTGCACGTCGAACGCGAAACCCGCAGTCATGCCAAGCCCCGCCTGCACCTTCACCGCCGTGGCCGGGAACGTATCGTCCGGCGTGGTGGTGGCGACGATGATGGCATCAAGGTCCGCGCCCGTAAGCCCCGCATTCGCCAGCGCCATCTTCGCCGCTTCCAGCGCCATGTGCGACGTAAGCTCGCCCTCACCCGCAATGTGGCGCTGGCGTATGCCGGTCAGTTGAATGATTTTGGCGTCCGACGTATCGACCATTTTTTCAAGGTCGGCATTGGTCAGGATACGGGCCGGCAGGTATGCGCCCGTGGAACGGATAACGGCACGCTTCATCATCCGGCGGCGGCCCCGCCCGTTGCCTGCGCCTGTGCAGGCGGCTGCGGCGTTACACGCGGCTGCGCCGCCACGTCCATTTTCTCGATCTGCCCGGCCACCATGTCGTTGAACCGGTTTTCAACCATGCCCGCGCCCACCAGAATGGCGCGCGAAAACGCATACGCATCCGCGCTGCCATGGCTCTTGATGCAGATTTTCGAAAGCCCGAGGAACAGCGCGCCGTTGTAAACGCGCGGGTCCATGCGCTGCTTGGCGCGCTTCATCACGCCCATGGCGACAAGCCCGCACAGCTTGGACAGGATGGAGCGTGAAAACTCCTCCTTCAAAACCTTGGAAATGAATTTGCCTACGCCCTCGGCGGTTTTCAGCGCCACGTTGCCGGTGAACCCGTCGGTCACCACCACGTCCACGGTGCCCGCCGTAATGTCGTTGCCTTCCACGAAGCCGATATAATCGCCGTTGAAGGACGTGGACGCTTCCAGCATCTCCGCCGCGTCCTGCAGGTATTCATGCCCCTTGGTGTCTTCCGAACCGATGTTCAGAATGCCCACCGTGGGCTTCTCAAGCCCCAGCGCCGTGCGCGCGAAACACGTGCCCAGAATGGCGAACTGCACAAGGTTGGTGGCGTCAACTTCAAGATTGGCGCCAAGGTCCAGCGTAACCGTACGGCCCGTGACGTTGGGCAGCATGGTCGCAATGGCGGGCCGGTCGATACCCGGCAGCATGCGCAGCACAAGCTTGGCCGTCGCCATCAACGCGCCGGTGTTCCCGGCGGAAACGATGGCGTCGGAACGCCCCTGGTCCACGTCTTCGATGGCCAGCCGCATGCTCGAACCCTTGCCCTTGCGCAGGGCGGCCGAAGGCTTTTCGTCGCTGGCGATATAAATGTCGGTATGAACGATTTCCGAGACGGCCTGAAGCGGCGGCGTCAGAAGCGGCGCGATTTTGGCGCTGTCGCCGAAAAAGCGGAAGCGCAGCCGCGGCTGTTGCTTAAGCGCCAGCGCAGCGGCAGGTACGACCACGCCCGGGCCGTGATCCCCGCCCATGGCGTCGAGAGCGATGCGAATATTGTCCACGTCTCAACCCTGAAAAAGATTAAACGCGCGGGGATTCGTCATTCCCGCGCGTCGTAACAGGATAGAAGCTTAGTCTTTTGCGTCAATGACCTGTTTACCGCGATACATGCCGGTTTTCAGGTCGATGTGGTGGCGGCGCTTCGGCTCGCCCGTGTGGCTGTCTTCCACCCAGTTGGTGGCTTCCAGCGCGTGGTGCGAACGGCGCTGATCGCGCTTCATCGGAGAGGTTTTACGCTTAGGAACGGCCATGGTACTCAATCCTTGTTAAAGTGTTTTGCACGGGCGTGTTTATCCAAAACGGCGCCGCCATGCAAGGTTTATTTGCTCTTCCAGTCGCGCAATGCCGCAAACGGGCTGGGTTTTTCCAAACTGGCCTCGTCCCCGACAGGCCCCGCGGCCAAAGCCCCGGCGCTGTGCGGATACGGGTTCAGCGCCAGCGAAAGATGCTGGGCCACCAGTTCACCCACGTCCACCACGCCGCCGACCACAGGTTCCGGGTCGTCCCGTTCGTCCGGAATCGGGCTTTCGTCGTCTTCGAACGGAATATCCCCCACCTCCACCTCGACCTTGCGCTTTTTGGCCCGCTGGAACGAGGTTGCCTGCGACTCGTCAAGGAACCAGCCCTCAAACGTCTGCTGCACCTCGTCCGGCACCGGCTCCATGGTCGTCACGCAGGCCTGCGTGACGCGGGCCGCGAAATGCCCGGTGACGCTGATGGTCATGCCGTCGGCCTCCCGGCGCAGGGTCGCCTCCCCCGAAAGCGCCTCGACCGAAAGAATGCCATAACGCCTGGCCAGCGCCTCGCGCGCCTTGTCGTCGGCATTGAAGGAAACAGCAAACCCCTCGGCAGCGCCGATGCGGGATGCGGATACGGGAACGGAAAATTCGTTGGTCTGGGTCATCGCTCTTGGTCCTTATGCGGCGGGAAACGTAGCGCCCGCAGCCTTGCTATCAAGGGACACCTGCGTTTGCCCCAGCCCGCGGGCATACGCAATCATCCCGTCCGGCACCACCGGGTTTTCCACCGTGCCGTAAACATTGCGGGCCAGCGCCGCGCGCCAGTCGTCGTCGCTCTCACAGGCATTGTAAGTCACAAGCCGCCCGTAAAACGCCTTCATCATCGCCCGCGCATGCCGCGCCACGCCAAGGTCGCCGGTGCCGGTTTCGCGCAACGCCAGCTCCATGCGCCGGAAGGTAAAGTCATAAAGCCGCTGCGAA
>JAMIFL010000139.1:0-16657 GCA_035906295.1 Alphaproteobacteria bacterium | reverse complement strand
ACAAGCCGTTCCTGAAAACCCTGTCATGGCTTGAATACGACATCAAGAACAGCATGCTCGACTTCGTGATGGAAGACGGCGACATCCGCAATTTCGGCATCCCCGTCGGGCGCGAGCTGAAGGCTTATTTCATGAACACGTGCATCGTGAACATGATCCAGATTGATCCGGACAACAATAACGACGTGATCGCAGGGGCCGAACTGCCCCTGATCGTTCACGCATAAACAGGGAGTGAAACCATGAGCTTTACCGCACTCGCAGGCAAGTTCGCCGCCAAAAAAGGCGTCCAGCAACTCGCCATCAGTGGAAAATCCACGCAAAACCGCCAGTCCGGCCCTGCCGCCGCCCCCGCGCGCCCGGCCCCGAAACAGGGCCTGAACCTCTAATCGAAAGACACCGAACATGGTTGCACCTGCCCTCGCTCTGGGCGCCTCCAAACTGGCGGGCGCCGCAAAATTCACCGGCGCCACGAAAACCCTCACCGCGTCCGGCGGCCGCGGCATGGCATCCGCAGCACCCCGTGTCTCGCCCGGTTTCAGCGGCATGGGCAAAAAATTCATGCAAAGCCGGAAATTCGCGGGCATGGCCCAGAATGCCATGGGCCGCGACCGCCAGAGCCTGTCGCAGGATACCGGCAACCGCCTGATCAGCGCGGATGAAGAGCCGCAACAAAGCGCAGCCCTTTACCAGCCCGCGCGCCCGGCGCCCAAGGGCCCCGGCTTCTAAGCCAGCCCACGCCCGCCAACACGCGGGAATTCCTTGAAATTATGGGCGCAATCAGTATGTTTGCGCCCATGACCGAACAGTCCCATATCCGCAATTTCTCCATCATCGCCCATATCGACCATGGCAAGTCGACTTTGGCCGACCGTCTCATTCAAACCTGCGGCGGCCTCGAAGCGCGCGAGATGACCGAACAGGTCCTCGACAACATGGAGCTGGAAAAGGAACGCGGCATCACCATCAAGGCGCAGACCGTGCGCCTGAACTACAACGCCAAAGACGGCAAATCCTATCAGCTGAACCTGATGGACACGCCGGGCCACGTCGACTTCTCCTACGAAGTCTCACGCTCCCTGTCTTCCTGCGAAGGCGCGCTGCTGGTCGTCGATTCCACGCAGGGCGTGGAAGCCCAGACCCTCGCCAACGTCTACATGGCGCTGGACAACGACCTCGAAATCCTGCCGGTCATCAATAAAATCGACCTGCCCGCCGCCGATGTGGAAGCCGCCAAGAAACAGGTCGAGGACGTCATCGGCCTCGACACCTCCAACGCCGTCGCCGTTTCCGGCAAATCCGGCATCAATATCGATCTGCTGCTTGAAGGCATCGTCAACCACCTCCCCGCGCCCAAGGGCGACCCGGACGCGCCGCTGAAGGCGCTGCTGGTGGATTCGTGGTACGACGCCTATCTCGGCGTCGTCATCCTCGTGCGCGTGTTCGACGGCACGCTCAAAAAAGGCCAGAAAATCCGTTTCATGAACGCCGGCGCCGTGCGCGACGTGGAACGCGTGGGCATTTTCACGCCCAAGCACGTCATGGTCGACCAGTTGAAACCCGGCGAAATGGGCTTCATCACCGCCGCCATCAAAACCATTTCGGATACGAAAGTCGGCGACACCATCACCGACGAACGCAATCAGGCGAAAGAATCCCTCCCCGGCTTCAAGCCCTCCATTCCCATGGTGTTCTGCTCCCTCTTCCCGGCGGACGCCTCCAGCTTCGAGCACCTGCGCGACTCTCTGGGCAAACTCGCCCTCAACGACGCCTCGCTGCATTACGAACCTGAAGCATCCCAAGCGCTGGGCCTCGGCTTCCGCTGCGGCTTCTTGGGCCTCCTGCACATGGAAATCATCCAGGAACGCCTGATGCGCGAGTTCAACCTCGAACTCATCCCCACCGCCCCGTCCGTGGTCTACAAAATCCACATGACGAACGGCGAGATGATCGAACTCTATAACCCCGTCGACATGCCCGACGTGGTCCGCATCAAGGAAATCGAAGAACCCATCATCAAGGCCACCAGTCTGGTGCCTGACGAATATCTCGGCGGCATCCTCCAGCTTTGCCAGGAACGCCGCGGCGAACAGATTGAGCTGACCTACGCGGGCAACCGCGCCATGGCCGTCTACCGCCTGCCGCTGAACGAAGTGGTGTTCGATTTCTACGACCGCCTCAAATCCATCTCGCGCGGCTACGCCAGCTTCGATTACACGCTCGACGGCTTCCGCCCTGACGACCTCGTGAAAATGGATATCATGGTCAATCAGGAACCCGTCGACGCGCTGGCCATGATCGTCCACCGCGAACAGGCCGAACGCCGTGGCCGCCAGTTGTGCGAACGCCTGAAAGACCTCATCCCCCGGCAGCTCATCAAGGTCGCCATTCAGGCGGCCATCGGCGGCAAAATCATCGCGCGTGAAGACATTTCCGCCCTCAAGAAAGACGTTCTGGCCAAGTGCTACGGCGGCGACATCAGCCGCAAGCGCAAACTGCTCGACAAGCAGAAGGAAGGGAAAAAGAAGATGCAGCAATACGGCAGCGTCGACATCCCCCAGACCGCCTTCATCGAAGCCCTGCGCATGGGCAACGACAAGTGACACGCGCGGGCGGCATACTCGCACTGGCCGCCGCCCTGATGCTTGCCGCCTGCGACAATCCGCATGCTCAGCCTCAGGAACAGGCGGCCTCTCAAACAACCGCGCAGGCGCCCGCTGAAACCGCACCCGCCGTTGATGGAAACGCGGGCCGCTATGAAATGGCCGGCATGGCTTCCCGCGCGGATGTGGAAGCGTTCCTGAACGCCCTCAAAGCCGCCAACGCAGCGGGCGACATTACCCCGCTTATCCGCTTCCCGTTCACACGCTACGAAGCGGGCAAAGTCACCGCCACTTACGCGGATGCAGCCGCGTTCAAACAGGTCTACGGCCAGCTCGTGACACCGGACGTAAAAAGCGCCATTCAAAACGCGAAAACCGACGAGGTTTTCATTAATGCGCAAGGCGCGATGATTGGCGCCGGAAAAATCTGGTTCACGGGCCGGTCCGGTGAAAAACCCGCCATCCTCATTCTCGCCATCAACCCTTAAATCGGCGCGGCAACAAAAAGCCGCCCGGTGAAGGGCGGCTTTTCCATTTCCCGAGGGGTTGGGAAATTATTTTTTCTCGGCCCACTCTTTTTCCATGGCGGCGAGTTTCTCTTCCTTGGTCACATTGCCATCGGCATTGGTGTCGGCTTCGGAGAATTTGGTGTCGGACATGGCGGTCCATTCGGCTTTGGAAATCTGGCCGTTGGAATCGGTGTCGGCTTTCGCGAACACGGCGTCCACTTTCGCCTGTTTTTCTTCCGGCGATTTTTCGTTCGCCATGGCGGGGGCTGCGACAAAGGCGGCCAGCGCGGCCAGGGTCAGAAATTTCTTCATGAATCTATCTTCCTGTTAAGTTGACGTTCAAAGCGGCGAACCCGCTTCACGCCATGACCTAGCGGCCACGCGCCCGAAGGAAACCATGAATGCGTGTGTTTATTTTGAAACACGGACGGAACTTTTTTCGCCTTCGGTCATCACGGGCATGGCTGCCCATAAACTTAACGGCACACGCTTGCCGCTTCAAAAAGCGCAACTAGATACCCCCGCAACCCAGAAGGAAAAACCGATGCCCCTCTCCCGCCGCCTGCTGCTCGCCGCAGCCCTCCTCGCCCTCTCAACCGCACCCGTAATGGCGCAGGACGTAGGAAGCCCCGGCAGTGAGGTACCCCAAGGCGACACGGTGGTGAAAACATCCCTCAAAGGTCTCGACGGTTCCGACAAGGGTACGGCCGACGTCGTCGCATCGCCCGGCGGGGTGATGCTGAAAGTTTCGCTCACCGGCGTTACACCGGGCTGGCACGGCATTCACTTCCACGAAAAAGGCCTGTGCGAGGCCGAAGGCAAATTCGCCTCCGCCGGTGCCCACGCTGCCATGAAAGCCGACGACAAGCATGGCCTGCATTCCCACGACCACGGCCCCCACGCGGGCGACCTGCCGAATATATGGGTCGGCGCCGACGGCACCGGCAAGGCCGAATTCTTCACCCCCTTCATCGACAGGTCGAAGCTGGTGGATGCAGACGGCACCGCCCTCGTGGTCCATGCCGCGGCGGACGATTATAAATCCCAGCCCGCCGGCAATGCGGGCGACCGCATCGCATGCGGCGTTTTATCCAAACCCTAAAAACTTGCCCGCGGGCGGCCCGCCCCGCTATCATGCAGCCGTCATGGAGCCCGGTCCCGGCTCATATGACGGGTGTGTAAAAACAAGGGGTTAAGGGCTTACCTACAATTATAGGCAAATTTGTCTAAAATTTTAGTAACCCATTGATATATAAACATAAAAATTAACCTTATGGTAATAGGCGGAGCGTAATCTGGAATGAACCATAACAAGACCAGATTTCGCAGGGACCCGTTAATGCAATCTTCTTCGCTCCAATCGCTTGAGACCAGCGCCGAGTTGCCGGTCGACATGCTGTACGGCAAGGCCATCACCGAATTCGTCAATCTTCATGGCGAACTGGCCAAACTTCCGGCAGACCCCAAGGATCCCCTTCCCTCCGCCGACGCGCTGCTGCGCGACATGGGCGTTGAGCGTGATAACGACATGTCCTTCTACGTTCTGGGCGCCATGGGCAAAATCGGCAGCGACGCCGTGTCCCACGCTTTCGGTATGGCCGCCAACGCCCCCGTCCAGATGGGTCTGGACGTCGCCATGGGCATCGGCACCAATTTGTACGACCAGCAACGCGCCCGCCCTACCTTCAAACGCGCCGACACCGCGAAACGCAGCGTTTTCAGCGCAGGCCCCGCACAGACCGCGAAATCCGCGCCCGTGGCCCCGCAGGCCCGCAAATCCAATTTTGCGACGTCCATCCTTAAGGCGTCCGCCGCCCGGGGCGCTTCCGGTTCCACCGTCCGTCACGCGGAAACGAAGCGCAAACAGCTCAAAGCCGCCATGGCCGAAAGCCGCGCCCAGATCGAATTGCTGCACACCTTCAAGATGTCCGGCTACAAATTCGCCCGCCGCGTCCAGAAACAGGACAAGAACGGCCAGATCATGTCCTTCCTCATCCCCGCCGAAGGCAAGCCGAGCGTGGCACTCAGCCCCAAGGCCGGCGGCAGGCAGCAACGCATGGACCTGGACCGCGAATTCAGGCCCTCCGCCCCCGGCATGGCTCCGGGCCTGGGTCTGGCCGCGTAAGGCCTTAAGAACCCCCGCTAAAAGCATAAAGATAAACAATAAATCGCCGTTTCTAAAACGCCGCGATTTTGTTACGATTTGCGTTGCATGTTTCTGCTGAACACCACCATGTTGCGCGAAAAATTCATCGTCTCCGAACCGAACGGCGCGGACCCGATGATCGCGCTCGGCAATCGCATTTCGCTGCCGCTGATTTCGCGCAAAGGCACCCACAGCGAACGCCTCATCGTGCGCGGCCACAACATGTATACCACGCTGCGCATGGCGGCCATGGTCTGCAAATCCTTCTACCGCGACGGTCCCATCATGTCGCGCTCCCCCTCCTACCCGTGGGGGCCGAACTGGGACGAAGCGATGCCCGAATACGAACGCAAGACCAACCGCAATTCATGGGTGTCGGTCTATCACGCGGGCCGCAGGCTTTATAAATACGGCGAATACCACCCGTTCATGGACGTCATCGAACAATGCGACGCCCGCAACCGCGATGAATACGACCGCGCCGTCTCCATCGCCGAACAGGCGTTCAACATGGCGGGGCGCGGCGTCACCATCGAACACCAGACCACCATCGCCATGGTCATCGGCGCCATGCCGGAACGCGCGCGCGTGGGCCTCATCTTCCGCAACCCGCGCCGGTCCACCACTTTCAACTTTTCCGCCGAAACCAAGGCGACCGCGGTCACCAAGACGCTGGCCCCGCCCGAACCGCACCACTGCCTGATGCAGGCCGCCGCATGGCTGGAACTGGTGCAGTTGTCCGTCACCGCCGGATTCTATAAGGCCAAGCGCGGCAGCTCCCTGTCCGAAGCGCCGTCGTACGAGGCGACGCAGCGCCGCCTGGGCCAGCTCAACGCCGAAATCATGCAGTTCGAGGAAAGCTTCCACGTCCACTACCGCCCCGAACGGCCGGACATGATGCAGCTGATCGACGAAGCCGCCAGCTTCGCCCGCGGCGACTATCAGCCCGTCGAATAGCGAAGGGCAGGAACGGCAGGACGCCATGTTCAAAACCTTCACCACACTGGCCTTCATCATCCTCATCACGGCGCCGGTTGCCCATGCCCCCGTTGCCCATGCCGCGGGCACGCCCGCTTTGTCCGAAACGCCGAAGGGCAACATCGTCGGCACCATCGTCGCGGTCGAAGGCATCACCACCATCAACACACCCGGCCAGAAAGCACGCGCCGCCCGCGCCAACACGCAGGTCTACGTGCAGGACCAGATGGCCACCGGCCCGCGCGCCCGCATGCTCGTGCGCATGCTGGACGATACGCGCATCACGCTGGGCGCAAGCACCACCCTGCTGGTCGATGATTTTACATGGCCCGGCGAAGAAGGCCGCAACCGCGCCACCTATACCGTCGGCAAGGGGTCTGTCGACATGAAGGCCGGCGCCATGCTGGATGCGGAAGACCACCGCATCACCCTCAACATTCCCTACGGCAGCATCGACATGCGCGGGCCGTCCATCTGGGCGGGCCTGCTGGATGGCGATTACGCCGTGCTGTCGCATGATGGCAGCTTCATCGTCGACACCAGCGTCGGTCGCGCGCGCCTGGCCTCGGGCCAGGGCACATTCCTGCGCGATAAAGGCCAGCCTCCCGGCCCCGTGAGCACATGGAGCGAGGAGCGCACCACCGCCATCGCCGCCACCGTAAACCTGAAATCCCCCGCCTACGCCGAAAAGCGCGCAACCGAAATCGCCAAAGGCGACGACGCGCTGCTGCAAAATCACCGCGCCATCCTGACCCGTGACACCGCCGTCAAAGCCGCTGAATCGCCGGCAAAGCCCGCCCCCGCCAAAACGGAGCCGCGGGAACCGGACGCGAAAGCAGAACCGAAAGCCGAACCGGCCAAATCCAACACTGCCTTGAAGGCCGACTCCACGAAAACCGAAAGCGCCGAACCGGCAAAACCCGCAGCCCCGCAACCGGCGCCCTCACAATCTGCGCCGATAGCAACCGCCCCCGCTTCGCCCGCCCCTGTCGCCCCTTCTGCGCCCGAAAAACCTGCGTCAGCGCCCGTAACCGCAACACCGCAAACAGCGACAATCGTCACCCCCGCGCCCGAAACACCCACGCCCACCCCTGAAACGGCTGCAACCGAAACCCCGGCAGCGGCAGAAGAAACGCCTGCGGCCATCATGCCCGCGCCGCCGGTTCCCATGGCCAAGCCGCAATCCAGCCGCGCTGCCGCAAAACCCGTTCAGGCCGAAGCGCCCAAACTGGCTGCACCCGCCGCGGTAACGGAACCCGCAAAACCGAAAGCGCCAGAGAAAGAATCCGTGACCCCCGCGCCCATGGCTGCGCCGGTGACAGCGCCGATAACCTCGCCCATCCCGGTGCAGGCAGAAGACAAAACCCCGGCCCTGAAAATCGCGCCGCTGCGTGCAACCGGCACCGCAAGCCCGCTTACCGGCACAGTTCGTGCGGAAAACGGCGGCAACGCCGTACGCGCCGCACCCATGGGGTCGGGCCGCACCGGCGCAACCGGGTTCACCGTCACCCGCAGCCTGCCGGAAGAAGGCAGCACGGTGCGCGCCACCCGCGCCCCGCAGGCGCGCGCGCCTGTTTTGAACGCCGATGAACAGGCGATGGAAAAAGCGCAGGAGCAGCCGGAACAGGCAACGGAATAAAAAAGGCGGCCACTTTCGGGCCGCCTTTTTACTGGTGAAAATTCCTTGGATTAGCTGGCGGCGATACCACGCAACACATACGGCAGAATGCCGCCATGCTTGAAGTATTCCACCTCGTCCAGCGTGTCGATGCGGCACAGCAGGGTGTATTTTTCCTTGGTGCCGTCGGCGCGCGTGACAGTCAGCGTAACGTCCATGCGCGGCGTGATGCCGGAGGCGACGCCGGTAACGTCGAACGTCTCGGTCCCCGTCAGTTTCAGGTCCGCGCGGGTCTGCCCGTCCTTGAATTGCAGGGCCAGAACGCCCATGCCCACAAGGTTGGAACGGTGAATACGTTCGAAGCTTTCAGCGATGACAGCCTTGACGCCCAGCAGGTTGGTGCCCTTGGCCGCCCAGTCGCGCGAAGACCCGGTGCCGTACTCTTTCCCTGCGAACACAACCAGCGGCGTGCCTGCTTCCTTGTATTGCATGGCGGCGTCGTAAATCGGCATCACTTCGCCGGTTGTGGCGAATTTGGTGATGCCGCCTTCGGTGCCGGGGCACAACTCGTTCTTGATGCGGATGTTGGCGAACGTACCGCGCATCATCACCTCGTGGTGACCGCGACGCGCGCCGTAGCTGTTGAAATCCGCCGGGGCCACGCCGTGCGCGATAAGGTACTTGCCGGCCGGGCTGTCCTTTTTAATGGAGCCTGCGGGCGAGATGTGGTCGGTGGTAATGGAATCGCCGAACACCGCCATCACGCGCGCGCCCGTAACGTCGGACAGGGCGCCCGGCGTCTTCGGCATGTTTTCGAAGTAAGGCGGGTGCGCAACGTAAGTCGACGTCGCATCCCAAGTGTAGGTCTGCCCTTCCGCGCCCGAAATGGACTGCCATTCCTTGGTGCCGAGGAACACGTCGGCATAACGGGTCTTGAACATTTCCGGCGTAAGCGCGGCGGCGACGGCGTCCGTCACCTCCTTGTTGGTCGGCCAGATGTCTTTCAGGAACACGTCCTTGCCGTTGCGGTCCTGCCCGATGGCGTCTTTGGTGACGTCGATGAGCATGCTTCCGGCCAGCGCATAAACCACGCACAGCGGCGGCGATGCCAGATAGTTGGATTTGACGTGCGGGTTCACGCGGCCTTCGAAGTTACGGTTGCCCGAAAGCACCGACACCACGTTCAAATCGCCTTCCATCACCGCGTTGCCGATGGCTTCCGGCAGCGGGCCGGAGTTGCCGATGCACGTGGTGCAGCCGTAACCCACAAGGTTGAAGCCCAGCGCGTCGAGGTCTTTCTGCACGTCGGCCTTTTCAAGATAATCGGTAACGACCTGGGAACCGGGCGCCAGCGAGGTTTTAACCCACGGCTTAGTCTTCATGCCCAGCGCGTTCGCCTTTTTGGCGACGAGACCGGCAGCCACCATGACCGACGGGTTGGACGTGTTGGTGCACGACGTGATGGCCGCAATCGCCACATGCCCGTCGGACATCGAGAAATCGGAACCCTTCACCGCAACCGCAGGCACCTTGCCTTTGACGGTTTCGAGGTGCTTGGTGAATTCAGCCGCGGCGTTCGAAAGCACCACGCGGTCCTGCGGGCGTTTCGGCCCTGCCAGCGACGGTTCAACCGTACCCATGTCCAGTTCCAGCGTATCGGTGAACACGGGGTCCGGCGCACCGGCTTCGCGCCACATGCCCTGCGCCTTGGCGTAATCGCGCACCAGCTTGATGCGTGAAGCATCGCGGCCCGAGAATTCGAGATAACGGCAGGTTTCCTCGTCGATGGGGAAGAACCCGCAGGTAGCGCCATATTCCGGCGCCATGTTGGCGATGGTGGCGCGGTCGGCCAGCGACATGTGGTTCAACCCGTCGCCGTAGAATTCGACGAACTTGTTCACCACGCCTTTCTTGCGCAGCATCTGGGTGACGGTCAGCACCAGGTCGGTTGCCGTCGTCCCCTCTTTCGGTTTGCCCACAAGCTTGAAGCCGATGACTTCCGGGATAAGCATGGAAACAGGCTGCCCCAGCATCGCGGCCTCGGCCTCGATACCGCCCACGCCCCAGCCAAGCACCGCAAGGCCGTTGATCATGGTGGTGTGGGAATCCGTGCCGACCAGCGTGTCGGGGTAAGCGACCATGCGGGCCGCATTGTTTTCATCCGCATCCACCCATACCGTTTGAGCAAGATACTCAAGGTTCACCTGGTGGCAGATGCCGGTGCCCGGCGGCACCACGCGGAAATTGCGGAAGGCCTTCTGGCCCCATTTCAGAAACTTGTAACGTTCGGCATTGCGCTCGAACTCAAGGTCCACGTTCTTCTGGAACGCAGCCGGCGAACCGAATTCATCCACCATCACCGAGTGGTCGATGACGAGGTCAACGGCAGACAACGGATTGATCTTGTCGGCGTTGCCGCCCATTTTCACCATGGCTTCGCGCATCGTGGCCAAATCGACCACCGCGGGCACGCCCGTGAAATCCTGCATCAGGACGCGCGCGGGGCGGTAGGCGATTTCATGCTCCGTCTTACCCAGCGTGGTCTGCCAGTCCTTGAAGGCTTCGACATCCTCGACCGAAACCGAACGTCCGTCTTCGTTGCGCAGCATGTTCTCCAGCAGAACCTTCAGCGAGAACGGCAACCGGCTGATGTCGCCCAGTTGCTCCGCGGCGACCGCCAGCGAAAAATAGTCGTATTCCTTACCATCGACCGTGAGTGTACGGCGGGTTTGAAGCGTATCGAGACCGGTGCGGGCCATGATGAAAACCTTTGAATAGAATATCGAAAATAGGGACGAATGCCCCTTGTGAATAAGGTACCATGACATGCCGAAAGATAAAGAAGGGTTAATCGCCTAAATACGGGCGAAACCCGCGGTTTTCCGCCGCAAATACAGGACAAGATTAGTCCTGTTTTACCCTTACATGCGCATTTTGGAAGCGCGCCACGCAGCCACGCGGCCCAGCCGCGCGGTCACGCGTTCCTGCTTGCGCACCATCATCTCAACCCCTGGCGCATATTCGGTGAGGGTGTCGAGCGTGACGGCGCCCGTCTCATTAGCTTCCAGCCCGTCGGCAAAACGCGGATGCGCGATGCCGTGCGGCAACAGCGGCACCATGTTGCGCCCCATATAGTGGAAGCGGTTCAGCGAGTCCGCCCGCATGTCGTAAATCCAGAACTGCTCCGCCGCATTGGGGCCGATGCCGACGGGGTGATGCACATAGAACGTCATGTCCTGCGCGTCGTCGCCCGCGAACATCCGCTTTTTCAGCAACGTCGCAATCTGCGGCATGTGGGTGCGGAACCGCTGCGGGCTGGACTTACCCGAAACGCACACGGCCAGCCGCCCCTTGTGGCTGCGGTCCACCGTAACCAGCATGGCGAACCCGCCGTCGATGTCGGGAATGTAAACGCCCTGCGTTATCACCTGCGGGTTGTCCCCGTCCCCGAAGGGCAGGCCCAGCTCGTCCCGCGGCGCGACGGGCAGGCTGAACGCGGTCATCGGCCTGCGTGCGCGGCGGCTGGCCTTGATGCGCTCCATCTCCCGCGTGAAGAATTCGCGCAGCTCTTTCAGGCTGCCGAACGTCTCAGGGTCCGGGCGCTCTTCCGATTTCACCGCCGAAAGATATTCCCGCGCCGAAAGGATGTTGAAAATCCGCCGCGCCACGTCCGCCGTGGTCTTGTATTGCTGCTTGCGCGCCCGGCGCATGTTTTCGATGGCGCCCAGATACGCCGTTTTCGTTTCCGGCAGGATGCGTCCATGCTCGCGCTTCTCGTTCACCGCCTGCTTCCACAGCACCGGAAGGCGCTGCAGGTTCGCTTCGAACTTTTCGTGTGAATTGGGATCGTACGTCAGGAGTTGTGACGGGGGCATGCGCGGACCTGCAACCTGTTCGATATGTACTGTTTTTCTTTTGTATATTCATAAAACTTGGTTCGGAGCCTGCCGGTCAATAAATTTCGCGGGCTACCCACAAAAAGCCCAGAAAAAAAGGCTTTAGACCGCCCCCATACCGGCTTATAAAGCGCCCTATGGCAAACACCCCGGTCCTGAGCATGAACGCCCTGACCGTCACGCGCGGCGACACCGTGCTGGCGCGGAACGTCACGCGCGACGTGCCCGCAAGGGCCTTGTGGCTGCTCACGGGGCCCAACGGCTCCGGCAAAACCAGCTTCCTGCGCGCGCTGGCGGGCCTGCTGCAACCGGCTTCCGGCGCCGTCGCGCGCACCGATGCGCACTGGCTGGCGGCCATGCCGCTTGGCCTCTCGCTTGAAACGCCGCGCCAGTATCTCACCTATCAGGCCGCCCTCATGGGCGTGCCCTTCGCGCTGATTGCCGATATTTTCAGCATCGCCCCGCATCTGGATACGCCGCTCAACCGCCTGTCCACCGGCTGGCGCCAGCGCGTCAAACTCTCCCGCCTCATGCTGGCCGACCGCCCCCTGTGGCTGCTGGACGAACCCAGCGACGGCCTCGATGCCGACGGCGAAGCCCGCCTGGTGCAGATGATACAGACCCACCTCGCCCACGAAGGCGCCTGCGTCATCGCCACCCACGACCCGCATTTATGGCCCCGCGCCGAAACCATGGCTTTCGGGGATGCCGGATGATGGTCGTCTACCGCCACTTCCTGCGCCGCATGACGCGCGACCGCGGGCTGATGGGCCAGTCCGCCGGCTTCTTCGCGCTGGCGGTCACCGTCTGCGTCTTCGCCATCGGGCCTGACGCGGTCATCCTCTCCGCCGTGCTTCCCGGCCTCGTCTGGGCGCTGCAACTGCTTTCGGCCCTGCTCGGCCTGTCCGACATGCTGGAAGGCGAAGACCTCGACGACCTGCTGCTCGCCCGCACATCCCTGCCCGCCGCCATGTGCGCCAAGGCATTGGCGCACTTAACCGCCACCGGCCTGCCCATCGCTGTGCTGGCCCCGCTGGCCGTAAGCCTTCTGGTGCCGGGTTCCGCCGCGCTTTTGCCCTGCATGTGGCTGGGTCTGGCCCTGTCCGCCGCAAGCTTCTCCGCCATCGGCCTGCTGGGCGCGGCGCTTACCCTCGGCTCCCGCCGCAACGCGGCGCTTCAGGCGCTCATTATCCTGCCCTTGTGCGTGCCGCCGCTTATTTTCGGCGCGGGCGCGGCATCCGCCGCCATGCTCGATCAGGGCTGGCAGGCGCCCATGGCCTTCCTCGCCGCGATTGCATGTGCAAGCCTGACCCTTTGCCCCTTTGCCGCCGCGTGGATAATCCGTATGAAGGTGACGTCCGCATGATCACTCGTTTCGCCAACCCCGCCCGTTTTGAATCGCTGGCCAAAACACTGCTGCCGGTGCTGGCCGCCATGGCGACCGTGCTGCTGGCCTTCGGCCTTGTCGACGCGCTGCTGCTCTCCCCGCCCGACTATCAGCAATCCGACGCCGTGCGCATCATGTACATCCACGTCCCCAGCGCATGGATGGCGATGTTCCTTTACGCCTGCTGCGGCGGCGCGGCGCTGACCTTCATCGTCTGGAAACACACATTGGCCGAACTTTTCTTACGCGCGGCCCTGCCCGTGGGCGCCTGCGCCACCGCCATCTGCCTTGTCACCGGCATGCTGTGGGGCCAGCCTATGTGGGGCACGTGGTGGGTATGGGATGCGCGCCTCACCTCCGTCCTCGTTCTCATGTTCCTGTACGTCGCCATCATCGCGCTCACCGGCGCGTTCGACCGGCCCGAACACGGCTCCATCGCGGCGGCGTGGCTCACCCTCATCGGCCTCGTGAACCTGCCGGTCATCAAGTATTCGGTGGAATGGTGGAACACGCTGCACCAGCCAAGCTCCCTCACCAGCCTCAACCGCATGGCCAACCCGGCGCTGTCGGGTGAGATGCTGCGGCCTTTACTCATCATGGGTCTGGGCCTTACCTGTTATCTGCTCGTCGTCGTCATCGTGCGCATGCGCGCCGAAATCATCGCGCGCCGCCTCAACGCATCCCGGGTGCAGGCATGAACGCGGGCGACATCCTCGGCATGAACGGCTACGCGCTCTACGTCTGGGGCGCCTACGGTCTTGGCTTCGTCGTTTATGTCGGCGTGCTGGTCCACGCGCTAGTCCGCTACGACCGCCTGAAAAAACGGCAATCCGCAAAATGACGCCGCGCGCCCGCGCCCGGCTGGTTTCGGTCGTCGTCGTGGTGCTGGGCCTCGCGCTGGCCACGGGCTTTGCCCTCTATGGCCTGTCCGGCAAAATCACCTATTTCCACACACCGTCCGAACTCGCAACCCTCACGCCCCGGCAGCTTGACCGCACCATCCGCCTGGGCGGCATGGTCCGCGACGAACGGCAGGACGGCGAAACCCACATTTTCACCGTGGCAGACAACACCGCGCAGGTCGCCGTCGCCTATCGTGGCATTTTGCCTGACCTCTTCCGCGTCGGTCAGGGCGTCGTCGTCTACGGCAAATACGATGCCGCAGCCAAAACCTTCAACGCCCGCGAAGTGCTGGCCAAGCACGACGAAAATTACATGCCGCCGGAAGTTAAAAAAGCCCTCGAAAAACCGACCGCGGAAAAACAGCCATGATGATCGAAGTCGCCCACTTCGCCTTCGTGCTGGCGCTGATGGTCTCGGCATCGCAGGCCGTCTTCGGCCTCGTCGGCAACGGCGCTGTAGCCATCCGTGCATCGCTCGCGTCGCTGGGCCTGTGCGCCCTGGCTTTCGCGGGGCTTGAATGGGCCTACATCACGTCAGATTTTTCGGTCCTGAACGTCGCGCTCAACTCCCATTCGCTCAAGCCCATGCTCTATAAAATCGCGGGCGCATGGGGCAACCACGAAGGCTCCATGCTGCTATGGGTGCTTATCCTCGCCATCTTCGGCGCGGGCATCGCCTTGGCGAAACATATAACGGACGACACGCTGCGCGCCCGCGCGCTGGGCATGCAGGGCCTCATCGCCACCGGCTTCATCGCCTTCTCGCTGTTCACGTCCAACCCCTTCGCCCGCCTGCTGCCCGTGCCGCCTGACGGCAATTCCCTCAACCCCGTATTGCAGGACCCCGGCCTCGCCTTCCACCCGCCCATGCTGTATCTGGGCTATGTCGGCTTCTCATCCGTCTTCTCCTTCGCCGCAGCCGCCCTCATCAACGGCAGGGTTGATCAGGACTGGGCCCGCGCGGTCAAACCCTTCATCGCCATGGCGTGGCTGGCCCTCACCGCCGGCATCGCGCTCGGCAGCAAATGGGCGTATTACGAACTCGGCTGGGGCGGCTGGTGGTACTGGGACCCGGTTGAAAACGCATCCCTCCTGCCGTGGCTTGCGGGCACGGCGCTGCTGCATTCGCTGCTGGTTCTGGAAGTGCGCGGCAGCCTCAAGCGCTGGACCATCGTGCTCGCCGTCATCGCGTTCCTGATGTCGCTGCTCGGCACTTACCTCGTGCGCTCGGGTGTCCTCTCCTCCGTCCACGCCTTCGCGGTGGATCCCGCGCGCGGCGCGTTCATTCTGGCCCTGCTGCTGTTCTATGGCGGCGGGGCCTTCGCGCTCTACGCATGGCGCGCGCCCGCGCTTAAAACCCTGCGCCTGTTCACCCCCGTCAGCCGCGAGGCATCGCTGGTCGCCAACAACCTTCTGCTCATCGCCATGGCGGCCACGGTGCTGACCGGCACGCTCTACCCCCTGCTGATGGACGCGCTCAATCTCGGTCAAATCTCGGTCGGCCCGCCCTATTACAACGCCACCGTCGTGCGCATGGCGGTGCCGCTGCTCATCCTCATGGGCATCGGCCCCTTCCTGCCGTGGAAACGCCCGGGCCGCCGGACCTTCCGGCAGACCCTTATCACCTGCGGTCTCCTGACCGTCGCCGCCATATTGGTCATCCCCGTGCATGCCTTCGCCTTCGGCATCGCCGTGTGGCTCATGGTCGCCAGCGCCGCCTACGCATGGGCACAGCGCAGGAACTTCAACCTCAAGGCGCTCGCCCTCGTGCTCGGCCATTTCGGCCTCGGCCTCGCCGTCGTCGGCATGCTCGGCACCACGCTGCTGAAAACAGAAGACATCCGCGTCGTCAAACCCGGCGACAGCTTCACCGTGGGCCGCCACACCCTCACCTTCAAAGGCGTCGATTACGTCTACGGCCCCAATTACGGCGCCGATGAAGCCACCGTGACATTGGCGAATGGCGACACGCTGAAACCGCAAAAACGCTGGTACCCCGTTTCCGATTCCGACACCACCGAAGCCGCCATCCGCCTCTACGCGCTCGATGACCTCTATGTCGTGCTGGGCGACCGTGACACGACAAAAGGCAGCGACGCATGGGTCCTGCGCACCACCATCCACCCGTTCGTGGCCACACTCTGGGGCGGCTTCGCCCTGATCGCCATGGCCGGTGTCGCCATGCTGCTGCAATCTGTCCGCAGGAAACCCGCATGAAACGCGCGCTGACCTTCCTGCCCCTCGCCCTCTTCCTGCTGCTGGCCGTACTGTTCGCGGACCGCCTGCTCACCCCCCGCACCATGGGCAGCATCGACAGCCCACTGCTCGACAAGCCCATTCCCGAGGCAGGCATCCAGTGGCCCGAAGGCCCCTTCATCGTTAATTTCTTCGCAAGCTGGTGCGCCCCCTGCGCCATCGAACACCCGCATCTGATGGACATGCAGAAACGTGGGCTCAAAATCATCGGCGTCGCCGTGAAGGATGAAAAGGCCGACACCGACGCCTTCATCGCAAAACGCGGCAACCCCTATGCCGCCATCATCCACGACAACGGCGATGGCGCGGGCCTCGCCCTCGGCATCACCGGCGTACCCGAAAGCTTCGCGGTGGACGCGCAG
>JAMIFL010000138.1:0-4145 GCA_035906295.1 Alphaproteobacteria bacterium | reverse complement strand
AGGGCGCGCGCGGCTGACGCGCTATATGCCGTAACCCCGCAAAACGCCGCGCGTGTCCGCCGCGCGGCGGAATGGTGGCTGCAATCCCGCCCCGACCTTGCGGATAAATGCGACATCCGCTTTGACGTGCTGGCCATAGCCCCTTACCTTCGGATTCGGCACGTTACGAATGCATTCTAGGGGTCTGTTCATGAAACCTGTTGTTCTTCCCGCACTTCTCCTCCTCGCGCTCGCCGCGTCCGGCTGCACGCCCATCGGCGCGGGCCTTGCCGTCGGCGGCGCCACCGGCACCGCCGCCGCCCGCGAAGGCGGCATCAAGGCCTCGCTGGAAGATGCGCGCATCTCCGCCACCATTCATGACCTCTGGCTCAAGCACGACGCCGAAATGTTCATCAAGGTCGGCATGACCGTCGATCAGGGCCGCGTCCTGCTCACCGGTGTCGTCCAGAAACCCGAACACCGGGTTGAGGCCGTGCGCCTCGCATGGCAGGCCCAGGGCGTCCGTCAGGTCATCAACGAAATCAAGGTCGCCAACTCCGAAGGCATCAAGGGCTGGGCCCGCGACGTCTGGATCTCGGGCCGCCTGCGCGCCTCCATCCTGTTCGACAAGAACATTCAGGGCGTCAACTACTCCATCGATACCGTGCAAAGCATCGTCTACCTCATGGGCGTCGCGCAGGATCAGGTCGAACTCAACAAGGTCATGTCCTACGCCCGCACGGTGCCTTACGTGAAACAGGTCGTCTCTTACGTGAAACTCGCGGGTACGCCCATGAATCAGGTCATCGCCAATGGCGGCCCCAATGCCGTAGGCATGGCCCCCGCCCAGCCCATGGGCGCCACCGACACGATTCCCCCGATTTCCAACAGGGTGCCGAATTACGGCGCGGGCAATACCGGCAGCGGCGGCCTCAATAACCCCGCCCCGGTCAGCAGCGAACCGCTTTATTCCCGTCAGGCCGTGCCCATGGGCGCCATGCCTGCGGACACCGGCAACTACAACGCCCGCATGCCCAACGTGCCGAACCCGCCCCCGGCAGGCGTAATGGCGCCGGGCCGTCCGGCTCCCATCGTCGACAGCGGTTTCTAAGATGGCGCCCGGCTTCAGCACAATCGACGAAGCCATTGAATATCTGGACGCCATCGGTTTTCAGGACGATGCGCAGATAGACATTTTCGAAGGTGCGCTCGCGCTGTCCATTCAAAATCATCCCGGCATCAGCCTCGATAAATATCGCAATCATCGCATACGCTTGGCGGAGGATACGCAAGCGTTGCATGCGGAATACATCAAAGACCATCCCGACAACCTGGACGCCAAAATTCACGTGCTGGCTGAAGTGTTTACAAGGCGTCATGGATATATCGGTGACGATTTCCGCTACAACGACTTGCAGAACGCCGACCTTATCCGCGTCATCGACCGCCGCCTCGGTCTGCCCATCGCGCTCTCCATCCTGTGCATCACCATCGGCGACGACCTCGGCTGGCCGGTGGTCGGCGTCAATTTCCCCGCCCACTACGTCATCCGCATGGAAGAGGGGGGCCGCCGCGAAATCGTCGATCCGTTCCAGGGCTGCATCGTCCTCAACGCGCCCGACCTGCGCGAAATCCTCAAAACCACCATGGGTCCCCGCGCCGAATTGTCGTCGAGTTATTACGACCCCGCCTCCCGCCGCGAAACGCTGGTGCGCCTCCAGAACAACATCAAACTCCGCCAGGTCGAATCGGAGGATTACAACGCAGCCCTCGCCACCGTCGATTTGATGAAGCGCATGGCGCCCGAAGAATACCGCCTCGACCTCGATGCCGGCGTGCTTCTCTCCCGTCTCGACCGTCCCATGGCCGCCATCGAGGCGCTGGAACGTTACATCGCCCGCGTCCCCAATCCGCGCGACCGTCAGGACGCCGTGGCCCTGCTGACGCAATTGCGCGGCACGCTTCAGTAAAGCGTTTCCGGCCAAAGTGGACGCCGGTTTTGCGTATGGAAACGCGTAACAAATAAGCCTTTGGCATAAAGCCTTTTTTGGGGCAGGGAACAGCCATAATCCCGTCATAATCCATCCCCAACATAATCTTCGATAAAAACGCAATGCCCCTTGATTGCGGATGGTCACTGGTCCATGTTGTTGCCATCTAAAACCAAGATAACCGACACCAAAAAACTGGAGAAAGCGCCGATGCGTACCCAATCTCGTTACAAACTGCTCACCATGCTGGCTCTGTCCACGCTGGCGCTGGCCGCATGCGCTAAAGGCAAAGAAGAACAACCCTACGCTGACAGCGTTGTCGAAGGTCAGGGCACCGTTCAGGGCCAGGGCGAAGGCATGCTGGGCGACGGCATGGGCGGCATGGGCGGCGTGCAGGGCAACGTTGTTGCCGGCAGCCAGGAAGACCTCACCGTCAACGTCGGCGACCGCGTCTACTTCGGTTACGACCGCACCGACCTGACCCCGGAAGCGCTGCAACAGCTGCAACTGCAAGCTCAATGGCTCAACCAGTACCCGAACGTGTCCATCACCATCGAAGGCCACGCTGACGAACGCGGCACCCGCGAATACAACCTGGCCCTCGGCGACCGCCGCGCGTCCTCGGTTCGCGACTACCTCGTTTCGCTGGGCGTCTCCGGCTCCCGCGTCAAGACCATCTCGTATGGTAAAGAGCGTCCGGAAGTCACCGGTTCCGACCCGCAGTCCTGGGCCCAGAACCGCCGCGCCGTCACCCACGTCGACTAAGACGGGCTGACGACGATGCGCATGTTCGCGTCCCTTATCTTCTGTGCAACCCTGCCATTCGTGGCAGGGTTTGCCGTCTCCGCGCATGCTCAGGACGGCATGCAGTACGACGGTCCCGGCGGTGTGTCGGGCAACGTCGTTCCGTCCATGCCGGTCACCGGCATGCCGCAATCCACCACCGCCATGCCTGTCGGCTCCGGCGCCCCCATCATGGCGGCGCCCATCGGCGCCACCCCCGGCGACATGACCCGCATGGGCGCACTGGAACAGCAGGTCCGCGAACTCACCAACCAGCTTGAGCAGCGCGATTTCCAGCTCCGCACGCTGCAACAGAACTTCGATAAATACGTCTCCGATTCAAGCCAGCGCCTGCAGGCACTGGAAAACCGCGCGCCCGTCTCCGCGCCGGACCAGCCCTACCGCAACGAACAGTCCCCTTCCAACCTTCCGTCCGACCAGCCGCCCCCGCCCAATCCCGTTCCCAACAATCAGGGCGGTCAGGTCAACGGTTCGCTGACCGACCCGAACGGCGCCTATCAGCCCAACAACACCCCGCAACTGGGCCAGATAACCGAAAACGTGGGCGGGCCGAATGACGGCTCCATCACCTCCGGCCGCCCGCAGGGTTCCGCGCAGCCCAGCGCCGCCAAGGCTTACGATCAGGCGTTCTCCTACCTCCAGCAAAGCAATTATTCCGACGCCCAGACCGCCTTCAACGACTTCCTGAAGACGTACCCGACCCACCCGCTGGCCGCCAACGCCAAGTACTGGCTGGGGGAGGCGTACTACGCCCAGACCCAGTATTCGCAGGCCGCGAAAACCTTCGCCAAGGCGTTTCAGGAACACCCGCAGGGCCAGAAAGCGCCCGACGCGCTGCTCAAGCTGGCCATGACGCTGGATAAAATGAACAAGCGCAACGACGCCTGCCTGACCCTGACGGAACTGACCAAGCGTTTTCCGTCCGGCCCGGCTTCCGTCCTCCGCCGCGGGCAGGAAGAAGCCACCCGCATGCAGTGCGCGTCCTGATTTAATATTGAACGGACGCCTTTTTAGTGGCCTTACTGAACGGCCATGATTTCTACTTACCCAAACGGACCCATCGCCGTCGCCCTCTCGGGCGGCGCCGACAGCATGGCCCTCGCGCACATGCTCTCTGCGCGCGGCCCCGTCCTCGCGCTCACCGTCGACCACGCCTTGCGTGAAAACAGCGCCGCCGAAGCAGCGCAGGTCACGTCATGGGTCGCATCATGGCCCAACATGACCCACAAAATCCTGCGCTGGGAAGGCGAGAAATCCACCGCATCCCTCATGGAAAACGCCCGCATTGCGCGCTACGCCCTCATGCGCGCCGCCTGTGTTGAAGCGCACATCACCCACCTCGCCATCGCCCATCACCGCGACGATCAGGCC
>JAMIFL010000137.1:0-30649 GCA_035906295.1 Alphaproteobacteria bacterium | reverse complement strand
GCTGCGCCTGTTCCCCGAAAGCCGCTATGCGCGCGACGCCAAGCTGAAGCGCGACCTGACTTTGGACCACCTTGCGGGCAAGGAAATGGACATCGGCCGTTATTACCTGACGCGCGGGTTCTATACCGCCGCGGTCAAGCGCTTCATGGTTGTGGTGAAGGATTACCAGACCACGACGCACGTGCCGGAAGCCCTGCACCGCCTTGTGGAAGCCTATCTGCACATGGGGCTGCCGGACGAGGCGACGCGCGTGGCCGCCGTGCTGGGGTATAACTACCCCGGTTCGCGCTGGTATGAGGATTCTTACAAAATCCTCGACGAAGGCCAGCGCCAGAAGCTGATGGACGAACGCAGCTTCAAGGACCGCACCATCGACGCCATCCTGAAGCCGTCGTGATTTAGGGGGGCTCAACCGCCGCCCCCACCGCGGGCTTTGCCCGCGCCCGCTCGCTGCGCTGGCGCTTCGCGGGCCCTCAGTGGGCCAGTTATTCTGTCAATAACTGATGCCGGGATATTCGCGTGGCACCTTGGCTGTGCTAGGAATCAGGCATGCTGCAAACGCTGTCCATCCGGGATGTGGTGCTGATCGACGCGCTCGACATCGAGGCGGATTCAGGGCTTTCCGCGCTGACCGGCGAGACGGGGGCGGGCAAGTCCATTCTGCTGGATGCGCTGGGCCTTGCGCTTGGAGCGCGGGCGGATGCGGGGCTGGTGCGCAAAGGCGCGCAGCAGGCATCCGTAACGGCGGCATTTCAACTGAACAAAAAGCACCCGGTATTCGCGCTGCTGGACGAGCAGGGCATCGGCCATGAGGGCGATGGCGGCATCATCCTGCGCCGCACGCTGGGTGTGGACGGGCGCAGCAAGGCGTTCATCAACGACCAGCTTACGAGTGTCATGCTGCTGCATGACGTGGGTGAAATGCTGGTGGATATTCACGGCCAGTTCGAAACCCATGGGCTTATGGATACGCGCACGCATCGGGCCACGCTGGACGATTTTGCGGGCGTGGATGCCGCGGGCGTCATGCAGGCAGGGGCCGCGTGGCGCGGGCTTGAGGCCGAGCGCGCGGCCCTGCTGGCGCGCATAGCGGACGCCAAGCGCGATCAGGAATACTGGCAGGCGGCATGCGACGAACTGGTATCGCTTGCGCCCAAGGCGGGCGAGGAAGACGCGCTGCATGCGCGGCGCACGGAGCTTGCGGCGCGTGGCGCCATTGCGGGCGCGTTCGATGAAGCGCGGGAGTATCTGGACGGGGAGGGTGGCGCTATTCCGCAACTGAACCGGGCTTGGAAAATTCTGGACCGCGTGGCGGCCAAGGCAGGCGACAGGCTCAATCCCGCCACTGAGGCGCTGGACCGCGCGGTGGGTGAAATGCGCGCGGCGATGGACGTGATGGACAACTGGTTCGACGGCGATGCCGGGGGGCCTGACACGCTGGAAGCGGTGGATGACCGCCTGCATGAATTGCGGGCAGCCGCGCGCAAGCACCAGTGCCGCCCGGACGAGCTGGCGGCCAAGCTGGACGAGATTTCGGAGAAGCTGCAGGCCATTCGCGGCGATGACGGACGCGTCGCGCAGCTTGACCGTGCAGCCAAGGCCGCGCGGAAAGATTACGAGGACGCGGCCAAGGCCCTCTCGGATGCACGACGCAAGGCCGCGATAAGGCTTGATAAAAAGGTCATGGCGGAATTGCCGCCGCTGAAGCTTGATAAAGCGCGGTTCGAAACGCAGGTGGAAACCCTGCCCGAAACCCAGTGGGGACCCGCGGGCATGGATGCGGTGCAATTCGTGGTTGCGACCAACCCGGGCACGGCGGCGGGGCCTATCGACAAGATTGCATCAGGCGGGGAATTGTCACGCTTCATGCTGGCCATCAAGGTCGTTTTGTCGGCCACGTCGCATGTGCCGGTGCTGGTGTTCGACGAGGTTGATTCCGGCCTCGGCGGCGCCACGGCGGACGCGGTGGGCGAACGGCTTGCGCGGCTGGCGGACAGCCGCCAGGTGCTGGTGGTCACGCACAGCCCGCAGGTGGCGGCGCGCGCGGGGCATCACTGGATTGTGGCGAAGGCCGCGAATGACGGCGCCATGCGCACGACGCTGGTGCGCCTTCGGGATGAAAAACACCGCCGCGAGGAAATTGCGCGCATGATTTCCGGCGCGCAGATTACGCCGGAGGCGTTGGCTGCGGCGGGCAAACTTTTACAACAGGCTTCGTGATGAGCGCCCAAGACTTCAAAAACCGCCATGCCCTGCTGGCGGCCGAACTGGCCCGCCATGACATTCTGTACCACCAGCAGGATGCGCCGGAGGTTATGGACGCGGAATACGACGCCATGCGCCGGGAGCTTGAAGCGCTTGAGGTAAAGCACCCGGAGCTGAAGACGGCTGAAAGCCCCTCGCACAAAGTTGGCGCGAAGGCGGCGGGCGGATTTAAAAAGGTGCAGCACCGTGTGCCGATGCTTTCCCTGGGAAACGTATTCAGCGACGAGGAATTCGACGATTTTCTTGTCCGTATCCGCAATTTCCTGCGGCTTGCGGATGATGCGCCGGTGGAATTGCTGGGGGAACAGAAAATCGACGGATTGTCGCTGTCGCTGCGCTACGACCACGGCAAGCTGGTGCAGGCCGCAACGCGCGGCGACGGGTTTGAGGGCGAGGATGTGACCGCCAACGTGATGACGGTGGCCGGCGTTCCCAAGACATTGCCTGCGGGTGCGCCTGAAAGCATCGACATACGCGGCGAGATTTACATGACCAAGGCCGCGTTCGCGGCGCTGAACGTGGCGCAGGCGGCGGCGGGCAAGCCCGTGTTCGCCAACCCGCGCAATGCGGCGGCGGGCAGCCTGCGGCAACTGGATGCAGGAATTACGGCGACGCGGACGCTGGGGTTTTACGGGTATGCGCTGGGGTATCTTTCGCAGCCTATTGCGACGACGCAACAGGGGATCCGTGACGTGTTGGCGGGCTGGGGTTTTCAGGTGCCGCAGCCGAGCGTGGTTGGCGCAACACGTGACGATATGCTGGCGTTTTATGCCGACATCCAGATGAAGCGCAGCGGGTTGCCGTACGACATTGACGGGATTGTTTACAAGGTCAACGACCTTGGGCTTCAGGAACGGCTTGGGTTCGTGTCCCGCGCGCCGCGCTGGGCGGTTGCGCATAAATTTCCGGCTGAGAAGGCGACGACGGTGGTGCGCGACATCGTCATACAGGTCGGGCGCACGGGCGCGCTGACGCCGGTGGCGGAGCTGGAGCCGGTGAACGTGGGCGGCGTGATGGTGGCGCGCGCGACACTGCACAACGAAGACGAGATTGCGCGCAAGGACGTGCGCGTGGGCGATACGGTGACCATACAGCGTGCGGGCGACGTCATTCCGCAGGTGCTGGGGTTTGTTGAAGCGCGCCGCCCGGCGGATGCGAAACCGTTCGTGTTTCCGCATAGCTGCCCGGCCTGCGGGTCGCATGCCATACGAGAAGAGGGCGAGGTGGCGCGGCGCTGCACGGGCGGGCTTATATGCCCGGCGCAGGCGGTTGAGCGGTTGCGGCATTTCGTGTCGCGCAACGCGTTCGACATCGAGGGGATGGGCGAGAAGATTATCCAGGAGTTCTGGGATGACGGCATGCTTCGTTCACCCGCCGATATTTTCCGGCTGGAGGCGAAGGACAAAGGTAGCCTGACGCCCTTGCGGGCGCGGGAGGGATGGGGCGAGTTATCAGCCCGCAACCTGTTTGCAGCCATCGAAGCACGACGCAGTATTTCGCTGGAACGTTTTGTTTATGCGCTGGGTATAAGGCAGGTGGGCGAGGCCACGGCCAAGAAGCTGGCGAAGAATTATCACGATATCCACGCCCTTATCGGCGAGATGGCGGCGGCCAGCGTCGAAGGCGGGGAGGCGTATGCCAAGCTTACGGATATCGAGGATATCGGCCCCAGCGTTGCAGATGACCTTGTCGGGTTTTTCAGCGAAAGCCACAACACGGATTTGCTGAAAGATCTTTTGCAGTATGTGAACGTCGCACCGTATGTCGCGCCGGATATGAGTGGCAGCAGGGTGGCGGGCAAGACCGTCGTGTTCACCGGCAGTCTTGAGAAGTTTTCACGCGATGAGGCGAAGGCGCAGGCGGAACGGCTGGGCGCGAAGGTTTCGGGCAGCGTTTCGTCCAAGACGGATTATCTGGTCGCGGGCGCGGATGCGGGATCGAAGCTCAAGAAAGCCAAGGAGCTTGGCGTTACGGTGCTGACCGAGGACGAATGGCTGGAGATGACGGCTTAAGTGTCGATGATCAGGTGCGTTCGCGCAGGTCGTGCAGTTTCTGCATGGCGGCGTCGTAGAGTGCGCCCACTTCGCGGCGTTCCCTGAAACCGGCGCCGCCGCTTTTGCGGGTCAGCGTGTCTTCCAGAGCGTGGCTCAGTTCTTCGGCGATTTGCAGGTCTTTTTGTTCCAATGCCAATTGCAGGGCGTAGAGGACACGGTCCGAGAGGCGTTTGAATTCCAGAGTCATTGCGCGCCCCGCAGGGTTTCGAGGTCGCGGATCGCGTTTTCGTAGTCGAGCGTGAAGTCGCGGCGGTTGACGAAGCCCTTGCCGTCGATTTTTCGGGTCAGCGAGGTTTCGAGCGCCTTGTTCAGGCGTTCCGCCGCCACCAGGTCCTGTTGTTCGAGGGCCAGTTGCAGGGCGTAGAGGATGCGGTCGGACAGGCGTTTGAATTCCATGGGCAAAGCCTATCCCGCTGGTACGTAGCTGGCAACATATCCGTCAAACGCATGCCAGAAGCGGTTACGGTAATCGTCCTTTTCCATCATCACTTCGTGCATGGCGCCGTCGATTTCCAGCAGCTCGGCATTGGGCAGGCGGCTTACGATATCGGCGATGGCCTTGTTGGAAACAACCATTTCCCGCCCCGCGCTTGCCACCAGTACCGGGGTGGTGACGCCATCGAGGAAGGGCTGCCTGCGCACCTGCCTGATGGAGGCGAGCGCCGCGCGCACCCATGAGGCGGTGAGGCCGCCCATGCGCAAATCGGGGCGCTGGGTCATCCAGAATTCCTGCATGGCGCGGCGGTCGGGGTCGCTGGTCAGCAGGCGCAGGCCGGCTTCCATTTTGGCGGTGTTCCATGCGGCGTGGCCGGGCATGTAGCCGTGGGGGCGGCCGGTGGCGGCCATGAAATCGGCCACGCCGCCCGCGAGCCATTCGGGCACGGCCAAGCCGCACATGGGCGCGGTCATGACGGCGCAGGCGAAATCATCGGGTCGTTCGTTCAGCACGCGCAGGCCGATATGCCCGCCCATGGAATGGGCCAGCATGATGCGGGGCAGGTGATGGGGCAGGGGGACCTGATCGAGATACAGGCGCGTGTCTTCGACGTCGGCGGCGAAATCGTCGTGGCAGCGCTTATCGCGGTTTTCGCCGCGCCATGACATGCCCTGCCCGCGCCAGTCGATGCAGGCGACGGCGAAACGGCGACGCAGCAGGTCGTGCGCGACTTCAAAATATTTTTCGCAGTATTCCGAGAGGCCCGGCAGGATGACGACGCTGGCGCGCGGCGCTTCCGGCACGGCCCAGCCGTAGCGGATGTACTGGCCCGCCCGCACATCGAGCTGGTCGTGGAACTGCCAGCCGTCAGGCTGGGTGAAACGTGCGGCCAGCGGCGGTTTGACCGCGACGGACATTTACGATTCCAGCGCCTTGATGACGTCTTCCGCCATTTTCTTGGCGTCGCCCAGCAGCATCATCGTGTTTTCGTTGAAGAACAGCGGGTTGTCGACACCGGCGTAGCCGGTGCCCAGCGAGCGTTTGACGAACAGGACGGTCTTGGCCTTTTCCACGTCCAGCACCGGCATGCCGAAGATGGGCGATGTCGGGTCCGTCTTGGCGGCGGGGTTGGTGATGTCGTTGGCGCCGATGACGAAGGCGACATCGGTCTGGCCGAAATCGCGGTTGATGTCTTCCAGTTCCAGCACGTCGTCGTACGGCACGTTGGCTTCGGCCAGCAGCACGTTCATGTGGCCGGGCATGCGGCCTGCGACGGGGTGGATGGCGTAGCGGACCTGCACGCCTTCGTGTTTCAGCACGTCGGCCATTTCACGCAGCGCGTGTTGCGCCTGCGCCACGGCCATACCGTAGCCGGGCACGATGATGACAGAGGCTGCGTTCTTAAGGATGAAGGCCGCATCGTCCGCAGAACCGATTTTCACCGGCTTGTCGGAGTGGGAGGCGGCGGCGGCGGAATTCGCATCAGCCCCGAAGCCGCCCAGCAGCACGTTCAGGAACGAACGGTTCATGCCCTTGCACATGATGTAGCTGAGGATGGCGCCGGATGCGCCGACCAGCGCGCCCACGATGATGAGCAGCGGGTTTTGCAGCGTAAAGCCGATGCCCGCGGCCGCCCAGCCGGAGTAGGAGTTGAGCATGGAGACGATGACCGGCATGTCCGCCCCGCCGATGGGGACGATGAGCGTGATGCCCATGACCAGCGCCACCGCGATGATGGCGAAGAAGATGAACGGCCATTCCGTCGCGCAGAAGACGAGGATGAGGAAAATCATCAGCCCGCCCAAGGCGGCGTTCAGCATGTGTTGACCCGCGAAGGTCAGCGGTTTGCCGGAAATGAGGCCCTGCAATTTGCCGAAGGCGATGATGGAGCCCATGAACGTCACCGCGCCGATGGCGGCGCCCAGCGACATTTCAACCAGCGAGGTGAGGCCGATGGCGCCGCGCGAACCGATGCCGTAGGCGATGGGGTTGTAGAACGCAGCCGTCGCGATGAACACGGCGGCGAGACCGACCAGCGAGTGGAAGGCTGCCATGAGTTGCGGTAGCGCGGTCATTTCGACCTTTTTGGCGATGCCGGCGCCGACCATGCCGCCGAGCACGATGCCGAGCAGCGGGGTGATGGACGGGTTGACCGTATCGAGCGAGAAGGTGGTGACGATGGCGAGCGCCATGCCGAGCATGCCGTAAAGCACGCCGGAACGGGCGCTTTCAGGGGATGACAGGCCGCGCAGCGCCATGATGAAGGCCACGGCGGAGACGAGATAGAGGAGGGCGGGCAGCGTAGCCATTACTTTTTAACCCCTTCCTTGCGCTTGAACATTGAAAGCATGCGGCGGGTAATGAGGAAGCCGCCGAAGATGTTGACCGAGGCCAGGACGATGGCCATGAAGCCGAGCAGGGCCGAAAACCACTCGCTGTCCTGCGGGGCGGCGGCGATGATGGCGCCGACGATGACGACCGAGGAAATGGCGTTGGTGATGCCCATAAGCGGCGAGTGCAGCGCCGGGGTGACGCGCCAGACGACGTAGTAGCCCACGAAGCAGGCCAGCACGAACACCGTGATGCCCATCATGAGGAAATTATCGTGGCCGTTGCCGTAGTGTTGCGCCTGCAACGCGATGTTGCCGGCAAGCGTGGTCATGTCCTGCGCTAGATCGGCTGAGCGCAGGGCCATGTCGCGGGCGTCCTGAATCAGGGTTTCGGATGACATTGGTTATGCTTCCTTGGAGTCGGGCTTGCGTTTGAATGCGGTTTTGTCTGCGGCCTTGTCGGCTTCGGGCGTTTTGGCCTTGGGCGCTTCGGGGAGCGCTTCTGGGGCCGCGGGTTTGGTTTCGGGTTTCGTTTCGGCCTTGGCTTCCACTTTGGCCGGTTCGGCTTTCGTGGGCTCGGGCTTCGCTTCAACCCTGGTTTCGGTCTTTACCTCGGGCACCTTGACGATTTCGACCTTCGGGGCGGGGGCGTTGCCGCCGACCAGCGGGTGCACAGCGGTGCCGTTATGGATGAGGGTGAAGCCCTTGATGATTTCGTCGTTGAAATCAAACACGGCCTCTTTCTTTTCCTTGCCGAGCAGGAGGGTCACGACGTTCAGCATGTTGCGGGCATACAGCGCCGAGGCATCGACCGGAATGCGGGCGGGCAGGTTGTTGTAGCCGACGATGATGACGCCGTGTTTTTCGACGATCTTGCCCTTTTCGGACAGCGGGCAGTTGCCGCCCGCTTCCACCGCCATGTCGACGATGATGGAGCCGGGTTTCATGGATTTCACCATGTCGGGCGTGATGAGCTGCGGCGCGGGGCGGCCCGGGATGAGGGCGGTGGTGATGACTATGTCCTGCTTTTTAATCGTCTCGGCCACCAGTGCCGCCTGCTGGCGTTTATAGTCTTCCGACATTTCCTTGGCGTAACCGCCAGCGGTTTCGGAAGCCTTCGTCTCTTCGTTCTCGACCATCACGAAGGTGGCGCCGAGGGACTGGACCTGTTCCTTCGCGGCCATGCGCACGTCGGTCGCGGAGACAACGGCGCCGAGGCGACGGGCGGTTGCGATGGCCTGAAGACCGGCAACGCCCGCGCCCATGATGAAGACCTTGGCCGGGGCCACGGTGCCTGCGGCGGTCATCATCATCGGCATGGCGCGGCCATAGATGTATGATGCTTCCATCACCGCGCGGTAACCGGCGAGGTTGGCCTGGGATGAGAGCACGTCCATCGACTGCGCGCGGGTGATGCGCGGGACGAGTTCGAGGGCGACTGCGGACGCGCCGGTGCGCTGGAAGCGCTGGGTGTCGCGGAACTGGTAGGGGTGCAGCATGCCGATGAGCGTGGCGCCGGGGGACATGCGTTCGAGGATGTCGGCGTCGGGTTTCTGGACGCAGAGGATGATGTTGGCGTCCTTCACGGCGGTGAGCGCGTTGGGCACGATTTTCGCGCCGCTGGACGCGAAGGTATCGTCGCTGATGGCGGTACCGAAGCCCGCGCCGGATTGCACGTTGACGGTGGCGCCAAGCGCGATGAGCTTGCGCACCGTATCCGGCGTCGCGGCGACGCGGTTTTCGTCCGGTGCAGTTTCCTTAAGAACTGAAATGGTCAGAGCCACCGTTCACATCCCTGTTTGTTTTTGAAGGCATGGTGAGCCTGCAACAATTCCTGGGGGATGTGAAGCCGTCAGGACGCCGCAAGTCACTGTTTTCCCCGCCTGTTTGCAGGCTTGTTTGGGCCGGTCGATTCCGATATATTAGCAAATGAAAATAACCTCCTGTTTTTCATGCAAAAAATCTTATCGACTGTTGCTTTGGGTGCCCTTCTTGCGACCGCAGGGGGGCTGGAACCGCGTTTTGCCATGGCGGAAAGCCTGCAAGAGGCCGTGCAAACGGCTGTCGGCAGCCACCCGTCGGTTACGGCGGCGCAGGACGCCTCGTACGCCAGCGGCGAAACGGTGAAAGAGCAACGCTCCGCCTATTTTCCGGAATTGTCGGCGAACCTGACGGGCGGGCGCATGTATGGCGATAACGCCACGTCGCGGGGCCTGAGTGTGACGCGCGGGGCGGGGTATTCGAATCTGGGTGAAGGGTCGGCGCAACTCACGCAGAAGGTTTACGACTGGGGTGAAACCGGCAACCGGGTGGACGCCGCCAAGGCGCGCCTGCAGGCATCGGACATGGTGGTCGCGGGCACGCGCGAGGGCATCGCCATGCGCGCGGCGCAGGCGTATGTGGCGCTTTTGCGCGCAAGCCAGATTAAAGAGGCCGCTGCCGCCAATCTGACCACGGCGCAGGATTACCAGACGCGCATTGCGGCGCAGGTCGCGGAAGGCGGGTCGGACGATGCGGAGCTTAACCGCGCGAACGATTTTCTTTTGCTGGCGCAGAATGCGGTTACGGATTTCGACGGGCAGTACCAGCAGGCGCTGGCCGATTACATCGAGGCGGTGGGGCGCAAGCCCAGCGGTGCACTGGCGCGACCCGGCGTGGTTGCGCCTTCGGCCACGTCGGTTGACGCGGCCATCCAGTCCGCGTTCGACAGCCACCCGCAGGCGGCGGCGGCCAAGCAGGCGGTCGTGGCGGGCGACCATGACGCGCGGGCGGAATCCACCGGTTACCTGCCCAAGGTGAATGCGCAGCTTTCATACCTCAAGCGCGACCAGCGCGATGTTATCGGCGGCGAGGCGACGGACGCACGCGCGGTCATGAAGATGGACTGGGCCTATTCCACCGGCGGTGCGCAAATTGCGCGTGAAAACCGCGCCGAATTTTTGCGCGATCAGGCGCGGGCGCAGCTGGACGAAACCTATCGCCGCATCGAACGCGACGTGCGCGCGGCGTGGTCGGCGCTGGATGTTTCGCGCCGGCAGCTTGAAACGCAAAGCGGGCGGCGTGACGCCACCGCCAGGGTGGTCGATACCTATAAGACGCAATATGAGGGCGGCAACCGCAGCCTTATCGAACTGATGCAGGCGGAAAGCCAGGCGTTCGATGCGCGCATCGCATATGACAACGCCGACTTCAGCGTGCTGAACGCCGGTTATGCGTTGTCGGCCGCGATGGGCAACCTTGTCGCGGCGGTGGATCGCGCGCCCAAGGTTGTGGCAAATGCGGCTGAAAAGCCGGTTTCCAAAAACGTCGTGGACGTTGCGGTGGTGGCGCCCAAAGTAGCGTCGGCGCCGGTGGCGACGGTCAAATCCACACCCGTCGATGTCGCGCCGAATATTCCGGTGGTGGTGGCGACGCAGAGAACCATAGGCCGCGTATCGCGCCCCATGCTGGCGGATGACGGCAGCGCGGTTGCACAATTGCTGGCGCAGCCGTCCACCAAAACCGGCGCGCAGGATGACGGACAAAAGCAAGACTGACCCGGGCGTTGCAAACGACCCGCTGCTCGATTGCCTCGTCTATCTGGCGGGCAAGCACGGGCGCACGCGTTCCGGCCCGGCGCTGGTGGCGGGGTTGCCGTATGACAAGCGCGGCATGGGGCCGGACCTGTTCTGCCAGGCCGCCGCGCGTATCGGGCTGCGCACCAAGATACTGAAACGCGACTGGGACGACGTGGACGACGCGGTGTTGCCGTGCGTCGCGGTCATGGGCAACCACGATGCATGGATTGTGCTTGCGCGCGAGGCTGCGGCGGGTGATTTGCGCATCTACGTGCCCGGGCGCGGTGAAGCGATGGTGGCGGAAGCGGATTTCCGCAAAGCCTATAAAGGGTTCGCCATTTTCGTGTATCCGGAACCGGCGGCGGTGGCCGACCCGTTGACCGGCGGGCGGTTGCAGGCGTCGCACCGGCACTGGTTCTGGGGGCTGGTGCGGGATAACGGGGCGTTGTACCGCCGTGTCGCGGTGGCGGCGCTGATGATCAACCTGTTCGGGCTGGCCGGGCCGATTTTCGTGATGAATGTTTACGACCGCGTCATTCCCAACGCCGCGATGCAGACGGGGTGGGTGCTGGCCGCGGGCGTGCTTACGGTTTACGCGTTCGACCTGCTTATCCGCACGCTGCGCGGGTATTTCGTGGACCTTGCGGGCCGTAAAATCGACGTGCTGGCGGCGCGGCGCATTTTCGACCATGTGCTGGACATGAAGCTTTCGGGGCGCCCGCGCTCGGCGGGCGCGTTCGCAAATTCCTTGCGCGAGTTCGAGAGCGTGAAGGAATTCTTTACCTCCGCCACCATGTCGGCGTTCGTGGATTTCCCGTTCGCGTTTTTGTTCGTGGCGTTCGTGTTCTTCGTGTCGCCGGTGTTCGGGTTCATCGTGCTGGGGCTTACGGTGCTGGCGGCTCTTATCAGCTACGCTATACAGCGGCCGCTGCGCTACCTCATCCAGAAAAGCGCCGAGAGCGCGGAGGCGCGGCACGGCGTATTGGTGGAGGCGATTTACGGGCTTGAGACCATCAAGGCCATCCGCGCCGACGGGCGTTTCCGCGCGCGTTACGGCGATTACGTGGGCGAAAGCGCCGCGATGGGGCAGACGACGCGGTTCTTCTCAAGCCTTACGGTCAATGTCGCGCTGTTTTTGCAGCAGATATGCTCGGTGCTGATGATTGTCGCGGGCATGTACCTTGTGGCGGACGGCAAGGTGACCCTGGGCGCGTTGATTGCCGCGGTCATGCTGTCGGGCCGCGCAACCGCGCCGGTGGCGCAGATGGCGGCGATGATCAGCCGTTACCATTCTTCCCGCGGGGCGCTGGCGACGCTGGAGCGCGTGATGAACCTGCCGGTGGAGCGGCCTGAAGACCGCAATTTCCTGCACCGCCCGAAGCTGGACGGCGCCATCACGTTCGACCAGGTCAGTTTCGCCTATCCCGGCGGCGGGCGCGAGGCGCTGGAGCGCGTTTCGTTCCGCATCAAACCGGGGGAGCGCGTGGGCATCATCGGGCGCATCGGGTCGGGCAAAAGCACCATTGCGCGGCTGTGCCTCGGCCTTTACGAGCCGGAGGACGGCGCCATCCGCATCGACGATACCGACATGCGGCAAATCGACCCCGCCGACCTGCGCCGGAACATCGCGTATATTCCGCAGGACGTGGTTTTGTTTTCGGGCAGCATCCGCGACAACATCGCGGCGGCGCACCCGCATGCGACGGATGACGAAATTGTCGCCGCCGCCAAGGCCGCGGGCATGGACGAATTCATCGCCCGGCTGCCGCAGGGTTACGACACGCAGGTGGGCGAGCGCGGCGAAGGGCTTTCAGGCGGGCAGCGGCAGGCCATTGCGCTGGCGCGCGCGATGGTGACCAACCCCGGCGTTCTGGTGTGCGACGAGCCGACCAACGCCATGGACACGCAGGCCGAAGACAAGTTCGTGAAGCATATCCGCAAACAGGCCGAAGGGCGCACGCTGGTGCTGATTACGCACCGGCAGCAATTGCTGCCGCTTGTCGACCGGCTCATCCTCATCGACCAGGGCCGGGTGGTGGCGGACGCGCAGCGCGACGAGGTGGTGGCGCAACTGGCCGCAGGCAACATCACGGTGAAAACATGATCCGCAGCCTTGCCCGCCGTATCGAACGCAACCGCCATCTGCACGAGGACGCGGATTTCATGGCCGAAGCCGTGGCCGCGACCCGGCTTCAGGCGCGCTGGTCGGCCAATGCGCTGCTGTGGGCGTCCGCCGCGTTCTTCGGCGCGTTCACCGTGTGGGCTTCACTGGCCGAGGTGGACCAGATGACGCGCGGCATGGGGCAGGTGGTGCCGAGTTCTGAAATCCAGCTCGTGCAATCGCTGGAAGGGGGCATTCTTGCGGCCATCAACGTGCGCGAGGGGGACAGCGTTAAAAAAGGCGAGGTGCTGGCGCGTATCGGCAACGTGGCGTTTCAGTCGGAGGAAAAGGGTATTGCAGCGAAAACTGCGGCGCTCGGGTTCAAGCGCGACCGGCTGAAGGCCGAGGCCACGGGCAAGGCGTTCACGCCGGATGCCGCGCAGGCAGCGAAATTCCCGGCGCTGGCCGCGAACGAAGTTGCGCTGTACGAAGCGCGGCAGCAGGATTTGCGCAATATCCTGTCGCTGCTGGACGACCGCATCACCCAGTCGGAGGCGGGCTTGCGTGAAATTCAGGCGCAGGTGGCGCGGTTGCAGGAAACGAGCAGCCTGCTGCAAAAGGAAGTGGACATGACGCGCGCGATGGTCGCCAAGAACGCCGCGCCGAAAATGGACCAGATAAGGCTTGAACGCGAGCTGGCGGATTTGCGCGGCAACATGAACGCGGCGTCGCAGAAGCGGCAGTCCATACAGGCGGAACTGAGCGTCAGCCGCCGGGAGCGTACGGAAAGGCAGGGTAAATTCAAATCGGAAGCGCTGGGCGACCTGAGCGCGGTGGAAGCGGAGCTTGCGGGGTTGAGCGAAAGTCTCACCATTGCCACCGACCGGGTGGGGCGCTCGGAACTGCGCGCGCCGGTGGACGGAATCGTGAAGGCGGTGCACCTGAAAACGGTGGGCGGGGTTATCGAGCCGGCCAAGGCGCTCATGGAAATCGTGCCGACGGATGACGAGCTTAAGGTGACGGCGCGGGTGTCGCCCGCCGACATCGCGTTCCTGAAACCGGGGCAGGACGTGAAGGTCAAGATTACGGCTTATGATTCCCAGCGTTTCGGGCGGCTGGAGGCGAAGCTCACGCGCATCGGGGCAGATACGGTCAGCGACAACAAGGGTAACGTGTTTTTTGAAATCGACGTCGTGACGGATAAAAACTACCTCGGCACCGCCGCGAACCCGCTGCCCATCATCCCTGGCATGGTGGCGCAGGTGGACGTGATTACCGGCAAGCGCACGGTGATGTCGTACCTGCTGAAACCTTTCCTGCGCGCGCGGCAGGAGGCGCTGACCGAACGATGATGCGTTTCCTGACCCGGCGCAGCGTACAGGTTATCCTGCTGCTGGCCTTGCTGGCGGGGGCCGTGTGGGCCAGCGGCACCGAGCGCGGCTGGCTGCAGCGCCTGCAATATTTCACCTTCGATACCTTCAACCGCGTGATGCCGCGCGCGGCCAGCGACGGGGTGGTGGTGGTCGACATCGACGAGGAATCGCTGGCGAAGCTGGGGCAATGGCCGTGGCCGCGCGATGTGATGGGCCGGCTGGTCGACAGGCTCAAGGCCATGGGCGCGGCGTCGGTCGCGTTCGACATCGTGTTCGCGGAGGCGGACCGTACCGACCCCGCCACCGTCGCGCAGCGCTTGCCGGAAGGGTCCATCGAGCGGCTGGCGCTGTCGATTTTGCCGAATAACGACATGGTTTTCGCGGACGCCATCCGCAATGCGGGTAACGTGGTCACCAGCTTCATCTGGTCGAACGCGGGCAACGAAGGCAAGGTGCCGGCGGTGACGCGCGGCATGATCATGGCAAAGCCCGCGCGCGAAACGCTGCTGGCCCACGCCAAGACCGCGCCGCATATCGTGACTACGCTGCCCGTTCTGGAAAAAGCGGCGGCGGGCAACGGCAGCTTCTCGGTTTCCACGGACGTGGACGGTATCGTGCGCAAGGTGCCGCTGGTGTTGAAATTCACGCCGGATACGGGCGGCGGCGCCCGGCTTTACCCCGCGCTTTCGCTGGAAGCGCTGCGCGTCGCCATCGACAAGCGGTCCAGCATCCAGATTGTGCCGGCACCGCAAAAAACGTGGATGGATACGTTCCAGCCCGCGTTTCAGGTCAAAATCGGCAGCCTGCGCATTCCGATGGAGAAAGACGGGCAGATATGGGTTTATTACGCGCCCGCCAAGCCTCAGCAATACGTATCCGCCGCCAGCGTCATCAACGGCACGGCCAGGGCCGACGCGGTGCGCGGGCGCATCGTGCTGGTGGGCACCAGCGCCGAAGGGCTTAAGGATATACGGTCTTCACCGCTGGACCTGTTCGTGCCGGGGGTGGAGATGCACGCCAACATCGTGGCGCAGGCGCTGGAAGGCAAATTCCTGTCGCGCCCGGCGCTGGCCACGGGCATCGAGGCCGTGTTCATTTTCGCCACGGGACTGCTGGTCATCATCCTCACGCCATTCGTGAACGTGTTCGTGCTGTTCGCCGCCGTTATCGCGCTGGTGTTCGGCGCGTTCGGCGCGTCATGGTGGGCGTTCACCCATGCGGGGCTTCTTATCGACCCGGTTTACCCGTCGCTGGCGGTGGCGGTGCTGTTCATCCTGTCGTCGCTGCTGTCTTACCTGAAGTCGGAAACGGAGCGCCGCGAAATCCGCGGAGCATTCGGGCTTTATATCTCGCCCGATTTCATGGCGGAACTGACGGACAACCCGGACAAGCTGAAACTGGGCGGGGAAATCAAGGACCTGACCGTGATGTTCACCGACATCCGCAATTTCACGACCATTGCGGAAGGCATGACGCCGCAGGTCCTCATCAACACCATGAACGATTTCCTGACGCCTATGTCGGACGCGGTGATGCAGGCGCGCGGCACCATCGACAAATACATGGGCGACGCCATGATGGCGTTCTGGAACGCGCCGCTGGACGTGGCGGACCATGAGCGGCTGGCGGTGGAAGCCGCGCTCAGGATGCGCAGCATTCTCGCGCCGGTGAACGAGAAGCTGAAGGCGCAGGCGGATGCGGAAGGCCGCATGTTCCACCCGCTTAACTGCGGCATTGGCATCAATACGGGGCCAGTGGCGGTGGGCAATATGGGGTCGCGCCAGCGTTTTGCGTATTCGGCGCTTGGGGATGCCGTGAACCTTGCGTCCCGCCTTGAGGGGCAGACCAAGGCTTATGGCGTGAACCTGCTGATCGGCGCCGCGACGGCTGAAAAGGTAATGGATTTCGCCATTCTGGACATGGACGACATCCGCGTGAAGGGTAAGCGCGAGCCGGTGCGTATTTTCACCGTGCTGGGCGACGCGGCCATGGCGCAGTCGCAGGATTTCATCACGCTGAAACAGGGGCAGACGGCGTTCATCACCGCATGGCGTTCCGGCGCGTTCGAGGCGGCGGGGCGGTTGCTTGTGCAGGCGCGCAAAAACGACCGCGACGCCATCCTGAAAGGGTATTACGAGATGTTCGCGGAACGCCTTGCCGCCATCAAGGCCGCGCCGCCGGAACACTGGGACGGCGTGTTCGAGGCGACCAGCAAATAACGGTTATCAGACCGCGCTGACCGTGATGCGCGTATCCACCAGAAACTCAACATGCTGTGCCACGTTGGTGTAGACGTTGTAGGTATTGCCGTCGACCATGCGGGTATCGGCCGTGCCGTCCGCGTTGGCGTCACGCGTGAGGCCAATCATGCCCGTGAGGGATGTGAGGGAGCTTACCAGCGTCGAGCTGTTGAAAATGTCCAGCTTCAGGTCGGTTGCGGATGAATCCGTGCCGATGATGAGGCTGGCGTTATCGCTCGTCTTGGCGATGTGCAGGATGTCGGCGATGTCCAGTTTCAGGGTGTCGTTCCTGCTGTCTCCCTGGAAGACGATGCGGTCGACGCCGTCGAAGCGCGAGCCGGTGCCGCTGAGGTTGATGAGGTCGTATTCAGGCGTGCTTTCCCCCTCGCTGAAGAACAGGCGCAGCGTGTCGGTGCCGCTGCCGCCCATGAACTTGCCCACCGCCGCGACGTTCCTGATTTCGAAGGTGTCGTTGCCGTCACCGGCGCGGAAGGTCAGGTTGGTCTTGCCGTTGTCGTACAGGGTGGTGCCCAGCGTACCCCCGGCATAATAGGTGTTGTTGCCGGTGGCGTTGGAGTCGGAGACAAGCAGGCGCACCTTGCCGTCATACGCGCCGCCGTAGATGGCCGCGCCGCCGATGGTGTCGCCGTCGACGTTGGGGTTGCCGATCAGCAGGTCGTCATACCCGTCGCCGTTCTGGTCACCCGCGGGGGTGAGGTCGAGCGCGAGGCCCGTGGTTTCCAGCACCTTGATTTTCAGCGCGCCGGCCAGGCTTGTGGACAGGCTGGAGAGGTTGTAGGCCGCGCTTGGCGTGGCGCTGCCGTAAACCACGTACAGCGTGTGTTCGTACAGGTTTTCACCCAGCGATTTTGCGACGTCGATAACCGCGTCGCCGAACCCGTCGCCGTTGAAGTCACCCGCGCGGCTGATATTGGCGCCGACGATGATGGAGGAGTCCGCCGCGCCCCAGTTGATGACACTGCCACTCATGCTGGCGAGGGAAATGTCGCCGCCATTGGCCATGCCGGCGTTGCCGAGCACGATGCGGACGGAACCCTGGCCGTTATCCGTGCCGTGCTGGGTTATCAGGAAGTCGGCGAAGCCGTCGCCGTTGAAGTCGCCGCCGGCGGAAATGGTGGCGCCGATCTGATCATTGGCCTGCGTGGAGTGGATAACGGTCTTGGTCGCGTCCAGTGTCGCGGCGGTCATGTTGGCGGAACCGAAATAGAGGTAGACCTGGCCCTGTTCGCCGCCTGCGGAGACGCCGTTGGTATCCACCCCCGGCGCGCCCACGGCAAAATCGGCGAAGCCGTCGCCGTTGACGTCGCCCAGCGCCGAAACCGCGCTGCCGAAGCGCGTGTTGGCCTTGTCCGCGGGCGCGAGGTGAATGAGGGAGGCTGAATTATAGTCGATGTCATCGCGGCTGTTGCTGCCGCCGAGGACGATGGCGACACTGCCCTGATTTTCGGCACCGGCGGTGCTGGCGCCGATGATGAGGTCGCCATACCCGTCGCCGTTCAGGTCGCGCGAGCCGGAAATGCTGATGGCCCTGGCCACGGCGTCATGCGTAAGCGCGTTCACGGGAATGTTGACGATGTAGCTGATGTCGGTTGCGACTTCGTTGTGCTGGATAACGATTTTACCGTCCTGCGGCCGGACGATGGCGATTTCGCTGCCGGTGGTTGCGTCAAAGCTGCGCATGACGTTGGAGCCGCGGGTATAAAACGCGTTATCGAACGCGCTGATGGCGGTCACGTCGTTACGGCCGATGACGGCCCATGTCTGGGTCAGGTCGGCAGCGTCGTTGAAGCTGCCGTTCATGTCGGCGTCGACCTTGACGGTGATGTTGAAGGCTTGTTGGACCGCGAAATTGGGCGCCACGACCCCGGCAAAACGCAGTACCGGCACGTCGATGCCGTTGAGGTTCAGCGTCTGGATGGAGAAGAGGGTTTTATCCGTGAAGGCGCCGGTCACGCTTTCGATGCTGTAGTAGTTGGCGGCCAGCGGGCGGAAGGCGGCGTTGGTGTCCGGGTCGTCCACCGACAGGCGGCCGATGTAACCGTTCAGGGAATTGCCGGTGACCACCGCGTCGTAGGTGTTATCGAAGGTGTTGCCGCGGTTGAGGTGAAAGTCCGTCGCGGCCTCGTTCACGTCCGTGATTTCCACACTGAGGGTGCCGGTGGAAACGGGGGTGTTGGTGCCGTCGGTCAGGACGACGCGCAGGCTCAGGCCACCGGCGGTTTCATGGTCGAAGCTGGCGTTGGTTATCGTCTTCAGTTTCCAGTCATTGCCGTCGGCCACGACCTCGAACCGGGTTTCATTGACCCATGCCGTGCCGTTGTAGCGCTGGACCTGGAAGCTGTAATCAATATTGCCGCCGACGGCTTCGCCGTCTGTGATGGAAAGCATGGCCACCGTTTCGGAGGCGCCGCCCGCGCGTTCGGCGATGTTTGCGTAGGTGGGCAGGGACACGGTGGGCGCGTCGTTGATGTTCAGGACACCGAGGTTGAAGGTGCCGGTCGCGGCGGGGGCGGTGCCGTCGGTCACGGTGTAATCGAAGCTGGCGGCGGTGGTTTCGCTGCCGTCGTGCACGAAGCGGATTTTCTGGGCGTTCAGGTTGGCTTGGGTGAACGTGTCGCCCGCGGCTATGGCAATCCAGCTTACGCCGTTGAATTTCTCAAGCGAGCCGTTGGTGCCGGACGCGAAGGTGTAGGTGATTTCGCCGGGGGTGTTGTCGGCGTCGGCCCATTGCAGGCCGTTGATAATGGTGTCCATGCCTTCGCCCACGTTGAGGGCAAGGTCCGCCACGTGGACCGGAAGGTCGTTCACGGGGCTGACGGCAAGGTTGAAGGCCCCGGGCTGGCCCGCGGCTATGCCGTCGCTTACGGTGTAGCTAAACGCCGCGCCGGTGGTTTCGGAGCCGTCATGCGTGAAGCGGATGCCGCCGGCATCCAGCTTGGCCTGCGAAAACTGGTCGCCCGCTTCAAGCCGGGTCCACATGTTGTTGTCGAAGATTTCGACCCCGCCATGCGCGGTGCCGGTCAGGGTATAGATGATGTCTTCTGCGGTGTTGTCGGTATCGCGCCATTTCAGCGTGTCGATAACGGTGCTGCCGCCTTCAGACACGGTCAGCGGGTCGTTTGCGTCCAGCACGGGAAGGTCGTTCACGGGGGTGACGGGGAAGGTTTGCTGGCCCGTGTTGCCGACGGCGCCGTCGGTTACGGAATAAGTGAAGCCGCTGGTGCCGGTTTCGCTACCGTCATGCTGGAAGCGGACGATGCCTGCGTTGAGGTCGGCCTGCGTGAATGTACCGCCTGCGGCAAGCGTGTTCCAGTTGCCGCCCGACTGGAATTCCACCCAGCCGCTGGTGGCGCCGGTGATTGTATAGACAATCTGCGCCGGGGTGTTATCGGGGTCGGACCAGTTGAGGTTGGTGATGATTTTTGCGGTGCCTTCATTGATGTTTTCGGCGGCATAATTCTGCTGCACCGGCGCATCGTTGACGGGGGTGACGGTGACGGCGACGGCCGTGACCAGCGTGTCGTGGCCGCCCTGATCGGTGGCCTTGAGGTTGAGGCCCGCGCCCATTTCGCCGCCGTCATGGGTGAAGCGGACGCGGCCCGCGACGAGGTCGGCATGGGTGAAGGTGGTGGCGGCGCTCCAGTTGCCGCCGCGCAGCATCTCAATGGTGCCGTGCGTTATGCCGGTGGAGGTGTAGGTCAGGCCGTTGGTGTTTTCAGGGTCGGTCGCGCCGATCATGGCGGCGGTCAGCACCGTGGTGCCGCCTTCGGCGACGGTGAAAGCGGGGTTGAGCAGCGTGGGGTTTTCATCGACCGGGGTGACGCCGACGGTCAGGCCGGTGTCGGTATGCTGGCCGGTGTCGGTGCGGGTGATGCGCACGCTCAGGTCGTAATGGGTGGTGCCGGTATCGTAATCGCCCGCGCGCTGGGTTTGCGTGACCACGCCGGTTTTGGCGTCGATGGTGAAGCGGTCGGTGCCCGTGAGCAGCGTGTAGGTTACCGGGAAACTGGCGTTCTGCGCCATGCCGATGGTGCCGACGACGAGGCCGGAGGCGGATTCCTCCACCACCGAGCCGCCGGTGACGAAGCGCGCGGCGCCGGGCGCCAGCGGGGCAGGCTGGTCGACCGTAACGGGCGTGGTGACAACCGGCGCGGGGGCCGTGACGACGGGTGCGGTGACAACGGGTTGCGACGGGGTGGCGGCGGGTGCGGTGACGGCGGGTTGCGTGGTGGTGCCGTGGTCGAGGTTGGAGCCGGTGTTCAACGTCTGGAACACAGGTTCGCCTGTGGGCGCGGGGGCTGTTTGTTGCGCGGCGGCGTCGCCGGGGGCCTGCGCGTTGGCGCCCTTGTCCTGCGCGGGCTGGTCGGTGGGTTGCTGCTGCTCACCCTGCGGCTGCTGTTGCTGGGGTTCGCGCGCGGTGTCGTCGATGGAGGTGAACAGGTTTTGCGACACGCTGCGGACGGCGCCGTAGCTTTGCGTCATCTGCCCCGCGTTCAACTGGCCCATGTTGCTGATGGGGTTGTTGAAGCCGGTCAGTTGCACGGTTTCGAACTGGCTTGAGAGGATTTGTTCGCCGGTGCCGTTGCGCACGACGATGGCGCCTTCGAGCACGGAAATCTGCGATTTTCCGCCCTCGATAATCTGGCCGCCGATGATGGTGCCGCGGATGCCGATGGAGCCGACGGGGGTTTCGAGGTTTACGGCATCGGGGTTTTCACGACCGATGAGGCCGGATGTAAACATGAATACGCCGCGCAGGACCGAAAGGCCCGTGGTGCCGCTCTGGTCCGCCGGGTTGAAGGAGAAATCGTCCACCGCGAGGCGGCCGTTTTCGGAGACGGCGAAGGTGGAATCGTCGGCGAATTTAATGTTCACGGCGCCTTTGGCGTCGGTTTCCACGATGTCGCCTTCGAAAATCTGGGTGCCTGCGGTAATGGCTTCCTTGGTGCCGTCGGCGTGGGTGACGGTGGCGTTGCCGCTGACTTCGGTGATTTCACCGACCGGCGAGGCGTCATTCGCCTGTTCGGTCGCCGCCACCTGCACGTCGCCGGCGGATTTGAGGAAGGAGTGGACGAGGGCGGGGGAAAGAACCGAACCGCCTTCCGACACGATGGCGGGTGCGTCCGGCATGAGGAAGTAGTTTTCGACGATGAAGGTCTGGCCGTCCGGCGTGGTGAGGACGAGGTCCTGCCCCTGACGGGCGAGGTCCAGCGCGGTCAGGTCCACGCCTTCAGGCAGGGTGATGCGGCCATCGGCGCCGGGGCTTAAGGTTGCGGCATTGGGCGTTTGTTCGTGTTCAAAGCCCTTGCCTGAACCTTCAGCGATGATACGCGCCATGCTTTTGTCCCTCTTGTCCCTATTTGCCCCATATAGGGCAAGGCCGGAAAACCGGCCCATTCAACCATCTTACGCGGCAGGAAGTTACGGATTGGTAATGAAAGGCTAAAATTCGTATGAATTATCCGGCCCTGCGAGGGGCTGGTTATTGCAAGGGATAGAATAGCTTAGTCTTTGTGCTGGAGCCAGAGGACCAGATCGCCCTCGGCCATCGGGCGGGCGTAATAGTAACCCTGCACCATTTCGCAGCCGTGCTGGAGCAGGAGGTCCGATTCCTCTTTCTTTTCAACGCCTTCGGCCACGACCGACATGCCGAGGCCCTTGGCCAGCGCGATGATGGTCTTCACCAGAGTTAAACTCGCATGGCTCGTCATCATCTCGACCACGAAGCTACGGTCGATTTTCATGGTGTCGATGGGGAAGCGGTGAAGGTAGGAGAGGGAGGAATAGCCGGTGCCGAAATCGTCCAGCGCCACGGTCAAGCCCGCCTCGCGGCAGCGTTTGAGGGTGTTGATGGCGCCTTCGGGGTCGTCGATCAGCATGCGTTCGGTGATTTCGAGCTTCACGCGCGAGGGGTGGACGCCGGTGCCCTGCAATGTTTCGGCCACGTGGTCGGCGAAGTCTTCGGCCGCGAGGTCGAGGCCGGTGAAGTTCAGGGAAATGAACCACGGGTCGGGCAGGTCGTGTTCCAGCTTCAGGCGGTTCATCATGTACACGGCTTCACGCAACGCCCAGCGGCTGGCGTGGACGATGAGGCCGGAATCCTCGGCAATGGGGATGAAGGCGGCGGGGCTTATCATGCCCTTGGCCGGGTGGTTCCAGCGCATCAAGGCCTCGAACCCCGCGACCTGCCCCGTGGTGATGTTCACGATGGGCTGGTAGTGCAGGCGCAACTGGTAGCCCAGAATCGCCTCGCGGAAGTCGTGGGTCATGCGGATGGTTTCGAACGCTTTTTCGGAGACGCCGCCCGCGCGCTCCTCCGATTCCTGCGCCTGGTCGCCGGCCAGAACGGCGCGATAACGGGCCAGAATGACCTGCATCACCATTTTCATGACGGGGTCGGCGTGTTCCAGCCTGCGGTCGAAATCGTCGCGGGAAATGGCCAGAAGGGTGCAGGGGGTGAGGGCGCGGACCGAGGCGGTGCGCGGTTTATGGTCCACAATGGCCATTTCGCCGATAATGGCGCCGGTGCCGCGTTTGCCCAGCGATTGCTCCCCAGCCGGGCCGGGGACGTAAATTTCCACCTGCCCGTCCTCGATCAGGAAGGCGTTATCGCCGATATCGCCCTGATTCATGATGATGTCGCCGGGGGCGAATACCTGTCTTTTGGTGCGGATGGAGAGGGCCATGATGATTTTCCGTTCAAAACCATGCTAACTGCGCGTTTGATAAAGTAAAGATTGTTGACACGGGGGTTTTGGACCTGTTAAACCCTCGACCAAGTCACCAAGGATACGTGTTATGAAAGTCAGAAATTCGCTCAAGAGCCTCAAGAAACGTTCGCGCACCTGCCGCGTCGTGCGCCGCAAAGGCCGCGTCTACGTCATCGACAAGGAAAACCCCCGCTACAAAGCGCGTCAGGGCTAAGGCTTTCGCCTTTCCGATCAGAGATAAAAGCCGCGTGTATAACGCGGCTTTATTCTTTTGCGGCTCATGCGTTTGTTTGCTATTGCTGGCCCATCACACCAACCGAGATTTTTAACCGATGTTTTCAAAGCTGTTCAGCTTTGTTTCCGCCGATATGGCCATGGATTTGGGGACCGCCAACACGCTTGTGTACGTGCGCGACCAGGGCATCGTGCTGAATGAACCGTCCGTCGTGGCCATTACCAACGCGAACGGGCGCAAGCAGGTTCTGGCCGTCGGCAACGAAGCCAAGCAGATGCTGGGGCGCACGCCGGGCAACATCACCGCCATACGGCCTTTGCGCGACGGCGTCATCGCCGATTTCGAAGTGGCGGAAGCGATGATCAAGCATTTCATCCGCAAGGTGCATAACCGCCGTTCGTTCGTTTCCCCTGAAATGATTATCTGCGTGCCGTCGGGTTCCACCGCGGTCGAGCAGCGCGCCATCATCGAAAGCGCGGAAAGCGCGGGCGCGCGGAAAGTGTGGCTCATCGAAGAGCCCATGGCCGCCGCCATCGGCGCCGGGTTGCCGGTGATGGAGCCTACGGGTTCCATGATTGTCGACATCGGCGGCGGCACCACGGAAGTTGCGGTCATAAGTTTAGGCGGCATTGTTTATGCGCGTTCCGCGCGCGTGGGCGGCGACCGTATGGACGAAGCGGTCATCGCGTATATCCGCCGGGTGCACAATCTGCTCATCGGTGAATCCACGGCGGAACGCATCAAGAAAGAAATCGGCGCGGCGTGCCCGCCCGCGGACGGCGATGGCCGCACCATGCAAATCAAAGGCCGCGACCTTATGAACGGCGTGCCGAAAGAAATCGTCGTCACCGAACGGCAGATGGCGGAAGCGCTGGCGGAGCCGGTCAGCCATATCGTGGAAGCTGTCAAAATCGCGCTTGAGAATACCGCGCCTGAACTGGCGGCGGATATTGTCGACAAGGGCATCGTGATGACGGGCGGCGGTTCGCTGCTTAAAAATCTTGATTACGTTCTGCGCTATGCGACGGGCCTGCCGGTGACGGTGGCGGACGACCCGCTGGCCTGCGTGGCCATGGGCACGGGGCAGGCGCTGGAAGACCGCGCGGTGCTGAGCGGCGCGCTCAAGTCGGCCTAACCGTTTGGCATTGCCTGCGCAGTCCAGGCGATGGCCGGACGGGACGAACTTTTTGCGGCATTAAAAACCCCGTTCATGTGCTGGGTATTATGCCCCTCCGGTCTCAAGGGCGGATAAAGGCGGGTTTAAGACATCCTGAAACATTGTTACTTATCCACAGGGAATTTCTACGCTTCTTCGTGCAACGCCTTGTTACACAGGGGTTTTTCGCATAGTCCTTGAAAAGAAGTTCAAGACTTTTTCGGGTGCTTTTTTTCCGTGACCGGCAATCGCATCAATTACGCCGCGTATACCACGCCTGAAGTCGCCGTTGGCGGCTCGCGCAAGCGCCCCTCCGTCCCCGTTATCCTTATGGCCGCCGCCGCCCTTGTCATGGGCGCGCATCTCATCGCCCGTCCGTCCCTCGACCGCATGCAGCAGGCGGTGTTCGATGTTGCTTCCCCGGTCATCGACCTTGCGCAAAAACCCATCAATTCCCTGCGCGAGCGTCTGGGCGCGGTGGCCGAATGGTCGCAACTGGCCCATAACAACGACGCGCTGCGCGCCGAAAACGAAAAACTGAAGGAATGGTATCAGGCCGCCCTGATGCTGCAATCCGAGAACAAGGCGCTGCGCGATTTGCTGAACGTCGAGCGCGTGGACGCGCATAACTTCATCACCACCCGCGTTCTGGCCGATGGTTCGTCGACCTACGCCAAAAGCCTCGTCATCGAAGGCGGACGCGACGCGGGCGTGCTCAAGGGGCAGGGCGTAATCTCTCACGAAGGGTTGTTAGGTCGCGTTATAGAGGCGGGCAGCCGCACCGCGCGCGTGCTGCTTTTGCAGGACATCAACTCCCGCATTCCGGTTCTTGTCGAAGGCTCGAACGAGCGCGCCATTCTGGCCGGTACCAACACCGGCACGCCGATGCTGGACCACCTTGCCGGCGATAATCACGTCACCAACGGCCAGCGCGTCATCACCTCCGGCCTTGGCGGGTTGTTCCCGTACGGTATTCCGGTGGGCGAGACGGTGACGAATGCCGACGGCACCATCGGCGTGCGCCTTTACGCCGCGCCGGAACGCAGCCAGCATGTGCAGGTCGTCGATTACGGCATCAAACCGCTGCTGGACGATCCGATTTTCTCCTCCACCGCCGCGGCCTCGGATACCGATTTTTCCGAACCCAATTAACGGCGCCCGCATGAGTGCGTCACCGTTCCAATCCCTCGCGCCCGGGCTTCGGGCGGTTCCTGCGGTTCTGCTGACATTGGTTCTGGCGCTGCTTTCGGTGCGCGCTTACGAGCTTTCCTCCCTCATCACGCTTCAACTGCTGCTGGTTCTGCACCCGCTGTATTACTGGACCATTTTCCGGCCCGCGCTGTTTCCGGCGTGGCTGGCCTTCCTGCTGGGCTTCGCGTTCGACATGGTCAGCAACAGCCTTCTGGGGCTGACCGCGTTTCTGCTGGTGCTGGCGCAACTGGTCATCGTGCGGCAGCGGCGTTACCTGCTTTCGCAGTCCTTCGCCACGCAATGGGCGGGTTTCCTGCTCATGGCGCTGGGGGTTGAAGGGGTGCGCTGGGCGGTGATGGGGCTTGCGACGTGGCGGCTGTTTTCGCCGGCGTCGGCATTCGCGTCGGGGCTTTGCAACGCGGCGCTTTACTCGCTCACATCGCTTGTGATGCTGGGCTGCCTTCGGCTAATCTCCGGGTCTTCGACCCGAGAGACGTTACAGGACTGATGGACAACGAACAGGAACGCATCGTTTCGTTCACGCGCCGCGCACTGGTGATGGGCGGCGTAAAAGGCGCGCTCATGTTCACGCTGGCGGGGCGCATGGCGTGGCTGCAACTGGCCGAGTCCGCCAAGTTCAAGACGCTGGCCGACAATAACCGCATTCAGGTCAAGCTGCTGGCGCCGGTGCGCGGCATGATTTACGACCGCGCGGCCAAGGGGCTTGCCATCAACGAACAGGATTTCCGCGTGCAGGTCACGCCGGAACAGACCGACGATATTCAGGCATCGCTTGAGACGCTGTCGCGCATCCTGCCGTTGCGCCCGTCCGAAATTGAAAGCGTGATGACCAAATCGCGCCAGCAGCCGCGTTTCCTGCCCATCGAAATCGTCGACAACCTGTCGTGGGAGCAGGTGGCGGCGATTGAGGTGAACATGCCTGACCTGCCGGGCATTTCCATCGATGTCGGCAAGCGCCGGTTTTACCCGGAAGGGCCTGCCACCGCGCACGTGGTGGGGTATGTCGGCGCCGTTTCCAAAAGCGACCAGACGGGGGAGCCGGTGTTGTCGCTGCCGGGTTTCCGCGTCGGCAAGACGGGGCTTGAGAAGGAATTCGAGCAACCGTTGCGCGGACAGGCGGGCAACAGCCGCATCGAGGTGAACGTGGCTGGCCGCATGGTGCGCGAGCTTGAGCGCGTGGACGGGCAGCCCGGGGAAACGCTGTCACTGAGCATCGACCTTGAACTGCAAAAGCGCACGCAGGAATATCTGGGGCGTGAAAAAAGCGCATCCGGCGTTTTGATGGACGCGCATACGGGCGCGGTTTACGCCCTCGCTTCCAGCCCGGCGTTCGACCCCAACCTGTTCGCCACCGGCATTCCGCAGGACATCTGGTCCGCGCTCAACACCGACGAGGCGCACCCGCTGAACAACAAGGCGGTGGGCGGCGTCTATCCGCCCGGTTCGACCTTCAAGATGATGACGGCGATGGCGGGGCTTGAGGCGAACGTCATAAAACCCACCACGCGCGTATTCTGCCCCGGGCACTGGGACCTTGGGGACCACCGTTTCCATTGCTGGAAACGTGGGGGGCATGGGTCCGTCGATTTGAAGACCGCGCTGGCGCAAAGCTGCGACGTGTTTTTCTACAGCGTGTCGCGCGATATCACCATCGACCGTATCGGGGCCATGGCCAAACGTTTCGGGCTGGGCGACACGCTGGGCGTGGAGCTGCCGGAAGAACGTAAAGGCACCGTGCCGACGCAGGCGTGGAAGGAAAAAACCTTCGGAAAGAAATGGGACGGCGGGGAAACCGTGGTCGCCAGCATCGGGCAGGGTTACCTGCAGGCGACGCCGCTGCAACTGGCGACCATGACGTGCCGGCTGGTCAATGGCGGGCGCGCGGTGCATCCGTGGCTGGTAGCGCGGCATAACGGACAGCCCACGGCCAACACCGTGCGCAACTGGCCCGACATGGCGTTCCCGAAGGAGTATCTCGCGCTCGTGAAGCAGGGCATGGACGCGGTGGTGGCCGAAAACCAGGGCACTGCGCACCCGTTCGCCATCAAGGACGAACTGAAGGCCATGGGCGGCAAGACCGGCACCGCGCAGGTGCGCCGCATCACCATGCAGCAGCGCAGCGAGGGCATGGTCGCGCAGGAAGACCAGCCGTGGAAATACCGCCACCACGGGTTGTTCGTGGGCTATGCGCCCGCGCATGCGCCGCGTTACGTGGCGTGCGTGGTGGTGGAACACGGCGGCGCATCGGGCGCTGCGGTGCCCATCGCGCGCGACATGCTGCTGGCGGCGCAGGAGCTGGACCCCGCGTCCCGCCCTGTCGCCACGCCTGAACCGACCAAGGAGAACCCATGAAGGAGATTGGCGCATGAGCCCATTTTCCACCCGTGACGATTTGCGCCGGCAGGGTTTTCTGGGCCGGGTGACGGCGGTTCCGCCGTTCTTCGTGGTCAGCGTTATCCTGCTGGCCTGCGTCGGTTTCGCGGCGCTTTATTCCGCTGCCGGGGGCAACTGGGACCCGTGGGCGCGCCAGCAGGCCATACGTTTCGCCATCGGCATGGTGGGCATGATGGTGGTGGCGCTGGTGGATTTGAAATGGATTTACCGGCTGGCTTACCCATTCTGGTTTTTGTGCGTGGCGCTGCTGCTGTTCGTTGAGGTCAAGGGCGTCATCGGCATGGGCGCGCGGCGGTGGATAGACCTCGGCTTCGTCAACCTGCAGCCTTCGGACCTTGCTAAGGTTGCGGTGGTCATGGCGCTGGCGCGGTATTACCACGCGTTGCCGCCCGGCGGACCGCAGAAACTGCGCAGCCTGCTTTTGCCCGGCGTCATAACAATCGTTCCGGTGGCCCTTATCGTGTTGCAGCCGGACCTTGGCACGTCGCTGATGATCGTGATGATCGCTGCCGCCATGGTGTTCATTGGCGGGGCGCCGTGGTGGCTGTTTGCGGGAGGGCTTGCGGCCTTCGCTGCGATTGTGCCCACGGCGTACCATTTCCTGCACCCGTACCAGAAAAAGCGGGTGATGACGTTCCTGAACCCGGAAAGCGACCCGCTGGGCGCCGGGTATCACATCACCCAGTCGAAAATCGCCATCGGGTCCGGCGGGCTTGAGGGCAAGGGGTATCTGCAGGGCAGCCAGGCGCATTTGAACTTCCTGCCTGAAAAGCACACCGATTTCATCTTCACGCTGATTTCGGAGGAATGGGGTTTCCTCGGCGTAGTGGCGCTGTTGCTGCTGTTTTCCGTTATTTTCTATCAGGGCTACCGCATCGCGTTTCGTTCCCGTAACCAGTTCGGGCGGCTGCTGGCGCTGGGCTTGATTACCAATTACGCCATCTACATCATTATCAATATCGGCATGGTGGCCGGGTTGATGCCTGTTGTGGGCGAACCGCTGCCGCTGATTTCCTATGGCGGCACGGTCATGATTTCGACGCTTTTCGCGTTCGGGGTCATCCTGTGTGTCGCCGTCAACCGCAACGCCATGTTACCGAGGGGATAATTTACCCAATGCCCACGCTGTTCGACCCGCTGCAGGCGGGTGCGCTTTCTCTTAAAAACCGCATCATCATGGCCCCGCTGACCCGTTCGCGCGCCGGGGAAACCCGCGTGCCGAACCAGCTTATGGCTGAATATTACGCCCAACGCGCTGGCGCGGGGCTTATCGTGTCAGAAGCCACGGCCATCAGCGAAGAAGGCTATGGCTGGAAGCATGCGCCGGGCGCCTATAACGACGCGCAGATGGCCGGCTGGCGCCACGTGGTGGACGCCGTGCACAAGGCGGGCGGGCTTATCGTGCTGCAATTGTGGCACATGGGCCGCCTGTCGCATTCCGAGCTTATCGGCCAGACGCCGCTGGCACCTTCCGCCATTGCGGCGGATGGCGAGCATCGTTCGGTGCACAAACCTTACGAAGTGCCGCGCGTGATGACGGTGGACGACATCAAACGCACCGTTTCGGATTACGCGTTCTGCGCCGCGCGGGCCGTGAAGGCGGGGTTCGACGGCGTGGAAATCCACGGCGCAAACGGCTATCTCATCGACCAGTTCCTGCGCGACGGCAGCAACACGCGCGAGGATGCGTACGGCGGCAGCCGCGAGAACCGCGCGCGTTTCATGCGCGAGGTGACGGAGGCCGTGGTCGCGGAAGCGGGTGCTGAGCGCACCGGCATCCGCCTGTCTTCCGCCAACGGGGTGCAGTCGATGCATGACAGCGACCCGGCGGGTACGTTCGCGCATGCGGCGGACATCCTGAACGGATTCGGACTCGCTTACCTGCATCTGAAGGAGCCGGTGGGCAGCAACATCGCGCTGCCGGGGGTGCGCAAGGCATTCAAAGGTGCGCTGTTTGTGAACGAAAGTTACGACCTGTCCTCCTCGCAAAAGGTGCTGGATGACGGACTTGCGGACGCCGTGGCGTTCGGCACCAAGTTTATCGCCAATCCCGATTTGCCGGAGCGCCTGCGCAGCGGCGCGCCGCTGAATGCGCCCAACGTGCCGACCTTCTATAAAGGCGGGCCCGAAGGGTATACCGATTATCCGTTCCTCAACGCCAAGGCGGCCTGATGGACTGGCGCGATATCATCGGCGGCGTGGCCGTCGGCATATCGCTTGCTTCCATGGTGCCTTATCTGCTGTCGACGTGGCGCGGGGTTACGCGCCCGCACATCTTCTCATGGGCCATCTGGGGCATTTTCAACCTCATCGGCGGTCTGGCGCAGATGGCGGACGGCGGGGGTCCGGGAGCGTGGGTCAACCTTGCGGGGGCCGTTACGTGCTGGGTTGGAGCCGCGCTGGGCGCCATGCGCGGCGGTACGCGCGATGTTACGCGTGGGGATTGCATCGCGGCCGGGGGCGCGGTCATCGGCATCATTCCGTGGCTGGTGACGAAAGATCCGCTGTGGTCGGTCGTCATCATTACGGTGGTGGACATGCTTGCGTTCTACCCGTCGTTCCGCA
>JAMIFL010000136.1:0-15698 GCA_035906295.1 Alphaproteobacteria bacterium | reverse complement strand
GCCCCATCACGCTGGCCGCCGCCCTTTCCGACCCCATGATCAATCAGGTCCCGGCAGTCCAGTACTACACCGCATGGACCGAAAGCCTCGCCAAATACGGCTTCGCCCGTCAGAACATCGATTTCGCAAGCATCCGGATCACGGAAGCCCACGCCAAGGACGGCTACCTGAAACAAACCCGCAGCATGCTGCCCAGCATCTACAGCCATGAATCAGGCCGCTTCTACTCCGCCGTCTCCGCCGCCAGCGACGGCGGCGCCATGGGGCCGTACCAGTTCATGCCCGCCACCGCCCGCCTGCCCAAGGTCAAACTGCACAACCCGTTCGACCCCGTGGAATCCACGCAGGCCGCGGCCACGCTCATCTCCGAAAACCTCTCCGTCTCCCGCGGCAACCAGATCGAGGCGCTGGCCCGCTACAACTGGGGCTGGAAAGGCGTCGACGGCATCAAGGCCAGGCACGGCAGCTTCCAGTTGGCTTACGCCCCGGCGGAAACCCGCAACCACGCGCGTTCCGTCCTCCGCCTCATGGGCGTGAAGGAAGTCTTCACCAAGGTCGCCAAGAAAATCACGCCGACCAAGAACCGGAAGGTCCAGGTTGCCGCCAACACCAACGGCAAGAAAAACCTCAAGGCCGGCAACAAGCGCCAGAAGCAGCAATACATCCGCCTCTCCGCCCGCTGAACAAAAATGTTGCACCTGCGAAGGCGCATGCGTCATCGTATATAAAGCTGCTTCGCCGCAGCCGCGGGATTTGAGGGGCAGCTTGCAACCGCGTCACCAAGTGCTAAAGCGCTATGGCCCGTAAAGGTCGCCGTAGGTCCCTGCTGGATGCGGCAGACCTGTGCGGCCTTTTTTGTTGTCTCCAGCCACCCGACCCAAAGGCCGCTAATGGAGAAACCACATGACCAACACCACCCAACCCAAACACCCCGACCGCTGGCTCATCGGCGCGCTGGCCGCCGTTTTCGGCGGCTTCGCCGTCTACGTCCCCCTAAGCCGGCCCGACACGAAACTCATCAGCCGTGTCGGCGACAAGTCGGAGGTGCTCTACACTCCCAACCGCCTGCCCCCGCTGTCGTCGCCCGAACTCTTCTCGGTCGTCCGCCACTCGCAGAACAAGGTAGGCGAGGACATCCTCATCCGCTTCGCCGACAGTCCCCGCACCGTGAACCTCCACCGCGAAACCCTCAGCGAATACGAATGGTCCATCAACCGCTGCGGCTGGTTCCGCGTGACGCCGTCCGATGGCCCGTCCCGCCGCGGCATCTACTGCCTCACCAGCTACCCGGCACCTCTGATCTAAAAGAAAACGGCGGCCCAAAAGGCCGCCGTTTCTCTTATTTAACTGGCCCGTTGAGGGCCCGCGAGCTTATGCGAGCGAAGCCAAGGTTTCCAAAGGAAACCGCCCGGCGCCTGAGGGGCGCAAATCAGGCAGCCATGGCTTTCTTGACCGCTTCGCCCAGACCAGCCGGAGAGTCGGACATAACGAAGCCCGCTTCCTTCATGGCCTTGATCTTGCCTTCCGCCGTGTCGTCCGCGCCGCCGATGATGGCGCCCGCGTGGCCCATGCGCTTGCCCTTCGGCGCGGTAACACCCGCGATGAAACCGGCAATGGGCTTGCGGCCCTTCTGCTGCGTGTACCACTTGGCCGCGTCCACTTCAGCCGGACCGCCGATTTCGCCGATCATGATGATGGCTTCCGTCTCCGGGTCCTTCAGGAACAAATCCAGCGCGTCGATGAAGTTGGTGCCGTTCACCGGGTCGCCGCCGATGCCGATGCAGGTGGTCTGGCCAAGGCCCGCGGCGGTGGTCTGCGCCACGGCCTCATACGTCAGCGTGCCGGAACGCGACACGATGCCGACCTTCCCGCGCTTGTGGATATGCCCCGGCATGATGCCGATTTTGCACTCGCCCGGCGTAATCACGCCCGGGCAGTTGGGGCCGATGAGGCGCGTACCGGAACCGGCCAGCGCCTTCTTCACGCGCACCATGTCCAGGACCGGAATGCCTTCCGTAATGCACACGACCAGCGGAATTTTCGCGTCGATCGCTTCCAGAATGGCGTCCGCCGCGAACGGAGGCGGCACGTAGATGACCGAGGCATTGGCGCCCGTGTCGTTCACCGCCTGCTGCACGGTGTCGTAAACCGGCAGGTTCAGGTGCTTGGTGCCGCCCTTGCCCGGCGTCACGCCGCCGACCATCTTGGTCCCGTACGCGATGGCCTGTTCCGAGTGGAAGGTCCCCTGCGCGCCGGTGAAACCCTGGCAAATCACTTTGGTGTTTTTGTCGACAAGAACGGCCATTTCGAATCCTTAGGTTTTGAGCCTTCGTTTTATCCCATAAGCCCCGGCCTGATAAGCCCAAAATTGACCCCCGCCTGCGATTGATACGGAACCCCAAGCGGCCCCCTTTCGTTCAACCGTCATAACCAAGGGAAGAAAGCGAGAATCTTATGAAAGTCCTGAACATCATCGCGCTGGCGCTGGTCATCGTCGGCGGCATCAACTGGGGCCTCGTCGGCCTTTTCGGCCTTGATCTGGTCGCGGTCATCTTCGGGGCGGGTTCCACCCTCTCCAACGTGGTCTACACGCTGGTCGGCATAGCCGCCCTCTACAGCATCTACCTGTTCAAGCCGGTCTCCCGCGATAGCGGCGCCATTACCCACACCCATTACGGCCGCGCCGCCTGAACGAAACCGGCCTCCGCCCGAAGAAAAACGCCCCTTTGCGGGGCGTTTTTCTGTTTAAACCGGCCCGTTTCATAATTTTTAAGGGTTTACATATTAGGATGCGTCTGACTGAACTGTATAAGGACCGGTACGCATGTCGATTACCATTGAAGGCCCTTCCAAAAAAGCCCGCCTTCGCGCCGAAAAGGCCAATATGAAGATGCTGCTGTCCGCCGTGCTGTCCGCAGGCCCCAAAGCCATCCACGTCTTCATCGACGACAACCTCGACGCCATCGAGGCGCACCGCGCCCGCGCAGGCCAGAAACCCCTGCACGAAACGCTGGACGAAACAATCGCCGCCCTCACAGGCAAGGATAAGAAAGCCGCCACCGCCGCGCGCGATTCCTTACGCGCCGCAGCCGCGAATTTCGCCGAAAAATCCGGCCTGTCATTCATGGACATACAGCACACCGTCCTCGGCCTCAAACCCCTGACGCCCGAAGAAGTCCAGCAATCCATCGATTACAACGCCGCCCATGACCGCCTCTCGGGCCAGCATTTCATGGCATCGCTCAAAACCTTCGCCGGCACGCCCATGCGCATGGCCCGCCCCGCCGCCCTCGGCCTCGGCAAGCTGCTGATGGGCGGGGCCTACCTCGCCGCCTCGCCGCTCATCGGCTACCACATGTTCACCAAGGGCACGATGCACGCCTTCCGCGGCTTCGCGCACAAGCGCCGCTGGAACAGCGCCAAGCGCATGGCCGTATTGGCGGCCCCGCTCGCCATGTTCGGCGCCTATGTCAACATTCCCCAACCCGCCGGCCCCTACGCCGCCATGTTCGCCGGCGACAAGCTGACCGCCGACGCCTTCAACGCCGCCTGCCGCGACCCGCGCGTTCTCAACAACGGCCGCCTCACCGCCGCCTTCGCCGTGGCCCTGCATTCCGATAAAAAAGTGCAGAACCTGCACTACCTCTCCGCCCTCGAAGGCCTGTCTGGCGGCATTTCGCCCGTCGCGCACTATTTCGTCTCCGCCAAGGAAACCAACGGCTTCCGCGACGTCATCGCCAACAACTCCTCGGCCTCCGGCCCCTACCAGTCCATTTTGTCGACCAAGCTTCTCTGGCTCTCCCAATACGCCAAGGACACGCCGACTTACCAGACCGCAAAGGCCCGCGCAGGCAGCGACCCGCAATCCCGCGCCTTCGTCGATTCCATCGACACGCTGGTCGCCGACTTCAGGAAAAACCCCGAAGGCGTGCGTCAGGACTTCAAGAAAGGCCGCGTAAACCTCGCCTACCAGACCGCCGTCAACGCCGCGAACGAACCCATCTTCGCAGGCCAGATCATGACCGCCGAACTGCAATCCGTAGCCCCCTACCTTTCGGTCGATAACCTCGACGGCAAATCGATGAAGGAAGTGGTCCAGCTTATCGGCCGCTATTATCAGGGCCACCTGCTCGGCGGCGAAGGCGCGGCCTTCCTGCGCTACCTCAACGCCAACGCGCCCGAAACGCGCATGAACAACAGCGGCGAACTCGCGCGCCTCTACAAAAAATTCCGTCCCGGCAACGCGGGCAAGGCCAATTACTACGCCAACTACTACAGCGAAAACGTCGCCCCCGAAAACACCGGCGTCTTCCCCAAGGGCGGCAACGTCACCGCCAAACAATTCTCGGGGCAAATCGTCAGCTTCGTCGAACGCTGGGCCGAACCGCTGGCGGACAAAGTGGCCGTCGCCCTCCAGCGCGGCGACAACCCCTACGCCATCTGCCTGAAGGACCCCGCACTCCTCAACGGCCTCGTCCCCGAAACCACCACCACGGCGGAACTGACCCGCATGGCCGTCACCGCTAAAATGCGCGAATACATCCCCGAACAAATCCGCACCCCCGTCGCCAACGTCACTGGCGCGGCATGGACCGCCACCGCCACCATGGCGTCCGATGTATGGACCGCGGGCGTCGCCTCCGTCTTCGGCAAAACCGCCGAACCGGCAGTGGAATCCCCCACCTCCATCGAAGACATCATCAACCAGACCGCCGCCAAGGCCCCGGCCCGCGGCGTCAAAGCCAGCCCCGCTGGTTAAAAAGACCGGCGGTTAAACGAAAAAGCCGCCGAAAACCCGGCGGCTTTTCTTTATCCGTCACTCGGGCCGCAATTGCGGCCCCGCACATTAAGCGGCTTTCTTAGCGGCTTCCGTTGCCTTGACGACCTTATCGGCAGCATCTGCAAGGTTATCGGCGGAAACGATCGGCAGGCCCGATTCAGCAAGGATTTTCTTGCCCAGATCCACGTTCGTACCCTCAAGGCGCACGACCAGCGGCACGTTCAGCTTCACTTCCTTAGCCGCCGTCACGATGCCGTTGGCGATGATGTCGCATTTCATGATGCCGCCGAAGATGTTGACCAGAACGCCTTTGACGTTCGTGTCGGCGAGGATGATTTTGAACGCCGCCGTAACCCGCTCCGTGGTGGCGCCGCCGCCCACGTCGAGGAAGTTGGCAGGCGTGCCGCCATACAGCTTGATGATGTCCATGGTCGCCATGGCAAGGCCCGCGCCATTCACCATGCAGCCGATTTCACCGTCGAGACGCACATAGTTCAGTTCCCACTTATGGGCTTCCGTCTCGGATGCGTCCTCTTCGTTCTCGTCGCGCATGTCCGCGATGTCCTTGTGGCGGAACAGCGCGTTGTCGTCGAACGACATCTTGGCGTCCAGCGCCATCACTTCGTTCTTGTCGGTCACGATCATCGGGTTGATTTCCACGATGGCCGCGTCCAGTTCAACGAACGCCTTGTACAGCGAAGCAAAGAACTTCATCGCCGATTTCTGCGTATCGCCCGAAAGGCCGAGGCCGAACGCGAGGGTGCGCGCATGGTGGCCTTGGAAGCCCGCCGCCGGGTCGATGGCGACCTTGATGATTTTCTCAGGGTGCTTCTCGGCCACTTCCTCGATGTCCATGCCGCCTTCGGTGGAAACCATGAAGGTGACGCGGCTCGAAGCGCGGTCCAGCAGCACCGAGCAGTAGTATTCTTTCGAAATATCGACGCCGTCGGTAACGTACAGGCGTTTGACTTCCTTGCCCTCAGGCCCGGTCTGCTTGGTCACCAGCACCTGGTTCATCATCGCCTCGGCGGCGGCCTTCACGTCCGCTTCCGACTTGCACAGGCGAACGCCGCCCTTGCCTTCCGGGTTGTTCTTGAAGCGCCCGGCGCCGCGGCCGCCCGCATGGATCTGCGATTTCACGACATACAAAGGCCCCGGCAACTGCTTCACGGCAGCAACGGCTTCCGCGACCGACATGGCCGCAATGCCCTTGGGCGTGGCGACGCCGTATTTCGTCAGCAATTCCTTGGCTTGGTATTCATGGATGTTCATGGGGCAATTCCTTTTGTTTCGCCCCAAGGATTTAGCACGGGCCCAAACCCTTGAAAACCCTTTCCTGCACCACAGCATGCCGCGTGGGCCGGAACGCCGCCAAAGCGGCCTGAACCTTGGGCTGCTGCTCCATGGTGCGCGCGAACAGGCACACATTGGTGAACCCCTGTATCACGTCCTGCGTCACATCCCGTTCCAGCCAGTCCTCGAAGGCGTCCATGCGCCATGTCAGCCGGTCTTCCTGCTGGTGCCAGTAATGGTTGGCCACCTGATGCCCGCGCCATTCCCGGAACGTGTCGAAAAACGCCTCGCAGGCCTGGTCCCAGTCGTAAACCCTGCCGCCGATGATGCGCGGCGCATACCACCGCCGCCCGCCATAACGCCCCGGGTCTTCCTGAAAATCGCGGGCCACGAACGCGAATCCCCGGGTCCGCAGCACCTTGGTCAGCGCCTCGCCCATGCGGCCCGACCCACGGTCGTCCAGATGCGCATAAAACGCGCGCATGCGCTTAAGCCTGCGGTTCTGGCCCTTGGCCATGTGCGGCGCATCCAGCTTGTCCAGCTCCGCCCCCGCGCCCAGCAGCATCATGTCCGCCTCGAACGCGGTTTCCTCCAGCATGTTGCGCACGTCGCCGAAATTTTCCACCCACCGCACCAACGGGTGGCCCAGCGTCATCTGCTCCAGCGCCTGAAACGGCAAAATCATGTCGTCCACCGGCTCCTGCCCCGTGCGCCCGCGCAAGGCATGCAGTTTCGCCTGCGCGAACACCGCGCGCGTCTTGCCGATTTCCATGACAATGGCGTCCACCGCCTTGTCCCGCTTGCCCTGCGTCAGGCCGCGGTCGCGCGCGCGTTCGGTCAGCACCTCGGCCACCGAACCCGGCATCACGTCCACGTCGTTGGCAAGGTCCATCGGGTTCAGCTTGAACAGCCTGCAGAATGCCCGCACGTCCGACCGCGTGCTCGAAAACTCGTTGCTCTCGATGGTGTTGTATTCCCGCACCGTCAGGTCCAGCGCGTCCGCCACTTCCAAAAGGTCGCCATGGTAAAACTCGCGCCATTTGTAAAACGGGTTTTCCCCCGTGGCGATTTGCCCGCGCACTTTTTCCTTGGCGCGAAACTTGGTCTGCCGCGCATGCCCCGCAACGGCGAACAAATCGGCCAGCACATGCGTAACCCGGCTCACCGCGGCACCTTCGGCGTCGGCAGGCGCAGGATTTCGCGCATCGTATGCGGGCGCGCCGGTTCCTTCAGCTTCAGTTGCTCAAGCGAGAAATTGCTCAGGATATGCCGCGCCCCCGCCTCCGCCCGCAGGAAGCTTTCCGCCTGCGGCGACTCGCTCCAGGTACGGCAGTCGAACCAGTCGCTGATGAATTTTTCGTTCTGATGAATCCCGCGGGAGAACGCGCGGTCGAACCCCGGCACGTTTTTCGGCACCGAATACAGCGGCGCGTCATGCGCCCGGTCGTGCAGGAATTCAAGGTACAGCGCAATCGCCTCGTCCCAGCGCGTGCGCACCGCCGCGATGGGCGAAACCGTGTCGTCGAACACGTCGCGCCCGCCCTGCGAGTCCCAGAATTTCTCAACCTGCTCCAGCATGCGCCCGTGCGATTGCCGGTCCGGTCCAATCACCGCATGCCAACCCGCCCGCGCCTTCAAAACCTCACCGGCCAGAAACGCCCGCACCCGGTCGTATTCCGGGTCGCCCACCATCATTTCCTCGAAATACAGCACCGCCGCTTCCACGATGCCCGGCATCGCCGGCGCGGGATGCTTCGGTCCCGCCAGTTCGTCCGGCGTGATGTTCAGGGCGCTGCAAAACCGCGCCACGATATCCCCGTCAGGCTCGAACGACCCCTCGCGCATCTGCACCAGTATGTCCGCCATGTCCGGGCGCTTCAGCGCCGCCGGCCAGTCGAAATCCTCGAAACTGCCGTCCTCGTCCATAAGCTGCGCCACGCGCGCGTTGTCGGCATGGTGCGCCATCATCTGCGCGTCGAACGGGTTCATGCCGACGCGTATCAGCGCCTCCGCCGACGGAAACGCAACCGAATTCATGAACCGCTTTTTCAGCGTCACGATGATGCTTTTACCCGATCCCATGCAACCAGCAATATGACAAAATAAAAAAGGGTGCAAGTTTGCCCTGCACCCTTTTCAGTAAAATACAAAACCGCGCTTAAATCAGGCGGCTTTGCTTATCTTATCAACAACTTCGACAAGCCCTTTAACCGCGTTGACCGAATGGTCGAACATCTTCTGCTCGTCCGCGTTCAGCTTGATTTCGATGATCTTCTCGACCCCGTTTTTACCGATGACCACCGGCACGCCGATATACAGGCCCTTCACGCCGTATTCGCCGTTCAGCTTGGCCGCGCAGGGCAGCACGCGGCGCTTGTCGCGCAGGTAGCTTTCCGCCATCTCGATGGCCGAAGACGCAGGCGCGTAGAATGCCGAACCCGTCTTCAGCAGCGCCACGATTTCGGCGCCGCCGTCACGGGTACGCTGTACCATGGCGTCCAGCTTCTCCTGTGTGGTCCACCCCATTTTAATCAGGTCCGGCAGCGGAATGCCCGCCACGGAGGAATAACGCACCAGCGGCACCATCGTGTCGCCGTGGCCGCCCAGCACGAAGGCGTTGACGTCCTGAACCGATACGTTGAACTCTTCCGCGAGGAAGTGGCGGAAACGCGCCGAATCCAGCACACCCGCCATGCCCACGACCTTCTTGTCGGAGAAACCCGTCGCGCGCTGCATCACCTCAACCATCGCGTCCAGCGGGTTGGTGATGACGATGACGAACGCATTCGGCGCATACTGCTTGATGCCCGCGCCCACCGTGTTCACGATGCCGGTGTTGATGCCGATAAGGTCGTCGCGGCTCATGCCCGGCTTGCGCGGAATGCCCGCGGTGACGATGACGACATCCGCGCCCTCAAGCGCCTCGTAGCTGTTGGAACCCGTGATTTTGGCGTCGAACCCCTCGACCGGCGCCGCTTCCGCGATATCGAGGCCCTTGCCCTGCGGCACGCCTTCGGCCACGTCCACCAGCACGATGTCGCCCAGCGCCTTCAGCCCCGCCAGCAACGCCAGCGTGCCCCCGATTTGACCCGCGCCCACCAGACCGATTTTTGCCCGTGCAACCATGTGTTTTGTCCCTTCCTTGAGTTGATTCTTATGCGGGGAAATTAAACGCCCCTTTGCCCCCAATCACAAGCCCTCTTGGAAAGAGCGCGAATTCAGGCAAGAATCGTGTGAATGAAACGCCATTGCGAGGGGGAAATTCGCATGATTGTCTATGAAGGCATCGTTGAAAAAGTCGGCAGGGGCGTGGTCAATCCGTCCGAATTCGCCACGTGGGAAAAATTCTCCGTCGTCAAAATCGGCGGCAAAATCATCCAGAACATCTACATGTCGCAGGGCGTCGCCTCCATGCTCGACCTCGGCGTGCACGTAAAGCTCAAGGTCCACCGCTGGGTCCTCATCTCAAAACTGGCCCTGAGCGCCGAACACGAAAACGGCGACCGCATCAAACTCGGCTTCGGCACCTTCCTGTTCTACAGCTTCGGCCTCGCCCTGTTCTGGATCATGATAGGCGGCCTCGCGGGCGGCATCATCGGCTACCTGCTGCGCGACACGCTCCCCGTCATCGGCCCCGTCTCCGACTGGCTGGTCAACGCCATGAACACGAAACTGGACATGGACGAAACCGCCGCCCCCGCCGAAATCATGGGGCCTGTCACCGGCATCGCCGCCTTCCTCGGCGTCGGCATCCTCAACATGCTCTGGTTCGCGGTGGACTATTTCCGTGCCTGACCCTATCTCGGTACCCATGAAAATCTCGATACCCATGAAAAAACCGCTCCTCACAGCCGCCCTCATTGCCTGCGCCTGCGCCGCCTTCGCGCCCGCCTTCGCCGATGAAGACATCATCGGCCGCGTCTCCACCAAGTGGCGCGCGCTGACGCCGAACGACAAGCTCGTCATCACCGCCTTCGACGACCCGAAGGTGCAGGGCGTCGCCTGCTACGTCACCCAGCCCGAAAAAGGCGGCGTCAAAGGCACGCTCGGTTTGGCCGAGGACGTCTCCGACGTCACCATCGCCTGCCGCCAGACCGGCCCCGTCACCTTCCTCAAACCCATCGAACAGGGCGAAACCGTCTTCAAGGACTCGCGCTCCCTCATCTTCAAAACCCTTCAGGTCGTCCGCTTCTGGGACCCCGCGCGCAACACGCTGGTCTATCTCAGCTATTCCGACCGCATCATCGAAGGCTCCCCCAAGAACTCCACCTCCGCCGTAACCCCCATGCCATGGGGCGCGCAGGAACCCGGCAAACCTACCGTCAAATAAAGGCCGCAAAATAAAACCGGCCCCATACTGGGACCGGTTTCGAGGAGACATTCACTGGTGAAAAATCCTTATCAGGCGGCTTCCTTGTCGCTGCCTTTTTGCGGCTGTCCCGCGGTAATCCCCGCGCGCATCAGTTCCTGCATCTCACGCGCCGCCAAAAGCGTCTTGTAAGCGTCGGCCTGCCCGTACTGGCTTGCGATGTTCATGGCGGTGCGCCCGTCGGCGTCCTCGGCCATCACGTCCGCGCCGGCAACCACCAGCATGCGGATACGTTCCTTGTCGCCCTTTTGCGCCGCGTGCCACAGCGCCTTTTGCATTTCGTCCTGGGTCATGGTGTCCATTCTCCATTCCTGAATTTTGGTCCATACATTATGTAAAAAATTCAAACCTGTCAACTTTTGATCCCCAAGACTCGCCTCAGCCTTACACTCACTCGGCCCTTACCCTCAAGTGTGCGCCCATCCCCGCCCCTTGGCAATTTTTAGGCTGAAAATTTCACGCCCCGGCCAAATTAACCGCGAATAAGGCCAATAACATCAATGACAAAACTAAGCAGGCCGATAACGCCCAGCACAAACCCCACAAACGCCAGCCGCGCCGAGCTTTTGACATACACATTCGTGGAATGCCAACCCCACGAAAGATTGTCCAGAAAGGACGCGCGCCTGATTTCAAAATCATACGTCTGCTCTTCCTCAACCCCCAGCCGCGTGCGCAACGTATCGTCCATGCGAATGACGTTGCACTCGCCCCCGCGCGTATTGCGCATGACAACCGCAATGCGCTTTTTGCCATAGCGGATAACACAGGCTTCGCCCGCCTTTATCCCTTTGCGATGGTTGGTGTTGATGCGGACGATATCCTCGAAGACATCATCATCCTCGGCCTGCTTGACCATGAGGGTACGCTCAAAAACGTCCTTAGCCTTCGCCGCGCCCTTCTTTTTCATCTCAAAGCCCAAATCGCTGCCATTCCCCGCGCGCTTCCACCGTGGCCAGCACGTCGTCGGCCAGGTTGGCGCCAAGGCTTGTCGTCCCCGGGGCTTTCGCGCCCATCAGGCTGCGTACGAAACCGCGCTCCGGCTCGAAATGCATCAGCCGCACCTTGTCGCCGTATTTGTCGTGCATCACGCCGCGCAAATCGCCCACCGCGTCCGCAATGCCAAGCCCCAGCGCGCCCGCGCCGGTCCATATCTGCCCCTCGAACAAATCGGCGTCCGCGCCCTTCAGCCGCGCCCCGCGCCGTTCGCGCACCCACGCGATGAACTGCGCATGAATTTCCTTCTGCAACGCCTCAAGCCGCGCCACGTCGGCCTTCTTCTCCGGCAAGAACGGGTCCAGCATCGCCTTCTGGCTGCCCGCCGTATGCACCCGGCGCTTGATGTCATACCGGCGGATGAATTCGTCAAACCCGAACCCGGCGGCGATAACCCCGATGGACCCCACGATGCTGCTCGGCTGCACGTAAATCTTGTCCGCCGCGCACGCAAGCCAGTACCCGCCCGATGCCGCCACGTCCTCCACGAACGCCGTCACCGGCATTTTCTTCTCCGCCGCGCAGTCGCGGATGAGGTTGGCGATCAGCGCCGCCTGCGCGGGCGCCCCGCCCGGCGAATTGATGACGATGGCCACCTCGCGCACATCGCGCACCGCGAACGCCTTTTCAATTGTCTCGAAATATTTGGCGGCGCTTAAGCCCCCCTTGCGCATCGTCGCATCCGCGATGACACCCGACAGCCGCAGCACCGCGACCTTGGGACGTTGAGCCATAAAATCGCCGACGAACGGCAAATCCGCGAGAAAGTCCTTCATGGCTGAATACCGTATCCGCAAACCGGCTTTCTTGCTACACTGCCCGCATGAAAACCGCGTTTTATGCACTGCTCGCTACGGCCCTCCTCACCGCCTGCGCCAACACCCGCATGGGTATCCAGAAGGATTCCGAAAAATTCTCCCACCGCATGCAGACCATCTCCCAGGAACTGGGTCAGCCTTAAAAATCCCCCTGGCCCATTGAGGGCCCGCGTAGCGTAAGCGGAGCGAGCGGGCGCATGCAAAGCATGCGACAGGGGCGGCGGTTGAGCCCCTATTAAAACTAAGGAACTTTTTTAATTCTTCTTTCGTTGATGGGAACGACACCTAATCAACGGAGACCTGAATATGAAACGCTTCCTTATGCTCGCTTTGACCCTCACCGTCGCCGTCGGCGCCCTTTCGGCCTGCCAGAACACGTGGCACGGCGCTGGCCGCGATGTCGAAAACATGGGCGAAAAAATGCAGGACCCCCAGCGTTAAGCTTTAAAGCCAAACCACATTAAACAGAGGGAAGACCATGCAGATGCGAGAGAATGCCTTCGGCAGTTTCCGTCCATCCGCCTTCCTGACGGTGAAGGACAATCCCCGGGTGAATTTTCACCGGGGATTTTCTGGCCTTGAGGGCGCGGATGACAATACGCCCGGCCGCTTCACCGTCATGCGGGTGCAGCGTCCATAATTCCATCCCGCCGAAACGCGGGCCGAAGGCCTGGATAATCTTGTCCGCGTGATCCGCGCGGTGAATGACGCTGACGCTCCCGCCGGGCCGCACGGCGCGGTACAGCGTGTCCATCCACGCTGCCAGCGTCGCGTCCCCGTCCTGCTTGCCCAGTTGCTTCGAACGCACTTTGTCCGGCGTGTCATACCACGCCCCCGCCTGCATGTAAGGCGGGTTGCAAATGGCATGGTCAAACATGTCCGAAGCCACCACGCCCTTGTCCCGCAAATCCCCCGCTATGAATTCCGCATCCCAGCCATTAAGCAGCGCGCTCTCCTGCGCCAGCGCAACCAGCTCGCTCTGAATATCCACGCCCGTAAGCGCCACATCCACCCGCGCCCTGACGCACAACCCCGCGGCCCCCGTGCCGCAGCCAAGGTCCAGCACGCGCTGCCCTTCCTTGGCGGGGCACGCCGCCGCCACCATCACCGCGTCCAGCCCCGCGCGAAGCCCGTGCGCGAACTGCATCAGCCGCACGCGCCCGCCCAGCAGGGTCGTCTCGTCTTTTTGCACAGCTTCGTTTGCCTTCGTCATGCAATGCCATTACAAGGAGGTTGATGACTGCCTTGAAACATAAGGAAAGCGCCGCGTCAACAAAAGGCGCGAATCCGCTGGACCAACTCGCCGCCCTGCTCGGCCCTGATATGGACGCGACCAACGCCGCCATTCTCGCGCGTTGCCAGTCGCACATCCCCCTCATTCCCAAAATCGCGGAATACCTTATCGCCGCCGGCGGCAAGCGCATCCGCCCGCTGCTCACCATCGCCGCCGCCGCCATCTGCGGCCCGTCCGAACGCGCCCACGGCCTCGCCGCCTCGGTCGAATTCATCCACACCGCAACCCTCCTGCACGACGACGTGGTCGACGAAAGCGCCCAGCGCCGCGGCAAACCCGCCGCCAACCTCGTCTTCGGCAACAAGGCCGCCGTCCTGGTGGGTGATTTCCTCTTCGCCCGCGCCTTCGAACTGATGGTCGAAAGCGACGACCTGCGCATCCTCGCCATCCTTTCCCGCGCCGCCCGCATCATCTCGGAAGGCGAGGTGCTGCAAATGGCCCTGACCGGCGACCTCGACATCACGCTCGACCAGTACGCCAGCGTCATCGACGCCAAAACCGCCGCCCTGTTCTCCGCCGCCACCCATTCCGGCGCACTTTCCGCCGGGGCCGACGACGCCACCGCCGAATCCTTGCGCGCCTACGGCCACCACCTCGGCATGGCCTTCCAGATGATCGACGATTTGATGGACTACGCCTCCACCACCGCGACCAAAATGGGCAAGGACGCCGGCGACGATTTCCGCGAAGGCAAACTCACCCTCCCCGTCATCCTCGCCGTGCAGAAGGCCGACGAATCCGAACGCGAATTCTGGTCCCGCACCATGCAACTCCACAACCAGACCGCCGCCGACCTCGACACCGCCCGCGGCCTGATTGCCAGACACGACACGCTGAAACAGGGCCGCGCCCTGGCGCAGGCCCATGTCCAGACCGCCCGCACCGCCCTGCAAACCCTGCCGGAATCCGACCTGCGCACCGTTTTGGATGAATTGCTTGACTTTGTCGTCACCCGCGACCATTAATACCGCCACTTTCACCAGCACGTCGGAGCATAGCTCAGCCTGGTAGAGCGCTACGTTCGGGACGTAGAGGCCGGAGGTTCGAATCCTCTTGCTCCGACCATTAAAAAAGCCGCCCATCGGGCGGCTTTTTTAATGGCTTGAAACGTGAAGGTTCGAACCGCCGCAAAACCCCTGTTTCGGCGACATCACAACACGAGGCCAATACCCTTGCCTTTAATAGTGCCTTTCCTACATCACACCCCATGAAAACACGCCGCGCCCTCTCTCTGCTTGCCGCCCTCGTCACCTCCGGCCCCGCCTTCGCGGTGGACAGCGTCTCCTCCCCCAATGTTGAAAAACGCAAATTCACCCTCGAATACCGCGGCGGCTACGACACGGACGACAACCCGTCCAAAGACCGCAAACAACCCAACAAGCTGGTCATGAACTATGGCCTGACCGACCGCCTGCGCCCCGAAATCAAGGCCGTCATCGACAACGACCCCAACGACGCGCCGGACCTGACCGCAATCGAACTCGGCCTGCGCTACCAGTTCCTGAAAAAAGACGAGGCATGGCTCGCCGCCGCCATCGACGGCACCTACACCGCCGCCACGAAAGACGGCGACCCCGACACCTTCGAAGCCAAATTCCTGCTGGCGAAAGATTTCGGCGACCTCGCCACACTCGCCAATATCGGCGCCGAAACCGAACTGGGCGGCGATTCCGAAAGCGGCCTCGCCCTCAAATTCGCGTGGAAAAGCAGCTACAAAATCAACCCGCATTTCGCCCCCGGCTTTGAATATTACGCCGACACCGGCAACCTGCGGCACGACCCCGGCTTCGATGAACAGGGCCACAAAATCGGCCCCACCGTCAGCGGCGAAATCGTCGATGGCCTGAAATACGATGTCGGCTACCTCTGGGGCCTGTCGGATTCAACCACCGATGGCCGCGCCAAGTTCATCCTGAGCTACGCGACCTCATTCTGAAAATAGCGCGACGCCCAGCCCGCCGCGCCGTTTCCAGAACACCTTCGATTCCCCTGTTCATAACCCTTGCTAAGCGCTTCCTGCACCAGCAGATTATGCAGATAATTCCGGGAATCAGTTTTCTGCACGTCCGAGGGGAATGTCTTGAAAAATCGCCTGCTGTCCACGACCGCCATCGTTGGCTTTGCGCTGCTCACTCTGCCCTCCGTGGC
>JAMIFL010000135.1:0-11650 GCA_035906295.1 Alphaproteobacteria bacterium | reverse complement strand
GATGCAGCGCTATAAAGGTCTCGGTGAAATGAACCCCGAGCAGCTTTGGGAAACCACGCTGGACCCGAACGTCCGCACGCTTTTGAAGGTCAACGTCCGCGACGCTGAAAAGGCATCCGAAATCTTCTCGACCCTGATGGGCGACGTGGTCGAACCGCGCCGCGAGTTCATCCAGGACAATGCCCTGAAAGCCACCAACATCGACGCGTAAGCGTTAGTGCCGCTATACGAAACGGGCGCCAATCGGGCGCCCGTTTTGCGTTTGGGGTGTTGCGCGCTTAGCGCTTGAAGGGCGAGCCGCTGGTGGGGGCGCTGGCGGGTTTGACGGTGCGGCTGTCGCCGCCGCCCTGTGCGCCGGGGGCGAGGTCGGGGGTGCCGAAGAGGCCGGCGGCGAGGTTGTCGGCGGCGGATTTGAGGATGCCCTTCACTTCGTCGGACAGGCCTTCGGGCATCATGGTCATGCCGGTGCGGGCCTTGGTGTCGACGGCTTCCATGGAGTCGAAACGCTCTTTTGGGACGGACTGGATGTTGTCGTCCTTCACGGCCTGTTTGGGGGCCTTGCCGCCGCCACCGGAGGAGCCGCCGGTTTTGCCGTCCTCGCCTTCGCCCTTGTCGTCTTCCGTTTCGGTCAGGTCGTCGAGCTTCTTGCGGGCGCCGAAGAAGTCCATGGGGTTGGCGTTGCCCTGCGGCTTTTCAGCCGGGGTTGCGGATGCCGGGGCGGGGGTCAGGTCGAGGTTGCCGTTGAGAGCCTGGAGGCCGATGACGGCCAGGGCGCCGTCGCGCATGGGGTCGCCGGTGCGCAGGGTGGTGGCGTGGACCATGGCCTGCAATTCCGGGTTGGCGGACAGCTTGTTGCCCTTGGCGGCGGTCCAGTCGCGCGACATGAGGCGGTCGCGCAGGGCGGCGATGTCCTTGACGTGCTTGAGGACGAAGTCGTTCGACTTCGGCAGGCCCACGAAACGCTGGACGCGCATGGCCTTGGCCGTGCCGGGGTTGGCGTAATAGAGGCTGACGACGTTGAAGGTCATGCCGAAGGCGAGGATGGCTTCGCCTTCCTTGAAGCCGCGCAGGTCGTCATACGAGGCGCGCTGGCGGAAGTCTGAGTTGGCGGTGGTGTTGCCGAAGTAGGAGCCGGTGGCCGACTGGCCGGTGCCGCCCAGCGTGAAGCCACCGACCATGGTGACCAGCGCCTTGCCCATGGTGCGGTCGAAGAAGTCCTGCGTACCCATCGGGTCTTCGAGCTTGCCGAAGATCTTGATGTTACAGTTACCTGTGATGGATTTGGCTTCTTCCTTCACGCGTTTTTCGAGTGCGGCCAAATCCTGCGCGGCGTAGACGAGGCAGAAGCCGAGCGAACGGGCCTGCGCGGCCATGACGCCCATGCCCTGCGTGGTGTAGTAGCCGACTTCGTCGAACACCGTGATGAAGGGGGTGATGGAGCGCGTGGGTTTGTTTTCGATGACGGTGTTGGCTTCGCCTTCCACCGTGGCGCCGAGGGTCGAACCCATCATGCCCTTGAGCGTGGCGGCGACGAGTTTACCGAGGTTTGCGGCTTCGTCCGGCGATTTTTCGAGCGCGGGGATGAGCACGATGAGGACGCGGCGGTTCAACACCACGTCGATCATGTCGATGTCGGCATGGCGGGATTCGAAGATGTAGCCGTAGTCGTTGCCCAAGCTTTGCAGCGCGCGGGTGAACTGCATGGTCAGGTAGCCGTGCTGCTGCTTGACGACGTTGGTGTCGACCATCGGCTGGTCGGGACCCAGCGGCTTTTCCATGCCGTTGTCGTCGAAGGCGGCGTCGACGTAGCCCGGCAGGGTGTTGAGGTAGCCGACGAGGCCGTTGCGGATACGCTCAGGCAGCGCCGCGTCGCGCGAGAGCTTCACCACTTCGGGGAAGTTCATGACGTGGCGGATGGTGTTGATGTTCATCGGCTGGTCCTGATTGTCGCGTTTCCACGTCAGGGCCGGCATGAGGGAGGAGAGCAGGGAGATTGCGCGCTCTTTCCACATGGCGTTGTCGCCGCCGGCTTCGGGCATGAGCGAGACGAGCATCTGCGTCAGGTAGGATGCGGAGCCGGAGGAGAAGGGGTTCAGCGTGTTGGACGGGGCGGGATCGTCCGAGTTGCCGGTCATGTAGTTGAGGACCAGCAGGTCGTCATCACGGCCGAAGCGGCGCACCATGGCGCAGAGGGACGACCAGAGGTCGGTGTCGGCCTTGCCGTCGATGTAGATGAAGCCCGAACCCCATGTCAGGGCGTTGGAGACGATGGATTTCAGGCCTTCGGTTTTACCGGCGCCGGTGGTGCCGAGATAGAGGATGTGGGTACGGACGTCGGCGTTGTTGAACCAGACTTCCTCGTTCGAGTATTGCTGCGAGTTGCCGAGGAACATGATGCCCTTGGCCTTGCCGTCACGCTCGTTCTTGTCCTTGAAGGGGGACCATGCGGGCATTTTATAGGACAGCGTGCGGTTGGCGCGCTTGAGGAACCAGAAATACAGGAAGGCGACCAGCAGGATGATGTCGGTCAGGTACTGGCCGGGACCGCGGACCAGCATGAGGACGCCCGCGACCATGAACAGCATGGCCGCGTAGTCGGAGTTGGTGAAGAAGTCGTACAGACGGGTGCCCAGCGGCCGCGTATCACGCAGCGCATGGACCAACTTCATGTCATATTTTTTCTGAAAAATTGCCATGGCGTTACAGTCTTACGGCTTAAGGGTCCTTTCCAATCCCATCGGAGGTTGCGTCATCCCGTTACTGGCCGGCCTGAGGGTTGCTCAGGAAATCGTCGGCGGACATCGGGACGCCGGCGGGCAGCGGGGCGCCGGGGGCGCGCGGCGGGGCCACCTGCGGCTGGGCGGGTTGCGCCTCAGCCGGTTGGGCTGAGCCCTGCTGGGCCTGCATGTATTGCTGGAGCTGCTGTGCCTGCTGCGCCTGAAGGGCGGCGGTGACGTCATCGCTCAGGAACGGGGTGATGACGGCGCGCAGGATGATTTTATCGAGCGAGAGCATGGAGAGCAGGAACCAGAACATCACGAGATAGATGAACCATTTGCCGTAGCGCGGCACGGTGTTGACGATCACCGGCTGGGCGTTGGGGCCGACGAGGGGGCGGGTGTTGCGCGCTTTTTCCATGGCGGCGGCGGCGGCGGCGAGGGCGGCGGCGGCGCGGCTGCGGTCGCGGTAGACGGCGATTGTTTCGGCGGTGCCCTTGCCGCCGTGTTTTTTCAGGATGAGCAGGCCCTTGGCATCGGTTTCCAGACGCAGCACGGAGGTTGTGGCGTCATCCAGCGGCATCATCCACAGGGCCGGGGTTTCAGCATCGGGCAGCGAGAGAATCAGGCGTCCGTCGGCGATTTTCGCGCTGGGCTGGTTGGAGTTCTTGAAGGCCATTGGGTTCTCCTGATGGTTAAGCAGCTTCGGGGTTGGCGGCCGCGTTCACGCGATTCCTGCGTTTACGGGGTTTGCCGTCGGTCGGCGGAATGGGGCGGGCCATGATGGCGTTGCCCATATGGTCTATCAGCCCTTCGATGGCGTCGCCCACGCGGGGGCGGGGGATGGGGCGGTTGATTTGTTTTTCGGCGCGGTAGTGGGAGGCGACGCCCAGCGCCTCGGCATGGAAAGCCTGACGACCGAGGTTGTTGAGCGGATACCAGAGCTGGCGGTTATGCGCGCGCAGCCAGACGAACTGGGCGGGCGCGAGAACGCCGCCTTCGCTGCGGGCCGTGTCGAGCGCGCGCATGAGGGCGGTGGAGACGTAGGCGTGGCGGTTGGCGTTGCCCAGCGTGATTTCGGAGAGTTTTTTATCGCGCAGGATTTTGCGCGCTTCGCGGGCGAGTTTGGGGTCGGTGGAAAGCTTGAGGCCTTTGTCGTGGCTCCAGCAGGTGGAGAGGCGGCCGAGCATGTCGTCTGCTTCCTGACGCTTGCGCGACGCCTTGAGGCAGAAGGTGGCCAGCAGGATTTTTAGTTCGGTCGGCAGCGCGTCAACGCCTTTCCAGCGGGGGCCGAGCTGTTCGGAGAAGGCGGCTTCGGCCTGATCGTGGTCGGGCTTGCCGTCGGTCACGGTGATTTCGTTGTGGGCGATCCATTCCTCGGGCCCCAGGGCTTCGGCGAACATGGGCAGTTCGGCCGGAACGGCGGCGCCGGGGGCGCGGAACGGCAGCTTGTTGGGATTGAATTTGAGGAAGGGCTGGATGACCCGGAAGGTTTTCGCCTGATCGATGATGAGGCCCTCAAGCCCCAGCACGCGGCGGAACTTGCTGGTGGGGCCGTTGAAAATGGTCCAGACGAAGAGCAGGGCCATGATGCCCACGAACACCCAGCGCAGCGGCCAGAGCGCGACATAGGTCATGACCTTGATGTGGTCTGAGGTCAGGTCCTGCACTTCGACGCTTTCGGCGAAGCGGCGCCAGACGCCGAACTTGGTGGGGTGATAGTCGAGGCGTTCGTTGTCGCCCATATGGGCTTCGAGGGGGCGTTCGTCGTCAGTCGAGGTGTAGATGGGGACGTTGATGATGTCTTCATCGTCCCACCAGATGCTGGCGAATTTCATTTCCACCGTGCGCACGGTGATGATGCCCTGGCTTATCTGGGGACGGAAATTCTTCCACAGCAGGTAGCCGCCGCCCCATACGAGGACGATGAGGAAGAAGAACATGAAAAGGCCGTCATCGCCCCTATTGTCCGCCACGGAGAGAAAATCCTGATGTGTTGATGTTTAACAGGCGAATTAGTAACAGAATATTCATTGATTTTAAAAGAAAACTCTTTCAAAACAAAGCGTCTCCACGGGTTTTTATTCCCATGCGGGCAGGATCACGGAAACGGGCCGGTTTAGCTCAGCGGTAGAGCAGCAGTTTTGTAAACTGAAGGTCGGGGGTTCAATCCCCTCAACCGGCACCATTTTTCCCCTCTCAGGGACAGGCTGGGGACACTGAAAATCGACCAATCCATCAATTGAAACTGCCAGTTCAGCAGCCTTACGCTTTGCGTGTCTGGCTGCGCCTTCACATATGGTGGGCGTTTTATCAGCAGAATATGCGGCTGAGAGGGCGTTTTTCGCGACCCTATACTCTTCGGCGGCTGGCAGGGCGTTTTCAGGGGACGTGGAGAAGCCGTTGCCAGTCTGCCGTCCAGCAGCAGGCGTGGTCGTATCCGTCCATCACGATCACGGCAGGGCGCCTGCCGGGCGGAAAGCGTGCGGCGTAACTTCGTGCGATGGACGGGGGGATGGTTTTGTCATTTGCCCCGACATAGTGACGTTGCGGAATGTCCTGCAACGCGGTCCATGAATCGGCAGGGTTGAGAGAGCCGGACAGTGGTGTCACGCCATGAAGTTTCACCCATGCGTCCGTATCGAGATTTCCGGCGATGGTGACAAGCTCCGCCACGTCGTTGCGCTGCGCCGCGACCAGTGCTGCCACCGCCCCGCCGCCGGAATATCCGGCCAGTACCACATGGCGGGCTTTGTAGATTTGTTTCACCGCATTCACGGCCTTGTCCGTCGCCGCGATCACTTCCGGCGCGAAGCGGCGGTTCGTCCACCATGCGTTATCCCTGCAGGCCGCATCGTCCTGCACATACTGGCAGGGCCGCGCAATGTAGGCCGCGCCCGCGCCGTGCCGCAGGGCCAGTTGCAGCGCCACAGGGTTTTTCGGCGTGGGGTTGAGAGACGGCGTGGCGGGATCCAGCCACGCCAGCCCATCGCCCTCGATATAGATTGTCACCGTATCGGCCACGTGCCGTACTTGCGGTAAAAATACCGCCAGATGGAATGCGCCTGTAACCAGGCTTTCGCGTGCCCATCCGCTTTGTCCGGCCAGGGCGTCGGCATCGGCCACGCGGCTTTGCAAGGTATAGGCACAGGCATTCAGAGCCAAAGCCAAAATCAGCGTCAGCATCGAGGGATTCATGAAAGCAGGCATCCGCATCGTGTTCATTTCCCTTCTATCTGTGCGAGGGGTGCGGTGGGGCGCCTTCCCTTCCTGCCCATAGTTAAATTGAGTATACTCGTGCCGAATCGCAAAGAGGGGAAGTTTACGATGGTTATGGACGTTAATCTTGTAAGAATTCAGGAGGCTGGGGTTAAACGCCTTGCTTTGATTCTTCTGTCGGCGACCTGCCTTGTATCCCTCCATCATTCTCTGGCACAGGCCGCGCCGCTCGTGCTGACCGGCGACTATATCAGGGTAAGCCTGAACGACAGGGGCACGCTGGGGCAGGCGGGCGTATCGCCGGGCCTGATTTATGATACGACGGGTACGGGTAACTTCCCCTCCGCGAATGACTGGCTGACGCCGGGCATACCGTTCGAAGGTTTTTCGGTAACCTTTAACGGCACAACGGTCAGCAACAACAACAACATCGGGTCTTCCCTGCAACTGACCGGCGGCACGCTGACGGACATGAGCGGCACCGGCGCCGATCATCGCGGCGTGTGGACTAACACATATCTGGTCGGGGGCGCAGTCTCGGCCTTCACCATCACGAACGACGTGTCGTTCAACGAGGCCGACAAGGCTCTCAAGATCACGACGACCATTCATGCCGACGCGGCGCTGACGGGTGTGCAGTTCTCGCGCCAGATCGACCCGGATGTCGAGACACCCTCTACGACCAATACGCGCGGTGCCGGCACCATCGCCGCCTCCGATATAGTGACGTCCGTGAGCACCGGGGGGCATAGTTTCGTCCTGTCGATGTACACGACCGATGCCGCGACGCACAATACGGCTATCACAAGCCCCTGGTCGCAATCCCCCGCCGTCTATCTTAGCGGGCAGGACAACGGCAACGGCGACAACGCCATCGGTCTGGGGTTCGATATCGGCGACATGGATCTGGGCGACGAAATCAGCCTCATCTATTATTACCTGTTCGGCGACAGCCTGGCGCAGCTGACCAGCGCCATCGGCGGGGGCGGCATCCTTCCCAAAATGACGACGGCGAACAACACGAGCGTTGCCTCGGTCTTCGTCGATCTTGATACGACGGGTGACCCGGTGTTGAGCCAGATTACCGGCAATCTCCTCGCCGCCGATGTCGACGGGGACAATGCGAGGCTGAATCGCCTGATCGAATCCATCTCGCCGACAGCCGATAACGGTGCGGCGACGGCCTCCGTCAACGTTTCCAACCAGGCGCTGAGTCTTATCAACAACAGGCTCGACAACCTGAACAGCATCTCCGCTTCCTCCACGACGGGGTTGTCGTCCGGCGACAGCGCGCGCGGACTCCATGCGTGGATGCAGGGTTTTGGCGCGCGGGCGCGTCAGGATTCCCGCGGCGGCGTTGCCGGCTATGGTGCCGATACCTACGGTATTGCTGCCGGCGTCGATACGCGGAATATCGCCGATGACCTGATCCTTGGCATCGCGGGCAGCTACGGCTTTACCGATGTCAATTCCAAAAACGCCAATATGACCGGTACGGATATCGACAGCTATCAGGTCACGCTTTATGGCACGTGGAATATCGACTCGCTCAACTTCATCAATGCGATGGGCGGGTATGCCTACAACAACGTCAATACGCGGCGCTACAATGTCGGCGGCACCGGCGTCAGCGCGCACGGCCATTATGGCGCAGACCAGTATGTCGCGCAGGTCAAGGCCGGCCATATGCTGACCCTTGCCGATGATACCCGTATTACGCCGAGTGTCCTCGCCAACTGGACGCGCTACAGCGCGCGCGGCTACACTGAAACGGGTGCGGGCGGGGCCAGCCAGGTTGTGGGCGCCAGCAGTGCGAATATTCTTGAAATCGGAATCGGCGCGGAGGCCAGTCATGTCTACACGCATAGCAACGGTTCAAAGACGGAGCCGTCGTTTCACGCCGGTTACCGCTACGACCTGATCGGCGACACTGTAGACACGACCGCGCGTTTCACCGGCGGCGGCGCGGCCTTCACCACGGACGGCCTGAAACCGGCGCGTGGTACCATCAATGTCGGCCTGTCGCTGAAGCACAGCCTGACGAACAACGCCGAGTTCAGCGCTTCCTGGGATTATGAGGCCAAGGCGGATTACCACCAAAATTCGGGGATGGTGCGGTTTGGCTATCGCTTCTGATTGACAGGTGGAATGTAGCTCATTCGTAGTGAATGGGTTTTTTCTGTCCGGCCATCGTCATTCCGAGAAAGTGTGAGGGACGTCCGGGCTGGAATGATAGCTGCGCTTGACGTCTTTGGGACAATCCGGGGGCAGCGGCGGTCAAAAACCGGCCGGTGTTGCTTAGAGAGATTTGTAAACTGAAGGTCGGGGATTCAATCCCCTCAACCGGCACCACATGCCTCCGGAGATGTGCATGAATGTCTGGCCAGATCGAACAATCGCTGAACTTCTGGGCATAGAGGTTCCCATCATACAGGCGCCGATGGCGGGGGTGGATACGCCTGCGCTGGCGGCGGCGGTGACCGGGGCCGGGGGGCTGGGGTCGCTTGCGTGCGCGCTGCTTTCGCCGGACGGCATCCGCGCGGCGTGGGCCGCGATGCGGCGGGATACGGACGGTCCCGTCAACCTCAATTTTTTCTGCCATGAACAGGGTGCGCGTACAGATGCAGCGCAGGCGCGCTGGCGGGACCGGCTTGCGCCTTATTATGCGGCGCTGGGGCTGGATATAGAGCGCGTGGCGGAAACGCCGACGCGGGCGCCGTTCGACGACGCGTTCTGTGCGGTGGTCGAGGAACTGCGCCCGGCGGTCGTGAGTTTCCATTTTGGGTTGCCCGCGGAAGGGTTAATGCGCAGGGTCAAGGCTGCGGGGGCGGTTGTGCTGTCATCCGCCACGACCGCCGAGGAGGCGGCCTGGCTGGAGCGCCGCGGGTGCGACGCGGTCATCGCGCAAGGGGTTGAGGCTGGTGGGCACCGGGGCATGTTCCTGACGGGGGATGTTTCGACGCAGGCGGATACGCTTTCGCTGGTGTCGCAAATCAGGCGCATCACGTCGCTGCCGGTCATCGCGGCGGGCGGCATTGCGGATGCGTGCGGCATCAAGGCGTGCCTTGAGGCGGGGGCCGGGGCGGTACAACTGGGGACGGCCTATATGTTCTGTCCGGAGGCGAAGGTTTCGCCGCTTTACCGCGCGGCGCTGGCCACGGACGCGCCCACGGTTCTGACCAACGTGTTCAGCGGCCGGCCTGCGCGGGGCATTGTGAACCGCTTTATAGAAGAGGTGGGGCCGATGGCGCCGGACGCGCCTGCGTTTCCTTATGCATCGCATTACGTGGCGCCGCTGCGGGCGGCTTCGGAAAAGGCGGGATGCACGGATTTTATGCAGATGTGGGCGGGCACGGTGCGCCGCGAGCATGCGCTGGGGGCGGGTGCGCTTACGGTGAAGCTGGGCGGGGAAACGCTGGCGTTGATGGCGGGACGGGCGTGACGGGGGCGGCGCGTATTAATCGCGAGTCCGAATCGGTTGGAGGATTCTTTGCCGGGGTGAGGGGGTATCGCGGTGTGGTTGTGGCGGGGTGCGGGTTGAGAAAAATCGCAGATTTCCGGACTCCCGCGAGTCGTCGGCGGAGTTATGAGTCAGTGCGATTGCAAAACAGGATGATGTGTGTACCATTGGTCGGGTTAATGAACCCTCCCTTCGGCCTTATGTCGGACCTTCCATGAACCGTGTCTTATTCTCAGTGTGCTGTGCCATTGCCCTGACATCGGGTATGGGTTCCGTTATGGCGCAGGATTCCGCGACCGACCCTATCGGCGCGATGCAGGCCCAGCGCCTGACCCCTTATGCGCAGGCGCCGGTCAGCGGCGTTTACCCCATCGATACGCAGGCCGCCTATGCCGCCCCCGCGGCGCCGGTGGTTGCGCCCGCACAGGGCGTGCCGACCGTGTATGCTGCCGGCAACAAATCCGTTTCCCCCATCGTGGACAATGCGCAGGTGGCCCCGGTGGCCGCCGACATGGCGCCCGTTTACGCGCCGGCCCCGGTTTTGGGCACGTCCGTGTCCCTGCCGCCGGAAGGCATGACCGAGTCGCTGCGCCCGGCCTGCCCGAGCAACGGCGATTACGACCCCGCCACCTTCAACAGCAGCATGGCCCAGAAAATGGCTTTGCTGGAGGCTGAGAAGGAAGATTTGCGCCGCCGCCTTGGCGCCGCGCAGCCGGGGGATTACAGGCCGATCAGCCAGTGCGTTGCGCAGGATAACCGCATCGCGGAGCTTGAGGCGCAGGTCGATTTCCTTAAAGAGCAGAACGCATCGCTTAAGAAGGCCCAGGACGAGGCCATGCGCGCAGCCGCCGAGGCCGCCGCACAAGCCGCAGGGGCAGAAGCCTCGGGCGGCAGTCTCTCGACACCTGAACTTCCGCCGCTGGGCCGCCCGGATCTTCCCGAGATGCCGGCACCCACGGAAGCGCAGTAATTCGATTAATTCGGTATCCTCTTTCAGTCCCTTTCCATACTTTCGCAAGAATTTCTTCATACTTTCGCGGTATCCTTAAGAGATGGTAAACGCCTCCACCCCTCCCGAGGCGGGCGATTCCGGCAAAAAACCGGCGTCTTCCGTTGTTGATGTCAGCCTTCCCGGTTCGGGCGAGGTTGCGAGCGTTTTCGTGCAGGCGGGGCAGACGGTCAACCTTGAGGGGGTTGATCTCGACAAAATGAAGGTTGACGTGCTGGGTTCGGACATCGTTCTGTCCGATCCGGCCACGAAGTCCCAGATCATCCTTGTCGGCATGGCGCTTATCCTGTTCGACCCGGAGGCGGGGTTAGCGTTTACCGTAGACGGCCAGCCCATTTCGCTGGACACGCTGACCGAGAAAATCGGCGAAGTCGGCAACCTGACCGCTAAAGATTTCATCGCCATTTCCAGCATCATGCCGGGCGACGAGGCGAAAGCCGAGGCCGAAGCCGACAAGGAAGCGCAGGCGCAGGCCGAAAAAGTCGACCAGATGCTGCAGGAGAAAATGGAGATTCTCGAGAATCTCCAGGCCAGCATCGGGCAGCTTGAGGCCGAGCAGGGCAAGGGCGAGGTCGCCAAGAACGATTTCAACGCCCGCCAGGAATTCAAATCGAACGCGCCGCGCCTTGCGGTCGACCAGTCGGCCGCCGACCCTTCGCCGCCGCCGCCGCCGGCGTCTTCGTCGTCGCCTTCCAACAGCAAAAAGGGCGAAGCCCCGCCGGAGCCGGAAGATGCGGCGCTGTTCACCATCGACCTGCTGCAGATTGCGCGCGTCGACGGGCTTGAGGATGACGGGCACGGCAACATGGTGCGCGTGGTGCGCGGGGGCGGCGGTTCCGACGCGTCGTTCTTCAACCCGGCCAACACGGCGCAGTATTCGACCGAACTCATCAACTACCCGACCGCCACGGAAGACCTGATCGTCCAGGCGGATAACGACCAGTATTTCGGCGACAACGTGATGTCGCGCGTGCTGGAATTCACGCCGACGCTGCCGACGGGTTTTGCGGTTACCAATTTCTCCATCTCCGGCTTCCCGGCCGGGTTTACGATGGAGGGGCTTACCTATGACGCGGGCAGCAATACGTGGTCCATCGACGACCCCGAGCTGAATTCGCAGGGCAAGCTGCAATTCATCCTGAAATACGCGGTGCCGCAGAACCTGAACTTCGCGCTGACGCTGCACATGGAAGCGGTGTTCGACCCGGAATTGTTCCAGGAGCAGAACCCGACCGCGCCGGTCAT
>JAMIFL010000134.1:0-17498 GCA_035906295.1 Alphaproteobacteria bacterium | reverse complement strand
CCTGCGCGACATCCAGAATATGTCCGACCTGCTCCAGCACCTCGGCGTGAAAGTCACGGTCGAAGACGGCAAGGCCATCCTGCATTTGCAGGGCGGCAACATCGATAACTCCACCGCCCCCTACGACATGGTGCGCAAGATGCGCGCCTCCATCCTCGTGCTCGGGCCTCTGCTGGCCCGCACCGGCAAGGCGCGCGTATCCCTGCCCGGCGGCTGCGCCATCGGCACCCGCCCCGTTGACCTGCACATCATGGCGCTGGAAGCCATGGGCGCCAAAATCACTTTGGAAGACGGCTACATCGTCGCCGAAGCCCCCGAAGGCCTGAAACCCGCAAAAATCCTGTTCCCCAAGGTCACCGTCACCGGCACCGAGAACATCATGATGGCCGCGGCCCTGGTCGAAGGCGAAACCGTGCTGGCCAACGCCGCCATGGAACCGGAAGTCACCGACCTTGCCGAATGCCTTGTGAAAATGGGCGTCGAGATCGACGGCATCGGCACCTCGCGCCTCGTCATCCGCGGGCGTAAACAGCTCAACGCCGCAACCCATGACGTGATTGCCGACCGTATCGAAACCGGCACCTTCATGATTGCCGTGGCCCTGTGCGGCGGCGAAGTGCGCCTGAAAAACGCGCGCCCCGATACGCTGCGCTCCCTCATGGGCCTGCTCGAACAGGCGGGCGTGACCTTCACGGAGAAAGACGGCGACGTCATCGTGTCCAAGCCGCGCGACAAGCGCATCAAGGGCATCGACATCATGACCGAACCCTACCCGGCCTTCCCCACCGACCTTCAGGCCCAGTTCATGACCATGCTGACCCTGTGCGAAGGCGCGGGCATGGTCACCGAAACCATCTTCGAAAACCGCTTCATGCACGTGCCGGAACTGGTGCGCATGGGCGCCAACATCTCGGTACAGGGCAATTCCGCCATCGTGCGCGGCGTCCAGACCCTGCGCGGCGCGCCCGTCATGGCGACCGACCTGCGCGCATCCGTGGCGCTGGTGCTCGCGGGCCTCGTGGCCGAAGGCGAAACCTTCGTCCACCGCATCTACCACCTCGACCGCGGCTATGAGCGCGTGGTCGAAAAACTCTCCGGCGTCGGCGCTGAAATTGAACGCGTCCGCTGATTAAAATTTCAAAGCGGCCGGGACCAACCACGGCCGCATGAACAAAAGTTGAACAGGCAAATGATTACGACATTCCCGACCACGCACGCCGCGGCCCCCGTGATGCGCGACCTGGGGCTGGACCCCGCATTCTACCCCGGCACCCGCGAAGTGCTGGAAAGCCTGACGCGCCTGCATATCGAACCGCTGCGCAACGCCGTCAGCCGCGACACCTTCAACGCCGCCATCGAAAACGCGCGCGAATACTGGCACTTCCAGATGGACGCCGCCCGCGATTACGCCGTCGAATTTTTCGGCCCCGACACGCTGGCCGACAGCGTCGTCTGCTCCCTCATCGGCGGGGCCGACATCATCAACGACGCCCGTGTCCGCCCATGGAAAACGCCCGCCGCGCGGGATTCATGGCGCATCGTCCGCGGCGGCCTCGGCAGCACCAGCGCGAAAGACCTGTATTACGCCGATATGGACGTGCGTTTCTTCGTGATGATGGACACATACTACGACCTCTGCGTCGCCCGCTCCCGCCTCGAAGGCGACCCTGATGTTTTCCGCGGCCAGAAACTGGCCGACCTCAAACTCATCGGCGTCGCCGAAACGCTGGAATTCCCCAACTGCACCCTCACCCGCAACATCCACCTGACGGAAGAAAACCTGCGCGAACTGTGGGATACCACCTACCCGCAACCCCCCGCGCGCACAAAGCCGCAGGCCCTCCGCTTGCAATAGCGCCGCCCGAAGGCGCACACTGGAACGGCATGAACGCCGTCAACCTCCAGCACTACATCCAGAAATTCGAACTGGACGAACCGCGCGCCCGCAACCGCAACCCGCTGGTGGAACAGGAACGCGCCACCGCCGTGCGCGACCTCATCGAACAGAACAGCTTCGCCGTGCCCGACAACAACCACGGCCCCTATTACGTGCGCCTGGGCCTCGACGGTCACCGCCTCCTCTTCCGCGTGCGCGACTGCCTGCGCCACGAACTGCCGGACATCGCCGTATCCCTCAACCCCTTCCGCCGTCTGGTGAAGGATTATTTCCTCATCTGCGAAAGCTATCAGATGGCCAGCGGCGGCGCCGACCGTGCAAGGCTGGAAACCATCGACATGGCCCGCCGCGGCCTCCACAACGAAGGCGCCGACCTGCTGCGCGAACGCCTCGCAGGCCAGGCCGAAATCGACCATGCCACCGCCCGCAGCCTGTTCACCCTCATCTGCGTGCTGCATATCGGGTCCATCCAGCCATGGTAAAGCCGCCGGTTCTTTTCCTGTGCGAACGCAACGCCGTGCGCTCCCCCATGGCGGCGGCTTTGCTGCCGGGCGCCGCCTCCGCCGGTCTCGACCCCGCCGGCTGGGTCGACCCCTTCGCCTGCGCCGCCATGCTGGAAAACGGCGTGGACATCGCAACCCACACACCCCATAAGGTCGCCTTCACCCGCATCGCCCCCGGCACACTGGTTATCGCCCTGTCCATCCCGGCTTTCGAGGCCGCGCGCGAACACCGCGAAAAACAGGGGTTCGAGCTGGATTACTGGGACCTGCCCGCCGTCCCCGGCCCCGACGGCAGCCGCGACGCCATTCTGGAAGGTTACCGCGCCATCCGCGACGCGCTCAAAGGGCATCTGCGCAACCGCTTTGCCCACAAAGCTTGAATTTTTGCGGCATAGGCGTATAACACCACGGCTTAACCAAGTTCAGGGAGCCTCGTTTGGCTAAAGAAGATCTCATTGAATTCAAAGGCACGGTCACCGAAGTCCTGCCCAACGCCATGTTTCGCGTCAAACTTGAAAACGGTCACGAAGTGCTGGCCCACACCGCCGGCAAGATGCGCAAAAACCGCATCCGCGTTCTGACGGGCGACAGCGTCGTCGTCGAAATGACCCCCTACGACCTGACCAAGGGTCGCATCATCTTCCGCGAAAAATAATTACGCCGCAGCCGCGACGGGCCACAGGAAACTCTGCCCCCGCCGCACCCGGTAATACTGGATGTCCACGCTGCGCTGTGAATGGCGCACCAGCCGGACGTCCGCCGCCTCCAGGTTGGTGATGACATGGCCGCGCTCGTCCGTATTGCACACGGGTTCGCTGCTTTTTTTCTGGGTCCACTCGCCGCTGCCTTCCCGCCGCAGCACATGCCGCAGGGACGGCGCATAGGCAATGATATGGTCGCGCCGCGGATCTGCTCCATGAGGGCGAATACGCTCCAGCCCGTCGGCATGGAAAAACATCTCTTCCAGTGCCGCCCGGTCTTCCGCCACACAGGCAAACCGCGCCGACAGCGCCACCACCTTGTAATTGGGTTCCGGTTCCGCGAACCAGTCGTCGCGCGTGAATTGCGGGTATTGCCGTTCCCCAATCCACGGCCGCCCCAGAAGCGGCTCGTCCAGTGCATAGGCGTAGCAATTCGTCTTTTCCACCACGCCCGGCGCGTTCCATGCCTCCGGGGCATAAACAAGCGGCGCTTTGGCTTTGACGGCGACTAGGGTAAAAGCGTGTCTCACGGCCCCGTTTATACCCGGTTTTATGGAATTATGCAAAATAACCAGCTTATCCTCGCCTCAGCCTCCCCGCGCCGCATCGACCTGCTGGCGCAAATCGGCATCAAGCCCGATGCCGTAAGCCCCGCCGACATCGACGAAACCCCGCTGAAAAACGAACTGCCCAGGGCCATGGTCAAACGCCTGTCGCTGGCCAAGTGCAAGGCCGTGGCCGAAACCGGCACCTTCACGCTGGCCGCCGACACCACCGTGGCCCTTGGCCGCCGCAATTTCGGCAAGCCTGCCGATGCCGCCGACGCCCGCGCCATCCTCGAAAAACTTTCGGGCCGCAAGCATCAGGTCTGGGGCGGCATCGCCGTCATCACCCCCACGGGCAAAACCGTCACCCGCGTCATCAAAACCGATGTGCGCTTCAAACGCCTCTCGAAAGACGAGCTGGACGCCTACATCGCCTCCGGCGAATGGCAGGGTAAGGCCGGGGCCTACGGCATTCAGGGCCTCGCGGGCGCATTCGTCACGGAAATACACGGCTCATATACGAATATCGTGGGCCTAAGTCTTTATGATACAATGAATATCTTGAACGGGAACGGATATCGGATAACGCATGGCCACACCGGCACTTGATGTCATCGTCGAAGACCTGCAGGGCTCGCTCTGGGTCGCCGCCATTGAAAAAAACCGCATCTCCGCCCTCGAAATAGACCCCTACGCCGAACTGGTGCGCTGGGGCTCCATCTACTGGGCCAGGGTCATGCGCATCGACGCAAACCTCAACGCCGCCTTCGTGGACATGGGCCACGACATCGTCGGCATGCTGCCCGCCGCCGAAATTCCGGGCCTGAAAAAAGACGTCAAAATCGGCAAAAAACTGCGTACCGGCCAGTACGTCATGGTGCAGGTCAAAACCGCCCGCCAGCCGATGGACAACGAAGACGGCTACGACCCCCGCCCCGACACGCAAAAGGCGTCGAAAGTCTCGATGGATATAGCCCTTCAGGGCCGCTACCTCATCTACACGCCCTTGTCGCCCGGCAACCGCATTTCCCGCCGCATCCGCGGCCCCGAAATCCGCAAGCAGCTCATCGCCATGTCCAAGGCCATCAAGGATGTGTCGGGCTGCATCCTGCGCGCCTCCGCCGCCAACACGCAAACCGAAATCCTCATCCGCGAAGCCAAGATTCAAAAGGCCATCTGGGAATCCCTGCAGGAATTCACCAAGGAAGACGAACCCGCCCTCCTCATGCTCGGCCCCGACGCCCTGCAACGCGTGCTGGCCGACTTCGCCACCGCCCGCATAGGCACCATCCAGATTTCCGTCGATGAACGCGCCGAGGAAGCGACCAACTGGTGCGACCTCTACGCCCCCGAGCTGATGCAGAAAATAGAATCCCGCGCGGTCAGCAACACCCGCACCGGCATGGGCCTCATGGAAGCGCGCGACCTGCTGGGCCAGATTGAGGATTTCGTGCGCCCCCTCGTCCTCATGCCCGGCGGCGCCAGCTTCCTTCTGGAAGACACGGCGCTCGGCACCGTCATCGACGTCAATTCCGGCGCTGCCACCAGCCTCGCCACCGTCAACCACGACGCGGCCCACGAAATCGCCCGCCAGATCCGCCTGCGCAATATCGGCGGCCTCATCCTCATCGACTTTGCAGGCCAGAAAGACGCCAATATAGCCCGCCGCCTGACCAAAACCCTCGGCGACGCATTCGACCTCGACCCCTGCACCGTCGAACTGCACGGCGTCACCAAAACCGGCCTTTTCGAAGTCACCCGCCACCGCCGCACCCCCACCCTCATGGAACGCATCGAATTGATGCAGGACGACGAATAACGCTTCTGGACAAGCCCGGAAAATCCCCCTATACACGTCCCCGGCCTAAGCAAAACGCTTACACCAGATGCCCAGGTAGCTCAGCTGGTAGAGCAAGGGATTGAAAATCCCTGTGTCGGCGGTTCGATTCCGTCCCTGGGCACCATCTTTCTTGAAAACTTGAGAGTAAAAGGAACGCGGGATGTCTACTGACGACGCAGCACGCTTTTTTGTCCAGATGCCTGATGGCAGGCATTCTGCTGTCTGGCGCCTGTGGACAGACAAAAGCGAGGTTTATCTGGCCGCGCGAAGCATGGCGGGAGCGTTCAAGCTGAGCTTGCACACAAATGAAAACTCACGTCTGGCGCTGACTAAGGAATATGACGAAAAACTGGTCGCGCTCGGTAAGAAACCCGCCGAAGAAGACCGCGTCCTGTTCAAATGGAAAAGACCTGTCGCACCGGCTGTTGACGGCCTGCTCGTCATCCGCATTACATGCCCCACGCCCTACTTGACCGCGAAACCGCTGACTGAAAAGGAAACATCCAACGCCTTACCCTTCCAGCCGGAGCAAGGCTATAACGCCCTGGATTTCGACATCGTCTTCACCAGCGAGGCGGAAGCCACATTCCTGCCCAAGCTACAGACCATGTGCAATCCAATCGGCAATTTCAGCCTGCCCAATGGTGAATTTGTGTATCTCGCCTACAACAACAGCAACTTCGATACACACGCTTTCGAAACCCAGATGAAAGCCAAACCCATAAACCACGCGAAAAACATCGCCGCGAACGATATGGGGCTGGACGATGCAAGCGCCGGGTTTTTCTACACCGACCCGGAAGAAAACCCCAACAAATCAGTCCAGATCCTAGACGTTCACGGCCTGTCGATAAAAAGCGCCACCAAGTAAGTTGAACAGGTGCTGTTTGCGCCGTGCTATAAAGAAACATGCGCCGCAGGCTGGCCTTCATGTTTGTCACCGCAATGCTCGTAACGCCTCAGGCATGGGCGCTGCAGGAACAGGTCTATTCCACCGAAACCTTTACCAAGACCTTCATCGAACCCGGCATCGACGATTACACCAAAACCCCCGAAGGCGGCCTTGACTGGAAAGTCCTGACCGGCACATCCGAAAAGCCCGACTACAACGCCGATGGCAAAACTTACGACACGCTGACGCTGGACTACCCCGCCGGCCTGACCGCGCAGGAAGGCAGGGCCGTGACGCTTCAGGGCTACATGTTCCCGCTGGAAGATGCCGACGCGCAGGCAAAATTCCTCTTCGGCCCCTTCCCGCTGACCTGCCCCTACCACTACCACGTGCCCCCCACGCTGGTGATGGAAACACACGCGAAAACCGCCATTCCCTTTACCTACGACCCCATCACCCTGACCGGCACGCTTGAACTGCGCCACGGCGCCATCAAGGACTCGCCCTATTACTACCTGCGCGACGCCGTCATCACCGGCCCCACGCCCACAGACGGGAAACCGCATAAACAATGGCACCCGCTGTTCCGCACCCTGCCGCCGAAAACGGATGCACCGCCTGTTGACAAGTGATATGTTATAACATATCAAACGGCATTCCCATCCAAAGGTGCCGCCATGAAAAAACTCCCCGTAACCGTGCTGTCCGGCTTTCTCGGCGCCGGTAAAACCACCCTGCTCAACCACATCCTCAATAACCGTGACGGCCTGAAAGTGGCCGTCATCGTCAACGACATGAGCGAGGTGAACATCGACATGGACCTCGTCGCCCGCGGCGGCCCGGCCCTGACGCGGACCGAGGAAACACTGGTCGAAATGACCAATGGCTGCATCTGCTGCACCCTGCGCGACGATTTGCTGAACGCCGTGCGCGACCTCGCCGCGCAAAACCGCTTCGATTACCTCGTCATCGAAGGCACCGGCGTGGCCGAACCGCTGCCCATCGCCAGCACCTTCGATTTCCGCGACGACAAGGGCTACAGCCTGTCCGACATCGCCCGCCTCGACACCATGGTCACCGTAGTCGACGCCGCCACCCTGCTGGATAATTACAACGCCACCGATTTCCTGTCAGACCGCGGCGAAAGCGCAGGCGAAGGCGACGACCGCCGCGTCGTCGACCTGCTCATCGACCAGATCGAATTCGCCAACGTCATCGTGCTGAACAAGATGGACATGGTCTCGCCTGAACGCCGCCCGGTCCTGCACCAGATCATCCGCGCCCTGAACGCGAAAGCCGAAGTGCTCGAAGCCACCAATGCCCGCGTACCGCTGGAAAGCATCCTCAACACCGGCAGTTTCACCCTCGAAGACGCGCAGGAACATCCGCGCTGGTTTCAGGAACTCCACCACCCCCACGACCACGCGCCGGAGACGGAAGAATACGGCATCGCCAGCTTCGTCTACCGCGCCCGCGCGCCCTTCAACCCTGAAAAACTCCATGCCTTGTTAAGCAAGGCATGGCCCGGCATCATCCGCGCCAAGGGCTTCTTCTGGCTGGCCACGCGGCCTGCGCAGGTGGGTGAATTCTCAAAGGCAGGCCGGTTCATACGCCACAGCGGCATCGGCTACTGGTGGGCCGCCCTGCCGCGCACGCAATGGCCGCGCGACACCCGCACGCTGGACGCCATTCACGAACACTGGACGGAGGATTACGGCGACCGCCGTCAGGAACTGGTGTTCATCGGCTTCAGAAACGCGATGCAGGAAAACATCATCCGCGCCCAGCTCGACGCCTGCCTCGTGGCCGATTATCTCGACGCGCCAAACCGCCCGCTGGACGACCCGTTCCCGGACTGGCAATTGCCCGCCCTGAACGCCGCGTAAGCCGTATTACTTGGAAAGGTCGATGATGATGCGCGCGGGCTTTCCGCCCGCCGCCTTCAGCGTATGGGTCTTGACGATTTTCGTATCGCCCTTAAGCGCGAACAGCGCCACGCTGCCGCCGCCCGAAGCCTGCGCGGTATAAGACGCGATCAGCGGGTTTTTCGGCGCCGCCTGCGTTTCCGCAGCCGCCCATTTGGTCTTCGGCAGCTCGACCGTCAAAATCTTCTCGCCGCCGTCAAGGCTGGTGGTGAAATCGGTCGCGCCGTTCACGTCCAGCACCACGCGCACCGTGTCGTCATGCGTGCCCACGCGCACGCCCTGCACCCCGGCTTTACCGGCAACAGGCGCGGGCTTGGTTTCGTCGGCCTTTGTCGTCCCCGCCTTAGGCGCTTCGGCCTTGGCTACAGGCTTCGGCGCTTCCACGACAGGCTTCGCCACCGCCTTGGGCGCCGCGGCATCCGGCACCGATACGCCCATCTGGTCGGTCAGCGGCTGCGGCGCGTCTTTCGCGCCCACGCCCGTCACTTTCAAAAGCGTCAAATCGGCATCCGCCGGAACCGTCGTGGTGGTGACGGTAGTTTTCTGCGTCACAACCTCGCCCGCAACGGGCACCGGCATAAGGCCCGATACCCCGGCTTCGTCGGCAACCCCGCCTTCAACCGCCCCACCTTCAACCACCATGCGCAGTTGCAGGGCCTTGAAGCGCGCATCCAGCGCATCCAGCTCGTCGCGCATCGCCTTCACGCGTTGCAGCGCAATGCCGCTGTCCTTCAGCGCGTCGTCGATGTCGTTCATTTTCAGCTTCATGCCGTTAAGGCGCATCACCGCCTCTTTCAGCTCTGAATCGTACAGGTCGGTCTTAAGGCCGGCTTCACCCGCCAGCGCCCCGTTCAACGAAAGCGGCGGCGTCATGTCCGCCGCATCCGTCGCGGGGGAGGATGAAACGACGTGCCCCGAACCGCAGCTTGCCAGCGTCAGCAGCGCAACCCCGGTCATCAGGGCGCGAACGGCAGGACGCGTTTTGGAAGCATTGAACATTGAAAACCGGACGGCTGAAGGAATCGAATACCTCCCATAATTGTAAATTCGCGCAGCGAAGCTGGCAATCCCGCCCTTATCGCCCGCTAAAACGCCCCGGCGCAAGCGTGGCCGCCGCATCGGCCCCCACCGGCAACACCCCGCCGCAAATCTCCGCCGCCAGCACGGCCCCCGCCATCAGGCCCGACATCATGCCGTGACTGCCATGCGCGGCGCTGACGAAAACGTCTTCATGCCTGCCCACCACCGGCAGCCGGTCCTTCGCCGCCGCGCGAAAACCCGTCCACCCGTCCAGCGCCACAAGCCCCACGCCCAGCGACGGCACCGCCGCCACCGCCTGCGCGATGTTCCGCGCATGGTCGTCCTCCCGCACTTCGGGGTCGGAATCCCATGGCTGGAACGTCGCCCCGCACATATGCGCCCCGTCCGCCAGCACCGGCGTCAGGTAACCGCCATAGCAGATATTGGTTTTGACCCGCGCCGACGCGTCATTCGGCTGAACCCGCGTCACCTGCCCGCGCACACGCCCCACGGGCAACCCCGTAAACGCGGCCACGCCAGCCGCATTGGCCAGCACCACCGCGTCCGCGTCAAGCTGGGTCAGCGCGTCCACCTGCACCGGCGCGCGCACCTCCACGCCATGCGCCAGCGCCGCGCACAACCCGCGCGGTGAAATCACCAGCGCATCGCTGTACGCCATACCGCCCGCCGCCACCCGCACCCCGGCAATGCCGGAAGCCTCCCCCTCATCCACCGCGCGCATATGCGCCGCATCCCAGCCAAGGTTTTCGCCATACGCCTCGAACCGCCGCGCCTTGTCCGCATCGGTCTCCAGATGCAGGCTGCCGCAGGCCGACAGCACCACGCCCGGCAAATCCCGCACCACGCCCAGCGCGTAACTATAGGCGGACGTATAATAATCCCCTTGGGGCGTGCGCTGCGCGGTCAGCTTGGGGTTGATAAGCCCCGCGCTGTTGCCCGAAGCCCCCGCGCCAACACCGCCCGCGTCATAAACCACCACCTCGCACCCCGCGCGGCGCAAATGCCACGCCGCCGACAATCCGGCCACGCCCGCCCCCACGATGGCGACGCGCGAAGCCGTGCGCGTTTCGGTTCTGGCTGGCCCCGCAAAAACCCCGGCGGTCATGTCGCGCTTGCGGCCATAGCCCTTTTGCCGGTCCACCGCGAACCCCGCCGCCGCAAGTCCGCGCCGCACATGCCCTGCGGCCGTGAACGTGGCCACGCTGGTACCGTCATGCGACAGCCGCGCCATCTGCGCATACAGCGCGTCATTCCACATATCCGGGTTCTTGGCAGGCGCGAACCCGTCGAGAAACCATGCATCCACCGATGCCCGCAAACGCGGCAATGCGTCATGCACGTCATCGAAAATCAGGGTCAGGGTCACGTGCGGCGTCAGGTTCAGCCGGTGAAACCCGCGCGCGCGAATGGGGTAACAATCCAGCATCCGGTCCAGATGCGGCTGCAAATCCCACTGCGCCAGCGCCTGCCGTATGTCATCCCTGGAAAGCGGATATTTCTCGATGGAAACAAGCTCCAGCCGCTGCCCTGCCGGCGCCGTTTCCTCGAACAGCCGCCACGCCGCCAGCATGTTCAGGCCGGTGCCGAACCCCGTTTCCGCAATGCAAAAGCGCGACCGCCCCGCCCACGCCGCAGGCAGGTTGTTGCCCGTCAGGAACGTGTGCCGCGTCTCCGCCAGCCCGTCCTCGGCTGAGAAATAAATATCGTCGAAAATTTCGGATTTCATTGATACGCGCTCAAAGCTGCGCGTCTGCGGCCGCCGCGCACAGGGCTTCGATTTCCTCGTCCGAAAACCCGTTCGCCTGCGCGATTTCGCTGATGATGACATTGCGCATCAGCGTCAGCAGGTCTTCCCCCGTATCGCACCACAAATCGAGGATGGGCCGCCGGTACAGCGTAAGCCTGCGCCCGTCGCTGGACGATTTATCGACCACGCCGGGAATTTTCTCCGCCACCGCGCGATAAATCGCCAGCAGGTCGTATTCGCTTTCAACCTCAAGCTCGTCCATCGCCTCGCGCGGGGCGAATTCCTCGATGAACAAGTCCATGTCTTCCACGAACGCGTCCAGCTCGTCCGGAAACGCGTCCAGCACGCTCACCGCCACGGCATGAAGATCGTCCGCGCCGGGCGGCGTGGTAAAATTCATGACAATACGGCGACGCTCAAGCGCCTGGGCCATGGTTTTCTTCTGTCGTTCGTTGAATGGGTTAAGCCTACGCCTAAAAATATGCCTTTGCCAATGGCCAGATACGAAAAACCCACCGTTCAGGCGGCGGGCGTCAGCGCCATGGGCGGTTTCTGCCCGCGTTTCTTGGCCAGTTCGTCGCTGCCCCGCACCGCGATGGCAACCGCCCGCGTCACGTTGCGCTTGCTCGCCAGCACCTTGGGGTCCTCCCGGTCGCTCCACGCGTTGCGGTCCGGTATCACCTGGTTCATGTATTTATAGGCCCAGCGCGATTCCCGCGTCGCCGTTCGCGCCACACCCTTGTCGGGCTTGCGCCTCAGCAGGTCGAACGCATGCACGCCCGTGCGCAAACCGCCCTGGTTCAGCACCAGCACCGGCCCCGCGCGCTGCGCCTGCGCCTCCAGTATCCTGTCAAACGCCGCCGCCACGATCTTGCCGAACCTGTCGCCGTCGCGCGCCTCGTCGTTGATGTGCAAAAGCATCGGCAGCCGGTCCAGCCGTTCCAGTGGTATGGCCGGGTCCAGCATATGCCGCTGCCAGTCCGCCAGCGCGATATGCGTCAGGTCGCCGCCGTCCTTGTTCCGGCTGTCATGCGTCAGCACAAGGTCGAACCCCTGTTCCACCGCGAAGCGCCACACATCCGTATCCGGCTGCGCGCGCATGTTCTCGAACGCGATATGCGTGGCATACCCGAACAGCCGCTGGCATGTACGCATATGGACGAAGGAGATATTCTCGTCGCACAGCACCCGCAGCGTGTTGCCCCCGCGCCCCGTATGCGGCCCCGGGTGCACCTTGGCCTGGAAATACCCCTTGGCGCGGAACACCGTCTTCGGCCGCATAAATGGAAAGGCCGCAAGAATGTGCTTGCGGCCTGCATCGTCTTCCAGAAATGGCCTCAACTGGCCAAATCGAATAGGGGGAATCTGCGTATCTTCAGCGAAATTCTGGATAATGAAATCGTCCGTACCGCTGTAGTCCAGCATGCAGCGAAATCTCCAAGGAAGCGTCTGTTCGGCTACTGTTTTTAATGTTTATGGAATCTATCTTATCCGGTAACCAATTTGCTGCAAGACGGAAATTTATGCCTGAGAAACCCCGGCGCAGCGAGCCCAGAGTTTTCGTAAGAAAATCGCCGGGCGCCCGAGGGGCATATAAAACGCGGTTGTGGAATTTCCGTCTGAATCAGTGTAGGATAACAAGAGTTCAGGAGAGCATATGGACATCGCAGCCACCTCAATTCTTGCGACACAACAGTCGCTTAGCCAGATTCAGCTGACCACGTCGCTGATCAAGAAGAATGCTCAGGCCGAACAGAAAACCGCCGCCATTCTGGCACAGGCGGTCGACTCGGCGGCCAGCGCCGGCAGCACCCGCGGCCGCAACCTCGACATCTCCGTCTAAAAAAACCGAAATTACCTTTTAAATCGTAAGGGCTTCCGCGGGCGGAATTTGCGCCAGCATGCTCGTGATGTCGTCCACATACGGCATGGCCGTCTGCGCGCCCTTGGCCGTGATGGACAGCGAACCCGCAAGGCTGGCCCGGCGCATCGCTTCCGGCAGCGGCAGGCGCTGGTGAATGGCCGCCGCGAACACGCCGCAATACGTATCGCCCGCGCCCGTCGTATCCATGCGCGGCTGCACGTCCAGCGCCTGAACGGCCCAGCCGCGGAACTGCCCGTCGCCCACCGGCTCCACCCCCACCGACCCCTTGGCAGACAGCGTGACAATGCAGGTAATGCCGCAGTTGCGCGCCAGCGCATGCGCCAGCTTCACCGCGTCCGATTCAATCTTCAGGCCCAGCTTGGCCGCAATCTGCTCCGCCTCGATGCGGTTGAGGATAAGGTAGTCGAGATGTTCCAGCGCCTCGCGCGGCAGGCTGTGCGCAGGCGCCAGGTTCAGAATGGTCTTGGCCCCGCGCGTGCTGGCGCGCGTCAGCACGTCCCAGTTCACCGCCTCGTTCAACTCCATCTGCATCAGCAGGATGTTGCTGGGGCCGAGAATATCGTCCGGCACCTGTTCCGCCAGCACTTCCGCATTGGCGCCCAGCGCTACCACGATCTGGTTTTCCCCCGTCTGGTCCACGAAAATGGTGGCGCACCCCGTCGGCTGCTCGTCCGAAACAGTAACGCCGGACGTCAGCACCCCTTCGCGGCGCATCAGGTTCAGGGCGCGCGTTCCGAACCCGTCATCCCCCACCTTGCCCACCATGGCCACCTTGGCCCCGGCGCGCGCGGCGGCCACGGCCTGATTCATGCCCTTGCCGCCCGGCATCCATTCATAAGCGGGCGTAAGCACGGTCTCCCCGGGTTTCGGGAAATGCTTGACCTGCATCTGCAGGTCGATATTGATGGAGCCAAAGACAATGATCATGAAGTTCGACTTTCTATCCCATTTTAGCACGCTTCTCAAAGACCTTGAAGCGGATGGCCGCTACCGCCGTTTCCGTACGCTGGAACGCCCCGTGGGCGCCTTCCCCCAGGGCCGCATCACCGACCCCCAGGGTCACCAACAGGACGTAACCATCTGGTGTTCCAACGATTATTTGGGCATGGGCCACCACCCCGTGGTGCTCGACGCCATGAAAACCGCCATTGACCGCCACGGCGCGGGCGCGGGCGGCACCCGTAACATCGCCGGCACCTCGGCCGAGGTCGTGGCCCTCGAATCCCTTCTGGCCCGCCATCACGGGAAAGATTCGGCCCTCGTCTTCACCTCAGGCTATACCGCCAACGAAGGCGCGCTCTCGGTCCTGGGCCGAATCCTGCCCGACGCCATCATCTTCTCCGACAGCCTCAACCACGCCTCCATGATTTCCGGCATCCGCGGCGGCGGGTGCGAAAAGAAAATCTTCCCCCATAACGACCTCAATGCCCTGCGCAAACTGCTGATGGCCGAACCCGTGGGCCGCGCCAAAATCGTCGCCATCGAAAGCGTCTATTCCATGGAGGGCGACACCGCCCCCCTGCGCGACGTCGTGCGCCTCGCCAAAACCTACGGCGCCCTCATTTATCTCGATGAAGTGCACGCGGTCGGCATGTACGGCCCCCACGGCGCCGGCCTCGCCGAACAGACGGACGTGATGGCCGACATCGACATCATCGAAGGCACCTTCGGCAAGGCCTATGGCGTCCACGGCGGCTACATCGCAGGCAGCGCCGCGCTGGTGGATTGCGTGCGCTCCTTCGCCTCCAGCTTCATCTTCACCACCGCCCTGCCCCCCGCCATACTTGCTGGCGCCGCCGCCAGCATCGAACATCTGCGTCACTCTCCCGTGGAACGCGCCGCCCAGCGCCGCGCGGTGGACCGCCTTAAATTCAAAATGAAGGCTGCGAACCTGCCCTACATGGCCAGCGAAGGTTTTGGTAAGAAAAACCGGCCAGAACATATCGAAAGCCACATCGTCCCGCTGGTGGTGGGTGACGCACATTGCTGCCGCGCCGTGACCGACCAGTTGCTCGACCGCTACGGCATCTATGTCCAGCCCATCAATTACCCGACCGTGCCGAAAGGCACCGAACGCATGCGCCTCATCGCCACCGCCTGCCACACCGACGCGCATGTCGACGCGCTGGTCGATGCGCTGACGGAACTCTGGCAGGCCCACGCCATTCCCGCGCGCCACTCGGCTTAAGGTTTGACCGCGCTTGCAATGGCGCTGGCTGCCTGCGCCTGCGAAAACGGTTTATGCAACGTCGCAAGGCTGTCCACGAAGCCTTCCGGCAGCTCCGCATACCCCGTCGCCAGAATGACCGGCAGCGCGGGCCACTCATCGCGTATGGTCGCAACCAGCTCCGCCCCCGTCATCGACGGCATGGCATGGTCCGTCACCACAAGGTCGAATACCGCGCCCCCGCGCAGCAGCGTCAACGCCTGCGCGCCTGAATCGACCCCCATCACACTATGCCCAAGGTCTTCCAGCATCGCGATGGAATTGGTCAGCACCAGCGCGTCATCATCCACCATCAGAACGTTCAGCGGGCGCGCATCCGCATGCCGCGCCTGCGGCAGCATGGTTTCCGCCGGCGGAATATCCTTGGGCGACGCGACCACCGCGGGAAACCACAATTCGGCGATCGTCCCCTCACCCGGTACGCTTTTCAAAAACAACTGTCCGCCGGATTGCTGGGCCAGCCCCTGCGCCATCGAAAGCCCAAGCCCGGTTCCCTTGCCCACGCCCTTGGTGGTGAAGAACGGCTCCATCGCATGCGACAGCGTATTGGCGTCCATGCCGCAGCCCTTGTCTTCGACCGACAGGCACACATAACGCCCCGGCGGCAGGCCGCTGGCAGGTGTCGCATGGTCTTCCCGCGCGGTGATGATGACGGGCCCGCCCTGAGGCCGCACATCCGCCATCGCATCCCGCGCGTTGACCACAAGGTTCAGCAACGCCGTTTCAAGCTGGTTCACGTCCGTGCGCACCGGCGCCAGCCGCGTCGGGAACCGTGTTTCAATCAGCACCTCCGGCCCCATCGCCCGTTGCAGCATGTCCGACATACCGAACACCATGGCCCGCACGTCAAGCAGCTCGATGCTCAGTTGCTGCCGCCGCGCAAAGGCCAGCATGCGCTGCGTCAGCGATGCGCCGCGCTGCGCGCCCTGTACCGCGTTATCGACCAGCGCCAGCAGCTTTTCATCGCCCAAAAGCCGCTTGCGCAACAGCTCAAGCGACCCCAGCACCACCATCAGCAGGTTGTTGAAGTCATGCGCCACGCCGCCTGTAAGGCGGCCCAACGCCTCCATTTTCTGCGAATGCGCCAGCGCCGCGCGCGCCTTTTCAAGCGCCGTTTCCGCCTGCTTGCGCTCGGTCAGGTCACGCGTAATCTTGGCAAAGCCGATAAGGTTTCCATGCGGGTCGTGAATGGGGTCGATAACCACATAGGCCCAGAACCGCGTGCCGTCTTTACGCACGCGCCAGCCTTCGCTTTCAAACTTACCCGCGGTCTCCGCCTGTTTCAGCGCGCGTTGCGGCAAACCGCTTTCGCGGTCTTCATCGACATAGAATTTCGAAAAATGCTGCCCCAGGATTTCATCGGCCTCATACCCCTTGAACCGCCGCGCGCCCGTATTCCAGCTACTGACAATGCCGTTCCTGTCCAGCATGTACACGGCGTAATCCGCAATCGCATCGACCAGCAGGCGATAACGGCCATCTTCCGTCAATGAAGCGGCGAAACGCTCCGCGTCCTGCATCGGCCCCAATCCTTTGTTTGCTATAAGATTACACGCATTTTCGGATACGGGCGCAATCGAATTTTCCCGTAAAAAGGGAAATACTTCAGCCAACGGGCGGAACAGTCAGCCCTGACGGGCAATACATGTCAGCCCTGACGGGCGATGTCGAGAATATCCGCCAGCACCGCCGACGCCGTCGGCCCCGCGCCCGCGCCCGGGCCGATAAGGGTGCAGACATCCACCGGCTCCGCCTTGATGGTCACGGCGTTCATCGCCCCGCCCACCGCCGCCAGCGGGTGGTCCAGCGGAATATGGCTTGCCGCCACGCTCAGGCGCAGGCCCGCCGATGTTTTCTCCGCGCGGCCAATCAAACGGATGGTCATGCCCTGCGCCCGCGCGTTCTTAAGGTCGGCGGCGCTGATGGAACGTATGCCCGCAACGTCGATCTGCTCTTTCGTCACCCGCGGGTCGAACGCCAGCTTGGCCAGAATGGTCAGCTTGTGCGCCGCGTCCCACCCGTCAACGTCCAGCGTGGGGTCGGCCTCCGCATAACCCTTCTCCTGCGCCTCGCGCAACACGTCGGCGAAATCGCGCCCCGTCGCGTCCATGGTCGACAGGATGTAATTGCACGTCCCGTTCAGAATGCCTTCGATGCGCGTGATGCGGTTGCCCGCCAGCCCCTCGCGTAAAACCTTGATGACCGGAATGCCCCCGCACACCGCCGCCTCGAACATCAGCGGCGCGTGGTAACGCGCGGATGCCGCGAACAATTCTTCCCAGTGCGCCGCCAGCA
>JAMIFL010000133.1:0-21235 GCA_035906295.1 Alphaproteobacteria bacterium | reverse complement strand
GATGCGTGCCACTGTTATTGCCACTGAAATGATAAATATGAAAAATCAGGCAGAACCGCCTGCATGAAGATGTTTTGAGTATCCCTCTGCTTTTTGTTAGAAAAAAGGCGACCACGCCGATTTTCAGGAGATTTCGTTTTGCATACCTATCGCTCGCATACCTGTGCCGCCCTTCGCCCCGCCGATGTCGGCCAGACCGTCCGCCTCTCCGGCTGGGTGCATTCCATGCGCGACCACGGCGGCCTTTTGTTCATCGACCTGCGCGATACCTACGGCATCACCCAGTGCGTGCTGCCCGGCGGCCACAAACAATTTGCCGACATCGCCGACTGGCGCGTCGAATCCGTCATCACCGTGAACGGCAAGGTCGTGGCGCGTAACGACGCCACCAAGAACGACAAAATCCCGACCGGCCATATCGAAGTCGTCATCGACGACGCCGAACTGCAATCCGCCGCGAAAGTCCTGCCGCTGCAAGTGGCGTCCGACGAAGACGCGGGCGAGGACGTGCGCCTGAAATACCGCTATCTCGACCTGCGCCGCGACAAGATGCAGAAAAAAATCAAACTGCGCGCCGCCGTCGTTTCCTCCATGCGCAAGCGCATGATCGAACAGGGCTTCAACGAATTCCAGACGCCCATTTTGACGGCGTCTTCCCCCGAAGGCGCGCGCGACTTCCTCGTGCCGTCCCGCGTCCATCCGGGCAAATTCTACGCCCTGCCGCAGGCGCCGCAGCAGTTCAAGCAATTGCTGATGATGTCCGGCTTCGACCGCTACTTCCAGATTGCTCCGTGCTTCCGCGACGAAGACGGCCGCGCCGACCGCCTCGCCGAATTCTACCAGCTCGACGTTGAAATGAGCTTCGTGACGCAAGCTGACGTGTTCAACACCATGCAACCCGTCATCGGCGGCCTGTTCGAGGAATTCGCCGATTGGCAGGGCACGAAACACAGTGTCACCGACTGGCGTCAGAACGGCTGGCCGCACATCGCCTACCGCGACGCCATGCTCAAATACGGCTCCGACAAGCCTGACCTGCGCAACCCGCTGGTCATCTGCGACGTGACCGAAGTGTTCAAACGCGCCGACGTCGAATTCAAGGCGTTCAAGGGCATCATCGACCAGGGCGGCGTCGTCCGCGCCATCCGCGCGCCGAAAGTGGGTGACCATCCGCGCAGCTTCTTCGACAAGCTGAACGCGTGGGCGCAGGGCGAAGGCGCTAAGGGCCTCGGCTACATCCTCATCGAAGGCGGCGAAGGCAAGGGGCCCATCGCCAAGTTCGTGCCGCAACCGGCCATTGAAGCGCTGAAGGCAACCGCAGGCCTCGAAGACGGCGACGCCATCTTCTTCGTCTGCGACAAGGAAGGCGCTGCCGCCAAGTTCGCCGGCAAGGCGCGCGACCGCATCTGCGACGACATGGGCGTGCGCGAGAAGGGCGTCTACAAATTCTGCTGGATCGTCGACTTCCCGCAATACGAGCGCGACGAGAAAACCGGCAAAATCGAATTCTCCCACAACCCGTTCTCCATGCCGCAGGGCGGCATGGAAGCGCTGGAAACCAAAGACCCGCTCGACATTCTCGCCTTCCAGTATGACTGCGTTTGCAACGGGCATGAACTCTGCTCCGGCGCCATCCGCAACCACCGCCCGGAAATCATGGAAAAGGTCTTCGGCATCGCAGGCTACGACCGTTCCGTGCTGGAAAAGAAATTCGGCGGCATGCTCACGGCCTTCGGTTACGGCGCCCCGCCGCACGGCGGCTGCGCTTTCGGCGTGGACCGTATCGTCATGCTGTTCGCCAACGAACCGAACCTGCGCGAAGTCTATCCCTTCGTCATGAACGGCGCGTTTGAAGACCCGATGATGTCGGCCCCCAGCGAGGTGGACGCACAGCAGCTTAAAGACCTGCACATCAAGCTCGACCTGCCCCCCGTGAAAACGAATGGGCCGAAAGTTAAGACCGACGAGGCCGCGTGAACCTGCGCCGCGCATGGCCGCTGGCTCTGGGGGCGCTGGTACTGGCGGCCCTCGGCGCCGGTGTCGTGTATGCGCGGTATGAAGCGCCGGCGGAGATTACCCGCACGGCGGGCGTCATCACCCAAATATCGGCCCACGGCAACACGCTGAAGCTTGAGCGCGACGACCACAGCACCGTCGCCCTCATCCTCAACGGCAAGGGCATCGCCGCCAATGACGTCGCGGGCATCGCGCACCTGTTTCCCGATGAAACCCGCGCGCATTACATTATCGGCTGGGACGATTGCAGGGGCCCCGGCTGCGGCGCGCCCGGCATGACCTTCGTCGACATGACGATGGACCCACCCTTCGCCGTGCCGTCCATCGCCGAAGTTGACCCGCAGCGCATAGCCATGGAAAAGCGTGGGGACCTCTACATCCTGCGTAGCTGGACCCAGACCGCCACCGACAGGCTGGGCGACAAGCTGCCGGTGTCCATGGAATACGACCCGCTGAAACCGTCTTTGCGCTTCATCAGCGAAACGCGCATCGACTACGCCCGCTTCGCCGGGCAATTGCCCGAAGCGCTGCTGGACGACCCCGACGCCCGTGAAATTTTCCGCGACGGCATGACCGAAGACCAGTTCAATGCTTTCCGCGAAGGCATCCAAACCGCCGAACCCGTGGCACTGGCAGGCAATGGCCGTTACGTTCACGGCGGGGGCACGGCCTTGAACGGCAGTGGCTTTCCGTCCGCCGCCTTTGTCATTGATGTGGTGCAGAACAAATTCCTCGCGGCCTACCGCACGCGGGGCGACGTGGCGCTTTATTCCAACGGCGTTACAGGCCCGGCTGATTTCGGCCTTGTCGTGGCGCTCAACGTCTATCTCGAATCTTATGGCGTGAAGCTGGAAAACGGCCGCCTGCGCCTGCTTGCGCCCTCCGGCACCGAGCGTGACGACTACGGCATGAGCCTCATGCCGCCTTCGGTTCGGTAACCCGTTCAGCAAGGTCCCGGCGTATATCCTTCCAGCACCTCGCGCGGGCGCATGCGCGACAGGCGCTCGATGCCGATGGCGTTCAGGTGCTGCTGAAACCGTTCCTGTTCCGCCTGCGCATAGGCCACGCGGGCCTTGAGCGCCCGGTACAGCGCAAGCACCGGCGCGGCGGGTGAGGGGATGATGACCTCCTCCCTCCACGCGCGGCGCGTTTCACGGGCTTGGGCTTTGACGGCGTGGAAAAACAAAGGCGAAATCAGCATGCCCCATGCATAGCACCGCCTGCATGCGCGGCAAGCATGTCGCTTACATTTTCGGCAGGTAATGCACCGCGCCGTGGATGGCGCCGCTGTCCAGCACCCCGCCCTGCAGGTGAATATCCACCCGGCGCAGGGTGGCCCCCGTTTCGCGCAGTTTCGTTTCAAAATCCTGCGCCAGCACGGCGTCGGTCCGGATGGCCTGCACCGATTCGGCGTCGTTCAGGCACAGATACGCCTGCGTGATGCGCAGGCCCATGCGGGCCAGCGACGTTTCGGCGATGGTGATGTGCGTGTCCGCCAGCGCGTTCGTGTTGGCTTGGTAATCCGCAGCCGGGTCCGCCGTCATATCGGTGTAACCGGCATAAAATGCGTCCAGTTGCGCCGGTGTCAGCGGGCTTGCGTTCATGCCCTGCATCAGTTTGCCGAATTCCTGCGCCACGCCGTTGTACCGCGCCTGCACCCCGTCGATGGCCCCCCGCAGGCGGGAAGCCGATGGGTAGGATTTGGCCGCGGTCAGGAAATTGCCCGCCGTGTTATAGGCGTAGGGCACATACCGTCCATGCGCGTGCGCAATTTCGCCCGCCACGCGCTGCACGATGCGGGCATACCCCACCTCGTCCTGCGGCGTGATGCCGTAAATCGCGCGGGAAGACCGCAGCAGCAACGGCTGGCGCGCCTGCATCTGCTCCGCCGACTGGATCATCAGCCGCGCCTCCTCGACCACGAGGCCTGTATGCACCGGCTCCAGCGCGTTCAGCACGTCCCTGACCGGCATGGCCGCGGCGATGCCGTTCTCGATCAGCGTATTGCCCACCACCCCTTTGAGGGCGGGATTGTCGAACGCAGGTTTGACCAGCGCGTTGAAGCAGCCGGACAGGAATTGCCGCAGTTGATGGGCATCGTCGAAGCGTGTTTTATTATTCATAACGATAGGTCTAGCGGCCTGTGCCGCCTTTGTCATGAAATATCAGCCCGCGAAGGCGAAATCCGCCAGCATCTTCACGTTCAGCGTGATGATAAGCGCCGTGGCCGCCGCCGCCGCCGCCGTCATCCAGCGCGGCGCCACGTAAGGCCCCATTTTGGTCTTTTGTGCCGTAAACCACACCAGCGGCACCACCGCGAACGGCAATTGCAGGCTCAACACCACCTGCGACGCCACCAGAAGCCGTGTCGTGGCCGATGGGCCGTAATACAGCGTCACGATGATGGCGGGCACGATGGCGATGGCCCGGGTCAGCAACCGGCGCAAAGCGGGCGCGAGGCGGATGTTCAGGAACCCTTCCATCACCACCTGTCCCGCGATGGTGGCGGTGACGGTGGAATTGATGCCGCAGCACAAAAGCGCCACCGCGAACAGCGTCGCCGCCGTGCCGGAACCGAGCAGGGGGTTGAGCAGTTGCGACGCTTCGGTCAGGTCCGCCACCTCCGTCTGGCCGTTGGCATGGAACGTCGCCGCCGCGAGGATGAGGATGGACGCATTGATGACCAGCGCCAGCATCAGCGCGATGGACGAATCCCACGTAGCGAATTTGATGGCGCTGCGCCGTGATGCCTCGTCGTCGCCCACCGCCCGCGTCTGCACTACGGCGGAATGAAGGTAAAGATTGTGCGGCATGACCGTAGCGCCGAGAATGCCGAGCGCGAGGTACAGCATCTCCGGGTCCTGCACCACCTGCATGCTGGGCATGAAGCCCGCCAGCACGGCGGCCACGTCCGGCTGCGCCAGCGCAATCTGCACGCCGAAACACACCGCGATGGTCAAAAGCAGCGTGATGATGAACGCCTCGACCCACCTGAACCCGATGTTTTGCAACGCCAGCACCAGAAACACGTCAAGCGCGGTCAGGATGACGCCTATTTCAAGCGGAATGCCGAACAATAACTGCAACCCGATGGCGGTGCCGATGACTTCGGCCAGGTCGGTGGCGCAGATGGCCAGTTCCGCCAGCAGCCACAGCACGAAGCCGACGGGCTTCGGAAACCCGTCGCGGCATGCCTGCGCCAGGTCGCGCCGCGCGCCGATGCCCATGCGCACACACAAAGCCTGCAAAAGAATGGCGATGATGTTGGAAATCAAAGCCACGCATAAAAGCGTGTAACCGAAGCCCGACCCGCCCGCCAGCGCCGTGGCCCAGTTGCCGGGGTCCATGTACCCCGTGGCGACAAGATACCCCGGCCCCGCGAAACTCAACGCCCGGCGCCATAACGCGCCCCCCGATACGGGAACGGTGGCATGAACTTCGGACAGGGAGGGACGGTCGGATGCAGGGCGGAACATGACCGCCACTTCACCACGATTAAGTCAGGGATTCAATTAGGGTAAATCAATGCTTGGTGCCGCCGAAACTGTCAGGCGCCTGCATACCGGCCCCGCTTTCATCTTCCAGATCCTGCGATGCGCCGTGCGCCCAGAACCGCTTGTCGCCGTCCCGCATGGTTTCGATTTCGCCCAGCGCGTGGTTCACCTCGCTCGGGTTGCGGTAAATGCGGTGGGGCAGGCGTTGCAGCAGCGACAGAAGGTCCTTGGGCGCGTGGTTGTTCTGCGCCCGCGCGGCGATGGCCTCCGCCGTCGCGGGATAGCCCACGCCTTCAATGGCTTCCATGATGTTGGGCAAAGGCGCGTTATGCGACATGGCGTTCTCCTCCTAGATGGGAATGGTCTGGTCCTTGTCACCGCCGTCGGTGTAATGCGCCTTGCCCACCGGCCTGCTGCCCTCAATAGGGTCGTTCGCGGCGCGGCGTGTTCCCGGCACCATGCGTTCCTGTTCGTCGCGCGGCATCATCGTGCCGGGCAAAGGCGCGTCCGCCAGCGGCAGTGCGGGTTGCTCCTGCATGTTCTTGGTTTTGCGTTTGGCGCTCATATCGCTTCTCCATTGCCGGAGGATGCCCAGTTTTTAAGCTGGTGGCCGGTGCGGGAGATGTTCGCATCGTCCGCCGCGCGTTTCTCATGCCGCACCTCGCCAATATCGTCGGATGAGGAATAGATGTTTTCTTCGCCCTCCTCGACGGCCAGCACGTTCAGGTGGCGGTTGATGTCCTGAATGCTTTCGTACTCCCGGTCCTCCATGGCCTGAATCTGGTCCAGCACCTCTTCCGACGCGTCATTGTCTTCGGCGAAGGCGATAAGCTCGGGCAGCGTGGCGGGAAACTCAGCGCCATCAAGCACTTCCAGAATATTCACGGGTGCGATCGATTGCATGGCCATTGGAAACTCCTGGGTTCGGGTTTCCTGACCAACGTTCCAATCAGCCAAAATGTTCACGCGAAAATTCAGGAAACGGTCGATTCCTGAAACACGAGGTAGGCCGCGAGGTCCTCCTCCGAATACCCCAGCAGCCGCCCGGTCATGATATGGGCGTTGTCGTCGTGGAAACCATGCAGCCACATCAATGCGTTGGCGCGCCATGTTTCGGACGGCAGGGTGAAAATGACGGTCCGGTACGTGCGGTTGATGCCCGCCATCGGCCTGTCTGTCGAAAACCGGCGGATGCGCCCCGCCGCCACATGCGGCGCGAACATATCCTCGGGGATGATGTCTTCCGAAACCGTGCCGTCACGCCCCACGAAATCGGCAAACAGCGCCGCTTTCTTGTCGCCCTCCAGCATCAGTTCCAGCTCACGGCCCTCATGCGGGTCCATGCCACGGGAAAAACTGGGTTCGGGCGTGTCGTCGTATTTCATTATGCCGCGAGCCTGCCTTCGATGGCCTTGACCGCCGCTTCGGCGTTGGCGCCGTCGGGGCCGCCGGCCTGCGCCATGTCGGGACGTCCGCCGCCGCCTTTGCCGCCAAGGGCTTCGGCGCCGACTTTTACGAGGTCGACGGCCGAGAATTTCTTGGTCAGGTCGTCCGTAACCGCGACGACGAGCGAGGCTTTGCCCTCGTTCACCGCCACCAGCGCGATGACGCCGGAACCCAGCTTGGTTTTGAGATCATCCGCCAGCGGTTTCAAATCGCCCGCGGGCAGCCCTTCCAGCACGCGCGCGGTGAATTTCACGCCGCCGATGTCTTTCACTTCCGGCGTGGCCGAACCGCCGCCGCCCGCCGCCAACTGGCGGCGCAGGTTGGAAATCTCGGTTTCCAGCTTCTTCTTGTCCTCGACCAGCGCCTTCACGCGGGCCGGGATGTCGGTGGATGCGGCTTTCAGCGTGTCGGCCACGTCCACGATAAGGCTTTCCTTCTCATGGATGTGGTTGAGCAGCGCCTGCCCCACAATGGCCTCGATACGGCGAATGCCCGCCGAAACCGCGCTTTCGGACACGATTTTGAACATGCCGATATCGCCCGTGCGTTTCACATGCGTGCCGCCGCACAATTCGACCGAATAGGGAATGTTCGACCCCGGCATGCGCGGCGTACCCATGGACACCACGCGCACCTCGTCGTCGTATTTCTCGCCGAACAGCGCGCGCGCGCCCGATGCCACCGCTTCATCCAGCGGCAACACGCGGGTGACGACCTCCGTGTTGGCGCGGATCTGCGCGTTCACCTGATCTTCCACCGAACGCAGTTGTTCCGCCGTAATCGGCACGGGCTGCGAAATGTCGAAACGCGTACGGCCCTGGTCCTGCAACGAACCTTTCTGCGCGATGTGGTCGCCCAGCGTCAGGCGCAGGGCTTCATGCAGCAGGTGGGTGACGGAGTGGTTGGCCTCAACCTCATGGCGGCGGGCGGCGTCCACGCGCAGCTCGATGCCGTCACCGACGGTAAGCGTGCCTTTGGTGACCTGCCCCACATGCGCCCAGACTTTGCCGACCTGTTTCTTGGTATCCGACACCGCGAACGTATCGCCGGTGGCCGAAAGCATCACGCCCGTATCCCCGACCTGACCGCCCGATTCCGCATAGAACGGCGACTGGTTGACGATGACGAACCCGTCTTCGCCTTCTTTCAGGCTGTCGACTATCTGGCCGTTTTTGACCAGCGCGAGGATTTTACCCTCGGCCGAAGTCTTGGCGTAGCCGAGGAATTCGGTCGCGCCCACTTGGTCCAGCAGCTCGAACCACAATTTCGCCGTGCCCGCATCGCCCGAACCCGCCCAGCTTTTGCGCGCGGTGGCCTTCTGCTGTTCCATGGCGCTTTCAAAGCCTGCCATGTCCACGGAAACGTTTTTCGCTTTCAGCGCGTCGGCGGTCAGATCCACCGGGAAGCCGTAAGTGTCGTAAAGCTTGAACGCCACATCGCCCGAAAGAATGCCGCCGTCAGAGATGCTGCGGCTTTCGTCGTCCAGCAGGCGCAGGCCGCGGTCCAGCGTGCGTTTGAAGCGGGTTTCTTCCAGTTTCAGCGTCTCGGTAATCAGCGCCTCGGCGAATTTCAGTTCCGGGTACGCGTCACCCATGGATGCCACCAGCGTGGGAACCAGCTTGTACATCAGCGGTTCCTGTGCGCCCAGAATATGCGCGTGGCGCATGCCGCGGCGCATGATACGGCGCAGCACGTAACCGCGGCCTTCGTTGGACGGCATGACGCCATCCGCCAGCAGGAAGGACGAACAGCGCAGGTGGTCCGCAATCACGCGGTGCGACGCCGCCATCGGCCCGTCCGGGTTCACGCCCGTGATGCTGGCCACATGCTCGATGATGGAGCGCAGCAGGTCGATGTCGTAATTGGTGTACTTGCCCTGCATAAGCGCCGCCATGCGCTCAAGCCCCATGCCCGTGTCGATGCTGGGGCGCGGCAGCGGCTTGCGGATATGCCCGCCATTACCATCAGGCTCCTGTTCATACTGCATGAACACGAGGTTCCAGAATTCGAGGAATCGGTCGCCGTCCTGATCGTCCGAACCCGGGGGGCCGCCCTGCAGCCTGTCGCCCTGGTCGAAGAAGATTTCGGAGCACGGCCCGCACGGCCCCGTGTCGCCCATCATCCAGAAATTGTCGTTGGTGGGAATGCGGATGATGCGGCTGTCCGGCAGGCCCGCAACCTTGCGCCAGATGGCGGCGGCCTCTTCGTCCGATGTGTGGACGGTGACGAGCAGCTTGTCCTTGTTCATCCCGAAATTCTTGGTCACCAGCTCCCATGCGAAGGCGATGGCGTCGTCCTTGAAATAATCCCCGAACGAGAAATTGCCGAGCATTTCGAAGAACGTGTGGTGGCGCGCGGTGTAGCCCACGTTGTCGAGGTCGTTGTGCTTGCCGCCCGCGCGCACCGATTTCTGCGCGGTGGTGGCGCGGCTGTAGGGGCGCTTTTCGGCGCCGGTGAACACGTTCTTGAACTGCACCATGCCGGAGTTGGCGAACATCAGCGTAGGGTCGTTCTGCGGCACCAGCGGTGAGGAGGGGACATGCGTGTGCCCCTTGTTCACGAAGAAGTTCAGAAATTCGGAACGGATGTCCTTGACCGAGACCATGTAAAACCCTTTAAACCTTTGTGTAAGCCCACAATTACTGACCATCGCAGGCCCCGAATGCAAGAGACAATTGCGTTTTTGAACACTTTGGCCGACGCCTCCGGCGCGGTCATCGAAAAGTATTTCCGCCACGCTTTCGTAACCGAAACCAAGTCCCCCCACGACCCGGTGACCGAGGCCGACCGGCAGGCCGAAAAAACCATCCGCGCCCTGATCGGCCACCACTACCCCCATGACACGATTATCGGCGAGGAATTCGGCGAAACCACCGGCACCTCGGGCCGCGCATGGGTCATCGACCCCATCGACGGCACCCGTGCCTTCGCCGTGGGTCGCGCCACCTTCGTCACCATGGTCGCCCTGTGCGTGGACGGCGTGCCGGTGGCGGGCCTCATCGACCAGCCCATCGCCCGCGACCGCTGGATAGGTGCTGCGGGCATGACCACCCATAACGACAGGCTGGCCCGCGTGCGCCCCTGCAACGGCGACCCGGCGTTGATTATGACAGCGCCCCGCCAGTTCACGACCCAGGTGGAAATGGCGATGCACGAAGCCTGCGTCGATGCCGCCCGCTTTTCCACCTATGGCGGTGACGGCTATGCCTACGGCCTTCTGGCATCAGGCTATGCCGATGCGGTGGTGGAAGCGGGGCTGAAATTGCATGACGTGATGCCGCTGGTGCCTATCGTGCAGGGCGCGGGCGGCCTCATCACCGACTGGCAGGGCCGGGTGCCGACCATGGAAAATTGCAAGGGGCAAACGATTGCGGCGGGTGACCCCGCCGTGCATCAGCGGCTGCTGGCGCTGGCGTCCTGAACCGCGCCGACCACGATTTGCGTGGAATTGCGGTTGGTGGCGCGGGCGTATTGCGCCGGGTGCCCGCCCGCAACGGCGTTCAGTGAGGCGACACCGCTGCCGCCCGCGCCCATGCGTAAGGAATAAATCCAGTAATTCGCCATGACCTTTTCGACGTAATTGCGCGTCTCGGCATACGGAATAAGTTCGATGAACAAAAGCGGGTCGCTCACGTCCGCGAAGCGGTCTTTCCAGTTGGCAAGCTTGCCGGGTCCCGCGTTATAGGCGATCGCCGCTTCGAACAGGTTGCCGCCCGTGCGGTCCAGCAACTCCTCAAGATATTTCTGCCCCAGCATCATGCTGGTCTCGGGGTCCGACAGGGCTTCCCTGCTGGTGGTCTTGTCCACCGCCAGCGCCGTGCGCGGCATAAGCTGCAACAGGCCGGTGGCGCCGCTGGTCTTGTTCGTGGCGGCGGGCCGGAAGCGCGATTCCTGCCGGATGAAAGCGTTGATAAGCGCAGGCTCAAGCCGGTAGCCGTCCTTCGGTGCCCACGGGGCCACCGGGTACAGCGCCGTATCCACGCTGCCGCCCGCCGGGTGTTCCAGCAGCGACGCGATGCGTAAAACGGTCTCAGGTTTAAGGGCTTCGACGGCCAAAGCGGCCAGCGCCTCGCGCCATTGCGGGGCCGCGTCTTCGTCCAGCAGCTGCAATTGCAGCCGCGCCATGTCCATCTGCCCGGCCTGCGCCAGTTTCAGCGCGCGCACTGCGCCCGGGTATTGCGCCAGCACGTCCATATGCGTGGCCGAAAGCGGCGGCACCGACCAGTTGAATTCAAACTTGGCGCCCAGCGCCCGCGTGGCGATAAGCCCGTAGAAGCTGCGCGGGGAACGGGCCGCTTCACGCAGCCACGTGCTTACTTCCTTGTATTCGCCCGTGCGCATCTTGGCCCGCGCCGCCCAGTAGGCGGATGCCGAACGCAGGTTCTTGTCGGCATAAGGTGAATGCGGCGCTATGGCGAAATATTCCCCGGCCTGTTGGTAATCGCCCGTCTTCCATGCCGCGAGGCCCGCGGTCCATGCCGCTTCCGGCACCACGTCGCCGGCGATTTGCAGGGCCGTGTCGGCCAGCTTGCGGGCGCGGGCGTTGCGGTTGCCGTAAAGATAGGCGGCGGCGATGTCCGCCCATGCCTGCGCCGCCTCGATACGGTCGATGGTGCCTGCCGCGACCGCGCGGCGCACCATGGCCTCGGCTCGCATCACGTCATCCGTTTTCAGCAGCACCGCGACGGAAACGCCCATGGCGTCGGCGGTGTTCTGCTGGCGGGCCGTGCGGGAAAGGGGGGAACGGTAGACCCGCGCCACGTCGCCCGCGCCCGGCGGCAGCCATATGCTGGCCCCGGCATTGCGCGCGTCGCGCTTCATGTGCGCCCAGTCCATCAGCGACGGGTCGGACAATTGTTCTTCCATGGCGTCGACCGCCTGCGTGTCGCCGCGGCGCTGGGCTGCGAAAATCTTGCGGTAAAGGGTAATGTCCTTGTCCGAAAGGCGCATCCCGGCCACCCGGTCGGACGCCACGTCGTAATCCGAAACCACAAGCGCGGGGCGCGGCGGCGGGGGCATGGGCAATGCCGAACTGGCCTGCGACGCCAGCGGCCAAAGGCAGCAGGCGGCCGCAAGGCCCATAACGCTCAGTCGTGCGCGGTTCGAAAACACACCCATAATACAAGGCGGCTTAAACAGGGCAGGCGGGAGAGTCGAGTCATCCCGGCCTGATTTTCACATAACTGTGAAATATTATTGCGTTTGGCTGTGGAGCGCTTGGGATAACATCAAGAGATCCTGCCACGCCTTGCGTTTCTGCACCGGCGTCCGCAGCAGGAAGGACGGGTGGTAGCTGGGCAATACCCTCGGCGCCGCCGCGAACGGCTCAAGCCCCGCGCCGATATCAGGCGTCACCGGCTTGTACGGATAAAACCGCCCCCGCAGCTTGGAGATGGACTGGTCGGTATCCAGCAACGGCTTCGACGCCACCGCCCCCATCAGCATCAGGAATTCCGGACGCACCAGCGCGATATGCCGTTCGATGAACGGCAGTGCCAGCGCGATTTCCCCCTCGTTCGGCGTACGGTTGCCGGGGGGGCGCCAGTTCAGGATGTTGCTTATATATACGGCGTCTTTTCCCTCTTCCGCCTTGCGGCTGAGGTTGATGCACGCGAACATGCGGTCCAGCAATTGACCGCTGACGCCCACGAACGGCAGGCCCTGCCGGTCCTCGTCCGCCCCCGGCGCTTCGCCGATGACCATGACCCGGGCCTTGGGGTTTCCGTCTGCGAACACCATGTTGGTGGCAGTGCGTTTCACCTCCAGCCCGTCGAAGGCGCGGATGGCGGCCTGCAAATCCTCAAGGCTGTTGCAGGCTTTCGCCGCGTCCACCGCCTTCTGGTACCAGGCTGAATGGCTGCCGGTAATGGCCGGGGCCGGGACGGAACGGGGTGTATCCATGACAAGCGCGGCTTGCGGTGCATCGTTCGCGGCGGGCGCTGAAACCGGCATGGGCGGCATCTCCGCCTTTTTCAGCCGGTTGACGGGCGCGTCGCCGACCACCACATCGACCCCGTTGTCGATATGCCATTGCAACGCGTCTGCCAGCGGATGACCCATAGGCCCTATGCCTTATCTTTTATGAATGTCATAGTCGTAGCAGACACTTGATTGAATCGCCAAAAGGAAACCGATGTCTGACCCCATCCGCCCCGATCGTGCCGTCATGGAATATGACGTCGTCATCGTCGGCGCCGGTCCTGCGGGCCTGTCTGCGGCCATCCGCCTGAAGCAGCTCGATGCCAGCCGCAGTGTCTGCGTCTTGGAAAAAGGCTCGGAAGTGGGCGCGCACCTGCTCTCCGGCGCGGTTTTCGAACCCCGCGCGTTGAATGAGCTTATTCCCGACTGGAAGGACAAGGGCGCGCCCTTGTCCGTGCAGCCGACGGACGACCGCTTCGTCTTCCTGACCAGAACCGCCGCCATCCGCCTGCCCACCCCGCCGCAGATGAACAACCACGGCAATTACATCATATCGCTGGGCGAACTGGGCCGCTGGCTTGCGAAAGAGGCGGAAAGCCTCGGCGTTGAAATCTACCCCGGCTTCGCCGTGGCCGAGATGCTGTATGTCGATGACGTCTGCATCGGCGTCGCCACCGGCGACATGGGCATCGGCAAACACGGCGAACACACCGCCCAGTACCAGCCGGGCATGGAACTGCACGCCAAAACCACCATTCTGGCCGAAGGCTGCCACGGCTCGCTGACCAAAACGGTCATCAGGAAATTCGCCCTGCGTGAAAACGCCGACCCGCAGACCTATGGGCTGGGGGTAAAGGAAGTCTGGGAAATCGACCCGAAGATGCACAAACAGGGCCTGTGCATGCACACCGCCGGCTGGCCCATGAGCATGGACACCTATGGCGGCTCGTTCATGTACCACACGGCCAATAATCAGGTGCTGGTCGGCTTCGTCGTCGGGCTGGACTACAAAAACCCCTATTTGTCTCCGTTCGAGGAGATGCAGCGTTTCAAAACCCACCCCGCCATCAAGCCTTTCTTCGAAGGCGGCAAGCGCCTAGCCTACGGCGCGCGCGCGATTGTGGAAGGCGGCCTGCAATCCATGCCGAAACTGACCTTCCCCGGCGGCATGCTGGTGGGCGACGCGGCGGGCTTCCTCAACGTCCCCAAAATCAAGGGCAACCACGCCGCCATGAAATCCGGCATGCTGGCCGCCGAAGCCATCCACAGTGGTGAGGATTATTACGCCCTGTTCCGCAAAAGCTGGCTCTACAAGGAACTCTATAAGGTCCGCAACATCCGCCCCGGCTTCAACCGGGGCTTCGTGGCGGGCTTCATCCACGCGGCGTTCCAGACGCTCGGCGGCTGGCTTCTGCCCTACACCCTCAAAAACCATGCCGACTACGCCCAGACCGGCAAGGCCGCGGACTACCGGCCCATCGCCTACCCGAAACCCGACGGCGTGCTGACCTTCGACCGCCTGTCCTCCGTTTTCGTTTCCAACACCAACCACGAGGAAGACCAGCCCAGCCACCTGAAGCTGCGCGACCCTTCCATCCCCATCGACGTGAACCTCCCCCTCTACGCCGAACCGGCGCAGCGTTACTGCCCGGCGGGCGTGTACGAGGTGGTCGAGGAAACCGAGGGAAAAAAGCGCTTCCAGATCAACGCGCAGAATTGTGTTCACTGCAAAACCTGCGATATTAAGGACCCGTCGCAGAACATCGACTGGACCGTCCCGCAGGGCGGCGGTGGTCCGAACTATGGGGCAATGTAATTCATGAAATCCAATCGTCGTATTCCCACGCTGGCCGTTTTACTGGCTTTAGGCTTCCTTGCACTGGCCATCGCCAAGTCGCAGCAACGCGACCATGACGGCGCGGGCGATTCCGGCTCGTCCCGCCGCGCCGGCGCGCGCGCCGATACCAACTGGGTTCCCAACGAAACGGTGACCGGCACAATCCTCGCCGCCAATTTCGCGCAAGACCAGCGCGACTGGGCCTTGGCCAACATGTACCTCGACAAGCTGTCCAACCCGTCATCCAGCGACCCGGCGACCAGCCTGCGCATGATGCTGCTGGCCCTGAGCGCGGGCCAGTTCGACCGCGCCGCCGATTACGCGGCCAAGCTGAACGTCACGCCCAGCCCGACTGGCCCGCGCGTCGATGCCGCCGTCACCGGCGACGGCCGCGACCTTGCCTCCATCGTGCTGTTGGCGCAGGCCGTGCGCGCGGGCGACTTGCCCGCCGCGCAGAAACTGCTCTCCACCATCAAATCCCCGGCGCTCAGCGCCTTCGTCCAGCCCGTGCTGGTAAGCTGGATTAAGGCGGGCCTCAAACAGCCGCTGGATTCCGGCGTCGATGGCCTGGCGCTGCTGCAGGCGCTGCACCGCGGCCTCGCCGCCGAATGGGCGGGGCAGATTGATGTGTCGAACCGCGTGTTCGACGCGCTCTCCCGTGTGCCGCTGACGCCGTCGGGCACGCTGATGGTGGCGTCCTACAATATCCGCCAGAATCGCACGGATCAGGCCCGCGCCGCATTGACCGAGGCGCTGCGCCTCAACCCCATGGACACCGACGCGAAAGCCATGCTCGACGCGCTCGATCAGGGCCGCACGCCGCAGCTCAAGCCGCAATGGTCCTACCACCTGCAGGGCGTGACCGCGGGCGTGGGCCTCGCGTTCATGGACCTGGCCCAGGCCATGGTCGCCGACCGCGCCGCCGATACCGGCCTCATCTTCGCCCAGTTGGGCCGCATGATCCGCAACGACGTGCCGGGCCTGTCCCTGCTGGTCGGCAGCATCTTCGAAAACCAGAACCGCCTGACCGATGCCGCCACCCTTTATGCGGGCGTCCAGCCCACCGACCCGGATTATACCGAGGCGCAGATCCGCCTGGCGCAACTGCGCAGCGGCGAGGGCAAGGTGGCCGAAGCCGAACGCCTGCTCGAATCCCTGCTGAAAGACAACCCGTCCCCCCGCGCTGCCTACGCGCTGGGCGAAATTTACCGCGAGGAAAAAAACTACCCCCGCGCCATCGCGTCCTATGACCGCGCCGTCGAAATGTCGGGCGGCAAGGTGGATGACGCCCTCTGGTCCCTCTATTTCGTCCGCGCCATGGCGTACGACGAAACCGGCCAGTGGCCGAAGGCGGAAGCCGATTTGAAAACCGCGCTTGAATACCGCCCGGATAATCCGCAGGTGCTGAACTTCCTCGGTTATAGCTGGGCCGACAAGGGCATCAACCTGCCCGAAGCGCGTGAAATGCTCATCCGCGCACTGGCCCGCGCCCCGCAGGATGCGTACATCACCGATTCACTCGGCTGGGTCTATTTCCGCGAGAACGACCTGCTTCAGGCAACCGTTCTGCTGGAGCGTGCCGTATCGCTGAAACCCTATGACCCGGTCCTGAACGACCATCTGGGTGACGTCTACGCCCGCGATGGCCGCACGCTGGAAGCCCGCTACCAGTGGCAGCGCGCGTTCGACTACGCCAGGAAAGAAAACGACGCCGAGGCGGCGGACAAAATCCGCGCCAAGCTGACCGGCGAAGACAATCAGGCCGAGAAATAACCCCTGAGATTCAGGCCGAGAAATACTTCCGCTGCGCCAGCAATATGCCGCCGATGAACCCGCCCGCATGCGCGGCCCACGCCACGTTGCCGAGGCCGATGGCGCTGCCCACGCCCGCCGTCAGCAGCGACAGGCCGATCCACAGCGCCGCAACCCCCCAGATGCCGTAACGCCCCACCGGCATCTGCCCGGCTTTTTGCAGCCGCAGGATAACCGCCGCGAACAGGCCCGACAGCGCCCCCGACGCGCCCACCATGGGCACCAGCGTGTGCGGTTCGAACGCGAACTGCGCCAGCGCCCCGCACAGGCCGGAACCGAGGAACAGCAGCGCCGCGCGTTTCGCGCCCAGCGTTTTTTCGGCCGCACTGCCGAACGCCATCAGCATCAGCCCGTTCATCGCCACGTGCAGCCACCCGCCATGCAGGAACAGGTGCGTAACCGGCGTCACCAGCGCCACGGGCGTCCAGTATTCCGCATCGGTGAAACGCGCCGGCACGAATGCCAGCATGTAGCCGATGGGCGCCATCACGTCGCCCGGCCCGAATGACATGACCGCCATGATGGCGATGAAGCTCACAAGCGTCCAAAGCGTCAGCGGCGGCAGGTTGAAAAGCGGCGGCGGCACAGGTTTGGAATCGTTGGGTTTTATGGGCTGGAAGGGAAGAACGGTCATGCTGCGCTGCAATCCTGAAACTGGGTTTTCTATGCTATGATTATATCTATCAGCGAAGGAGGGCAATTCCATGACCGATGGGCCGAACGACACCCTTCATACCGATGACTACATCGCGCGTGAACGCAAATACCTCGCACAGATTTACAAGCCCCTCTCCATCGTCCTCAACCGGGGCGAGGGGGTGTGGCTTTACGACACCACGGGCAAGAAATACCTCGATTTCCTGTCCGCCTATTCCGCCGTCAGCTTCGGCCACCTGAACCCGCGCATCAAAAAGGCGGTCATCGACCAGCTCGACCTGCTCGACATCCCCGCCCGCGCTTTTCACACCGACCGCCTGGGCGAATTCGCGCAATTGCTGTGCGAATTCACCGGCATGGAAACGGTTCAGCCCATGAACTCAGGGGCCGAGGCGGTTGAAACCGCCGTGAAGGTCGCCCGCCGCTGGGGCTGCGACGTGAAGAAAATTCCCGATGGCCGCCAGCGCATCATCGTAAGCGGCGGCAATTTCCATGGCCGCACCACCACCATCATCAGCTTTTCGTCGGACGCCGACTACCGCCGCGGCTTCGGGCCGCTGATCCCCGGCTTCGACATCATCCCCTTCGGCGACCTCGACGCGCTGGAAGCCGCCATCACCTCCGATACCTGCGCCTTCCTGACCGAACCCATCCAGGGCGAAGGCGGCATCCTCATGCCCCCGCCCGGCTTCCTGAAGAAAGCGCAGGAAATCTGCCGCAAACACGGCATCCTCTTCATGCTCGACGAAATCCAGACCGGCATGGGCCGCACGGGCCGGGATTTCTGCTTCCAGCATGAAATCGACAGGCCCGACGGCCTGATGCTGGGCAAGGCTTTGGGCGGCGGCATCTACCCCGTCTCCGCCTTCCTCGCATCAAAAGACGTGATGTCCGTGCTCGACGCGGGCAGCCACGGCTCCACCTTCGGCGGCAATCCCATCGCCGCCGCCATCGGCATCGAGGCCATCAAAATCCTGCGCGACGACAAGCTCTCCGAACGCTCCCACACTTTGGGCGAACACATGATGCGCCGCCTCAAGGCCATCAATTCCCCCATGGTGAAAGAGGTGCGCGGGCGCGGCCTGCTCATCGGCATGGAAATCGACCCGGCTTACGCCACCGCCCGAAAAGTGTGCGATACGCTGCTGGAAAAGGGCCTGCTGTCCAAGGACACGCACGGCACCGTGGTGCGCTTCGCGCCGCCGCTGGTCATCGAGAAGGAGCAGCTCGACTGGGCCGCTGATATCGTGGCCGAGGCATTGCTCGAACTCGGGTAAAAAAATCTCGTGAAAAAAGGATCGCGTGTCCGCGCGGCGTGACCGAAGTCACGTCATGCGCGGACACGCGACAAACGACCCAAAGTCTCCCGGGCTCAGGGGGACACCTTCAGGTCGAAGATGATGCGGAACGGCTGGCTGCCCGTCGCTGCCAGGCTGCTGGCGCTGACGACTTCCGCATTTTTCTTGAGCTGCACGGCCAGGATGACGCCGCCATCGGCGGTCGCGGTCCATGATGTCAGCAGCGGTGAATTGGGAAACTTGGCGCTTTTGGCCCCGGCCCACGCGGCCTTGGGCAGTTCGATCATCAGCAGGTGTTCGCTGTTGTCGAGGTTGTGCGTGAACGCCGTTTTCGCCCCCACGTCGATGACGATGCGCGTCTTGCCGTTATGCTCGCCCACACGCACGCCGGTTACGGTCTGCTTGCCGCTGGCTTTGGGCGCGGCATCGGCGCCGTTCTTGGACGCGGCATCGGCGCCGTTTTTGGATGCGGCTGCGCCGCCCGTTGTTTTGGCGACAGGCGGCTTTTCTTCTTTCGGCTGAATGTCGGCAATTTTAACCGGCGGCGCCGCGGCCTTGGGTTCCGGTGTGGCGGTCTTGGGCGCCGCAACCGGGGCAGGTGCGGCCTTGGGGGCGGAAGGGGGCCTGCGCGTTTCGGCAAGCGCTTCCGTATCCATGTCAGACATGGGGCCGATGTCGGGAATGGGGGCGACATCGTTGATGGTGATGGCCCCGGGCGGTGGCGGCATCATCGGGTCCATCGGGCGCTGGCCCACGGCCTGCGGCACCAGCGTCTGAAGTTGGGAAACCAGTTCCTCCATGTCGCTTTCCACGGCGGACAAGCGGACGATGGCGGGCTTCACCGCCTCGAATTCGCGGCGCAAATCGGCCACGGCGTTTTCAAGCCGCTTGAACCGCGCATCTTCGCTGGAGAGTTTTTCGGCGAACATCGTATCGGCGTTTACGCCGCGCGCAGGCGCAAGCGCGGGCAGGCCGTTGGGCATGTATTCGGTGCCGCTTTGGCCCGGTTGCAAAGGCCGGTCGTTGATGCCGGGGGGCACGCTCATCGCCGGAATGCCGTTCTGCGTATTCAGCGGCCCATGCTCGGCGGAGGAAGTGGGGCCGCAGGCGCTCAACACGGCAAACGCGAAAACGAACGCGGCGGACCATGCGGCCCCGCGTTTCATTTGCGATATTAAAGCGATCCGGCCGCGCAAAAGCGGCAGAACCGACGAAAGGAAGGACATCAGGAAGAAAAACCCGGTCCGAAAGATGAGCCCAAGGAAAAGCAGGTAAGAAATTATTGAATGATAACGCGTACTTACTCTGATTCGCCCCCACAACCATGGTACGTGCTTCGACGGAATCCCGTCAATATGGCATCAGTGCCGCACTTGGCGGTGGACCGGCCAGCAATCCGTCTTGTGGGCCGGTAACCCCGGCGTTAATACTGAACCCGTATCCGCCCACCACCTTTTCCTGGTAATCATGCGCCCCGGCCTGTTGTTGCTTTCCGCCCTGATGTTCGCGCTGGCCGTGCCGGCAGCCCACGCGGCCACGGCGAACGAAACGCAGGCGCTGTATTTCGGCCAGTGGTACGTAAACGGCAACACGGGCGTCTACACCATCACCGTCAATGCCGACGGCTCCTACAACCATTCCGGCAACCTGACCATGCTGCGCGCCCCCCGGCCCGGCGTTTACAACGTCACCGGCCTCACGCCTGACGCCACCATCACCAATGTCACCGTCATGCAGACGCAGGCCATGCAGCGCGGCGGCAACGACCCGCTGGCCATGTCCGTCTTCGACGTCGTGGCCCCGCCCGTCGTAAGCCCGGCGGGCAACGCCACCGTAACCGTGGGCGGCACGGCCAGCACCACGGGGTCGGGCGCCGGCTACGGCCCCGGCGACTATAACGGCAATCTCGTCATCCAGTTCGACCTCAACCTCTAACGCCAAGATCATGATGAAAAACAAGCTTCTGAACCTCGCCTTCGCACTGGTGGCGCTGGCCGCCGGTTTTGCCGCCGCGCCTGCCTCGGCCACCGTCGCCATCACCCCTACCGCGGTCCTCATCGAAGGCCGCCAGCGTTATGCCGACGTGACGCTCATCAACACCAGCGATCTGGTCGACAGCTATGAAATGAGCTGGCGTCACACCCGCATGACCCCGGGCACCGGCGCCTACACCGAAAGCGATACCGCCCCCACGCCGGAATTCGATCTGGCGCAGCACCTCGTCTTCTCGCCGCGCCGCATCACGCTGGCGCCGCACGCCTCGCAAAAAGTGCGCATGGCCCTGCGCCTTGGCGGCCAGTTGCCGCCCCCCGGCGACTACCGCACCCATTTTTACCTGAGCCAGATGGCCTCCAACCCGCAGAACGGCGGTATCGAGGCTGAAACCGGCACCACCAACGCCGTCACCATCCGCGTCAGCATCAGCGTGCCGGTCATCTACCGCGTCGGCGTCAGCGATGCGACCGCCAAAATCGGCGACGTCCGCCCTCAGGCCAACAAGAAGGAAGGCCGCATCGATCTGGTCGTCCCCGTCACGAAAAGCGAAAGCGCCTTCGGCATTCTGGGCGAACTCAACGTCGTTTACGAAAGCGCGGACGGCTCCAAGCGCCATATCGGTGGCATGAGCAATGCACACATCTTCCGCGAAATCAGCCAGCGCGACTTCGTCGTGCCGCTGGGCGTCAACACCCTGCAGGGCGGCCAGTTGCGCATCACCTACAAGGAAGCGGGCGGCGACAGGGTCTACGACACGAAAG
>JAMIFL010000132.1:0-2860 GCA_035906295.1 Alphaproteobacteria bacterium | reverse complement strand
TTCCGCAATCAGGGCCTTCGAAATGGCGGCGCCGATACCACGGGTGCCGCCGGTCACTACTGCTACTTTACCGGTCATCAGATTGTCTTCCATTCCATCGTTTCGTCACGCGCCACGGTCAGCGCAATGCCCATGCCGCCGCCGATGCACAGGGTCGCGAGACCCTTCTTCGCATCGCGGCGGGCCATTTCGTGCAGCAGGGTCACCAGCACGCGCGCGCCGGACGCGCCGATCGGGTGGCCGATGGCGATGGCGCCGCCGTTGACGTTGACCTTGTCGGTATCCAGTTTCAGTTCCTTCACAACGCAGCATGCCTGCGCCGCGAACGCCTCGTTCGATTCAACGAGGTCGAGGTCGGCGACCGACCAGCCCGCTTTTTCCAGCGCCTTTTTCGAAGCCGGAATGGGACCCGTGCCCATGATGGCCGGGTCCACGCCCGCCGTCGCCCAGGAGGCGATGCGGGCAAACGGTTTCAGCCCGCGTTTTTTCGCTTCGGACGCGCGCATCAGCACCAGGGCCGCAGCGCCGTCATTGAGGCCGGAGGCGTTGGCCGCCGTCACGGTGCCGCCGTCGGATTTGAATGCGGGCTTGAGACCGGCGAGGCTTTCAGCCGTAACGCCGGGGCGGATGAACTCGTCCTTATTGAAGACGATTTCTTCTTTCTTTTTCTTAATGGTGACCGGGGCGATTTCGGCGTCGAACCGGCCTGCCTTCTGCGCGGCTTCAGCGCGCTGCTGGCTGGTGGCGGCGAAGGAATCCTGTTCCGCGCGGGTGACGCCGAATTTCTCGGCCACGTTCTCGGCGGTCACGCCCATGTGGAAGTCGTTGAACGCGTCCCACAGGCCGTCCTTGATCATGGTGTCGACCAGCTTGGCATCGCCGAACTTGACGCCGTTGCGCATATGGATGGCGTGGGGGCTCATGCTCATGCTTTCCTGCCCGCCGCAGACCATGATGTCGGCATCGCCGCAGGCGATGGCCTGATAGCCCAGCGCAACCGCGCGTAGGCCGGACCCGCAAATCTGGTTGATGGTGTAGGCGGTTTTCTCTTTCGGAATGCCCGCGCCCATGGCGGCCTGACGGCCGGGCCCCTGCCCCGTGGCCGCGGTCAGCACCTGACCCAGCACCACTTCATCCACTTCCTCCGGCTTCACGCCGCAATCGGCGAGTGCCGCCTTGATGGCGATGGTACCGAGTTGATGGGCGGGCGTGTCGGCCAAGGTGCCGTTGAAGGACCCTACTGCGGTCCGTTTTGCTGCGACGATGACGACGGGATCGGAAGACATGAAAAACCTCGACGGTTGAGCGGTGGCGCTGGGCGCAAAGTATATGCGTTGCCATGCCCCAGCAAGGCCAGTTTATTGTGCAACGCAGCTATGCTTTTTGCCTGAGAAAACCCGCCAGCTTTTCCCAGACCAGCGCCTTGGCGCGGGTGGACGCCATCATGCCGATATGGCCTATCTCCGGCGTCAGTTTTTCGGCTGCGGCAATTTGCGCATATGCCATCTGTTCATACAGGGCCAGTGCTGCGGGCTGGGGCACCAACCGGTCGTTGCCCGCCGCCACCACCAGCGTGGGCACCCTGATGCTGGCGGCATCGACCAGTTTTTTGCCAACGGTCCATACGCCGTTGGCGGGTTCGTTGTCGCCGTACCAGCGCATCAGGGCCTGCCGCGCCGCGGGCGCCGTAAGGTCCACGCCGTCGTTCAGCCAGTTTTCGACAATCACGAAACGCCGCGCCTCGGGGCTGTCGGCGTCCATATCGGCGAAGCTGCGGAACTTGTTGAACGCGAACAGCGGGTCGATGGAAGAGAACAGCGCCTGTATCCAGTCCACCGGCAGCACGCCCGTGGCCTGCATCACGCCTTCCGCCGTCAGCGCAAAGGCATGCATGCGGGCGGCGATGGTGTCGTCACCGGCGTGGAAGTCCCACGGCGCCGCCAGCAGGCTCAGGGAACGGATGTTCGTCTGGTTGTCCAGCGCGGCAATCGCGCCCGCCGCCATGGTGCCGCCCATGCAGTAGCCGACGACGTGCGGGCGGTTGAGGTTTTCAAGCGCGGGATAGAGGCGGTCGAGGATGTAATCGTCCACCGTGAATTGCCGCTCATCCTCTCCCGGCTGGCCCCAGTCGATGATGTAAGGCGCGAAGCCTTCATCGCGCAGGAACAGCGTGAAGGAATGCTGCGCATCGAGATCGAGAATGTCGTAGCGGTTGATGAGCGAGGGGACAAGCAGAACAGGTACGGCGTTTTTCTTTGCGCCCTCGATGCGCAGCAGGCGCGAGCTTCCCTTCTGCCACACCACCGCATGCTGCGCGCGGACGGCGCGGTGCTCCGCCTGTTTGTACGCGCCCACGCCGCGCATCATTTCATCCGCCATATCGGATACGAGGCGCAGCACGGCATCGCGCTTCGCGGGGTCGCTCGCCATCGGCCACGCGGCGGCGGTAAGCATGCAGGCGGTGGTGAACAAATGCATGTTGAACGGGCGCGGCAAAGCGTGTCGCGGCAATGCCGCCCCGTCCGTTGCTGCGTTTACCGTAAGACCCTGATTCGATTCAGAGATTTTTGCTGCGCGCGATTTCGACTTTTGTTTCATGGCTTTTTGTGCCTATATACTAAGTATATCCATACGATAATTCATCAAGGAGTTTCTCGATGGTGCGCCCGCGCAAAAAGAAGGACGATATCATCGTCGTCAAAAAATACGCCAACCGCCGTCTGTATGACACCGGCCGTTCCTCCTACGTTACGCTCGACGATTTGTGCGAGATGATTAAAGAAGGCCAGGAATTCGTGGTGCAGGACGCCAAATCCGGCGAAGACCTGACGCAACAGGTGCTGACGCAAATCATCGTCGA
>JAMIFL010000131.1:0-6553 GCA_035906295.1 Alphaproteobacteria bacterium | reverse complement strand
GCCATGACGATCTCGTCGCCTATTGCCGCGAACATAATATCCCGTGGGTTGAAGACCCCACAAACGCCAACACCGCCTACACCCGCAACCGCCTGCGCCGCATGCTGGCCGATGAAGGGCTGGCCGACGCCCGCCTCGCCACCACCCTGCGCCGCATCGACCGCGCCGCCGACGCGCTGCGCACGCTGGCCGCGCGCCTGTCCGAAACCGCCCGTATCGAAACGAATGATGCCCAATGGGTGTTCGACCTCAACGCCCTGCGCGCCGAACCCTTCGAACTCGGCGTCCGCGTCCTGCGCCACGCCATCCACGCGCTGGGCCACGCCAACGCCTACGGCGCCCGGCTTGAGAAGGTGGAGGAAGCAGCCCAAGTCCTCCTCAACGCCACCGCCGGTGAAACCCGCACGCTCGGCGGCTGCATTCTGCGCGCAAATCCCGCCAAATCGACGCTTTCCGTGATGTCCGAGGCGGCAGCGCAGCAGGCGAAAACATTGCCTTTGGCGGCAAACGGTTTATGATTAATCTATACATCCACACCAACAGCTAAGGGTCATCTCCCGTGAACAATTCCTTCGGCCGCAACCTCCTCGCGTGGCTCGGTATTATCCTGGTGCTCGGCTTCGTCTATTCCAGCTTCATGCAGAATAAGGACAGCGCCGCCAAAAACGGCACGACCCAGTTGTCCTACAGCGACTTCATGGACACCGCCCGCCGCGGCGAAATCAACGAAGTCGTCATCAAGGGGCAGGACATCCATGGCCGCCTGTCCTCCGGCACGCCGTTCATCACCATGCTGCCCGAAAACGAAAACATCGTGGAACGCCTGCAGGGCACCAGCGTGAAAATCACCGCGCAAAAGCCTGAGCCGGACCAGATTTCCCCCCTCTCCATCCTGCTGTCATGGTTCCCCATGCTGCTGCTCATCGGCGTCTGGATTTTCTTCATGCGCCAGATGCAGGGCCGCGGCGGCGGCGGCGTCATGGGCTTCGGCAAATCCCGCGCCCGCATGCTGAACGAGGAAACCAAGCGCGTGACGTTCGAAGACGTCGCGGGCATTGATGAGGCCAAGGAAGAACTCTCCGAAGTCGTCGAATTCCTGAAAGATCCCAAAAAATTCCAGCGCCTCGGCGGCAAAATCCCGAAAGGCGCGCTGCTGGTCGGCCCCCCGGGTACGGGTAAAACCCTCGTCGCCCGCGCGGTCGCAGGCGAAGCAGGCGTGCCCTTCTTCTCCATCTCCGGGTCCGACTTCGTTGAAATGTTCGTCGGCGTCGGCGCCTCCCGCGTCCGCGACATGTTCGAACAGGGCAAGAAAAACGCCCCCTGCATCATCTTCATCGATGAAATCGACGCCGTGGGCCGTCACCGCGGCGCAGGCCTCGGCGGTGGTAACGACGAACGCGAACAGACCCTCAACCAGCTTCTGGTTGAGATGGACGGCTTCGAAGGCACCGAAGGCATCATCATCATCGCCGCCACCAACCGTCCCGACGTGCTCGACCCCGCGCTCCTGCGCCCGGGCCGTTTCGACCGTCAGGTCACCATCCCCAACCCGGATGTGAAGGGGCGTGAGAAAATCCTCAAAGTCCACACCCGCAACGTGCCGGTGGCCCGCACCATCGACCTCGCGGTCATCGCGCGCGGCACCCCGGGTTTCTCCGGCGCCGACCTCGCCAACCTGGTGAATGAGGCTGCACTCTTGGCCGCCCGCCGCAACAAGCGCGTCGTGGGTCAGGAAGAATTCGAAGACGCCAAGGACAAGGTCATGATGGGCGCCGAACGCCGCTCCATGGCCATGTCTGAAGACGAAAAGAAACTCACCGCCTATCACGAGGCCGGCCACGCCGTCGTCGCCTTGCACGAACCGCAGTCCGACCCCATCCACAAGGCCACCATCGTCCCGCGTGGGCGGGCCTTGGGCATGGTCATGCGCCTGCCGGAAGGTGACCGCCTGTCCCTGAAACGCGACAAGCTGCACGCCGACCTCGCCGTCGCCATGGGCGGCCGCGTGGCCGAGGAAGTCATCTTCGGTGAAGACAAGGTCACCACCGGCGCCAGCGGCGACATCCGCATGGCCACCGACATGGCCCGCCGCATGGTTACCGAATGGGGCATGTCCGAAAAACTCGGCATGATTCACTACGGCGCCAATCAGGAAGAAGTGTTCTTGGGTCACTCCGTCACCCAGTCCAAGAACATTTCCGAAAACACCGCCGGCACCATTGACGCGGAAATCAAGAAACTGGTCCATCAGGGCTACGACCGCGCCAAGCACATCCTGACCGTCCATCTCGATGAGCTGCACAAGGTGGCACAGGCCCTGCTGGAATACGAACTGCTCTCTGGCGATGAAATCAAGGCCATCCTGCGCGGCGAAAAAATCGTCCGTCAGGATGACAGCGACAACGACGCCGCCATCGCCGCTACCCCCACCTCATCGGTCCCGCGCGGCGGCGCCACGCCCGAACCGCAGGGCGCCGAATAAAGGGCGCCGCATAAGAAACAAAAAGGCCCCTCAAACGGGGCCTTTTTTATGCTTACCACGCACACGCCGTAACCGTGTTCACCGCAACCCACCCCGCCCCGTTGCAAATGCACATCCCCGCCGCGCCGGTCAGCGCAATGGCCCCCTTGTACCCCGATGCGCATTCTACCGGCGCGGCGCTGTTCGTCTTCAGTTTCGCATATCCGTTTACGTCCAGCGTGGCCGCGGGCAGGGCGATATTGATGCCGACATTGCCGCTTTTGACCAGTATGCCTTTGATGTCGCTCGTCACATGGTTCGCATTGCCAATGAAGATTTCGTCGTCGAAGGGCCCCGTGCCCTGCCTGTTGTCACCGCTCACGATGTTGAGGCGGTACACCTCGGCCCCCCCGCCGCCATCATAAGTGGCGAAGATAACCCCGTAATCGCCCGGCATCGTATTGTTGTAAGGCAGAAACCACAGCGCATTCGACGCCGCATCCGTGATTCCGGCAGGCAACCCCGTTTTGGCCCCGTCTGGAAACGCCGAACCGATAACGACACCGCCCTGCCGCGCAACCACGTTTCCGTTCACGCTCCCCCACATATTCAGCGTCGTCCAGTTCGTCCCCGTACAGATTTTCAGGGAATGGCTGGGAAAGTCGTAAACGGTCTGGCTTTCGATGCCTGCCGGACCTGTGCAATCGGCAAGGGCGGACGCCCGGGTATGCAACCCCGCCGCGAAGCCGGAAACAGCGACCAGAAACACAAGGATACGCATACTACACCCTCCATAGCCAACCAGACCGGCGGAACGCTGGCTGGTGGCCGGAGGTTAGAAACCGCTATTTCATAGAAAAACGGCGCGGCGCTCTTTGGCCGCGAGGCTTGGACATACAACGCCGCCCCCCGGCCTTGAGCCGAGAAGCGACATGTTTCCGGCACATGTCTGCCGCTATGAAATAAGAGGTTTCTAAGCCCCGGACCGGCCAGGCCGATCTTCCACGATATTGCCCGACAAACCGCGGTCAATCAATGCGGATTTAGCGGGGTTCAGAGGCGGTCAGCGCAATCCGCCGCATCCCCGCCACCGCCAGCAGCCCCGTGAAGCACAGCGTGGCCACGAACCAGCTTTGCCAGATACCCCAGATGGAAAGGGTGTAAAGGAAAATGGTCCCCCACATGAACGTGCCGTAACGCCGCGCCATGTCCGTGGCCGCTTCCTGCAACCGCTGGTACACCAGCGCGAATAGCGCCAGCAACACGCCGATGCCCACGACCCCCAGCTCGAACCATATCTGCAGCGGCCCGTTATGCGGGTGCAGGTGTTTGATGTCCACGGGCTTGTCCCGCCCGATGGCAAGGTACGACTGTTCCCCCCGGTTGGGCAGCACTTCCGCGGAATCGAGGCCCCAGCCCAGGGCCGGTTTTTCCATCATCCGCCGCGTCGCCTGTTCCCAGATTTCCACGCGCGATTTCACCGAATCCGGCAACCCGCTCTCAACCCAGTTGGTGCTGTGATACGCATGCCATGTCAAAAGCGGCATGCTCGCCACCATCGCCGCCGAAACCGCCAGCGTCAGCACCGTCCCCCAGCGGGACGGCAAAACCCACAGCCCCAGTATCACGATAACCGAAGCCCCCATCACCCCCTGCGCCGACGCGCTGTGCGTGGTGGTGGTGATGTACAGCGTGCCTAAAACCAGCGCCGCGAACACTGCGCGCAGGCGCCTGTCCGCGCGAAACACCATGAACGGGAACAGCGCGAACATCCATATGGCGCACAGCACCACCGCCTTGTTCTGCTTGGTGTCGATGACGCTGCCGTCCGAAACCCCGCCGCGCAGGGCGTCGTAAAACCAGAAATTGGTCCGCATTTCGTTGATATACATGGCAATGCCCGCGAACAGGCCCGCCGCAATCATCCACCCCATGCGCTTGAGGTCGGCAACCGTCATGCGCATGACGATGGGCGCGGCCAGCACCGTGCACCCGAACGCCGCCGCAAGCTGGCCTGCCTTGCCCAGCGTTTCGTCGGGGTTGATGGTCCACAACCGGCTGGCAACCCCCAGCAGTATGAACGCGCCGAACACGCGCAGCAGCCCCATATCGAAATCGGGCCGCCTGCGGCGTTCCCACGCGTCGATGGCAATCGCCAGCACCATGGAAATCAGGAACAGCGGCGCCATGATGCGCGGCACCCCGCAGGTCAGGGCAGGCCCAAGCACCAGCACGGGCGCAAACGCCCAGATGGCCATGGACGGGCGGGGCGTCTCGCCGGTAACGGCGCCGGTCATGCGCAGCCGTAGAACGAACGCACCGCCGCGATGACGTAAGCCACGTCTTCATCCGTCAGCGTCATGTTCATCGGCAGCATCAGGCAGCGGTCGAAGAAATGCTCGGTGGCGGGCAAGGACGGGGTGACCGGGTAAAGGTCCTTGAATTTGTGCACCGGCGTTCCGGCCCACTGGATGATGCTGCCGATGCCCTTGTCTTTCAGGAACACGCGCAGCTCGTCCCGGCGTTCCGCCGCCAGCTCGTAATTCTGGTAGATGTCGTAATGCTCCGCCTGCGCGTCCGGCCCCACCGGCAGGCGCAGTTCGGCAATGTCCGAAAGCCCCTTGGTATACATCGCCGCAACCGCGCGGCGGCGGGCCATGATCTCGTCATACGACTTGAAGTTGAAATGCAGGAAAGCGGCCTGCAAATTGTCGAGGCGTGCATTGGTCCCCCACATCACCACCTTGCCGGTTTCGTCCCGCCCGTGGTCGCGCAGCGCACGCAGCGTGGTCGCAAGCTGGTCGTCATTCGTGATGATGGCCCCGCCATCACCGAAACAACCAAGAATTTTGGCCGGGTAGAAGCTGAACGTCCCGAACCGCCCGAACGTGCCCGCGCATTGCCCCTTATACTTGGACCCCAGCGCCTGCGCCGCGTCTTCCGCGACCATGATATTGTGTTTCTTCGCCAGCGCCATGATGGGGTCCATCGCGCAGGTGCGCCCGTTCACATGCGTGGGGATGATGACCTTGGTCTTCGCCGTAATCAGCTTTTCGACCGACGCCGCATCCATCAGATTGTCCGGGCCGATGTCGCACGGCACCGCCTTAGCCCCCAGCATCTGCGCGGCTGAAGCCGTAGCGATGTAAGTATGCGACGAAACGATGACCTCGTCCCCCGGCCGCACCCCGATGGCCATCAGGCCGATCATGATGGCATTCGTCCCGTCCGACGTGCCGATGACGTGTTTGACGTTCAGGAATTTGGCGATGGCGGCTTCAAATTCCACCAGGTCTTTCTGCATGATGTACGCGCCGCGCCCGCACACGTCGCGGAAAATGCGCACGAACTCTTCTTCGTTTTCCTTGAACAGGGCAGGGTAGTTGAAGAACGGGATCGCGCGGTTATACGCGTCGAGGCTTTCGTGGATTTTTGCGGCCTGCGTCATGTGAAAAAACCTTTGTTTTTCGGTTGGTTTCACGCATTCAAAAGCGTTTTGGCCTTTTGCGCAAGCGTCTCTTGGTTAAGCCCGTGCAGGTTCTTGAGGTAGCCTTGGTCGCCCACGATGGCGGTATACGTATCCGCAATGCCCGCCCGTGCGAAACGGGGCAGGGATATGCCGAATTCCATGGCCATTTCAGCCACGGCCCCGCCAAGCCCGCCCAGCACGGTGTTTTCTTCCACCGTAATCACGGCCCTGCTGGTCTGCATGATGGCACAAAGCCCCTCGGCATCCAGCGGCTTCACCGTATGCGCGCTGACCACGCGGGCCGAAATCCCTTGGGCCTTAAGCAGTTGCGCCGCCCCGATGGCCGCGCCCAGAACCCCGCCGCACCCGATGAAGGTCACGTCAGTCCCCTCCAGAATGGTCCGCAGTTTCCCAATCACCACCGGCGCATCGTCATGCCCCTCCGGTATCGGTGCCGAATTACGCTCCAGCCGCAGATAAAAAACACCCGGCGTGCGCATCATATGCTCCGTGCACGCCACCGTTTCCGCATCCGTCGCCGGCGCCAGCACCGTCACGTTCGGCAACGCGCGTAAGATGCTCAAATCCTCCGTCGCATGGTGCGACATGCCCAAAGCCCCGTA
>JAMIFL010000130.1:0-3116 GCA_035906295.1 Alphaproteobacteria bacterium | reverse complement strand
AAAACCGGGGATGTAGTTGAAATGCATGCGGGCCGCGAGGTTTTGCAACAGCGCCTCGTTCTCGCGCTTGGATTTGAGGTTGAAGGCGCTCATGCGGTTGCGCATGACAATCCAGCGCAGGGGCAGGCCCAGCTCGGTGCGGCGGCTTTCGCGCACGGTCATCACATGTTTTGAATAGACGCTGGGGCCGCGTATGGCGCCGGTCTCGGGGTCGATGTCGGCCAGCAGGTCCAGATCCAGCATCGAGTCATTCACCGGGGTCACCAGCGTGTCCGCGAAGCGGTGGGCGAGGCGGTTGAGGTGGTTGTCCGCGCCCGGCGTATCGACCACGACGAAATCGTGTTTCGCGGTCAGCTCCTCAAGCGCCATGAAGAAGAAGGCGGATTCCTCCTGCTCGCGTTCCGCCAGCGTGGGCGCTTCGGACCGGGTGATGGGCAGATGGGTGGGCATCGGCTGGTCGCCGTGGCCTTTGGCGATGCCGTGGAAGCGGTTGGAAAGGTAACGGGTGAACGTGCCCTGCCGCGCGTCGAGGTCGATGGAAGCGACACGGTAGCCCAGCCGCAGCAAACCGATGGTGGCGTGCATGGCGGCGGTGGACTTGCCGCAGCCGCCCTTCTCGTTGCCAAAGACAACGATATGTCCCACAGTATTGATATCCGCAGACATCATGGTGCCTTTCGTTATGAGCAATAATGTCAAAATCGATTTGAAAACGCCAGAGCAACGCCTCAAAGACGTGCGCGCCGCCATGCAGGCGCAGGGGCTGGACGCCTTCATCGTGCCTTACGCCGACGCGTTCCAGAGCCGCAACCGCGCGGCAGAGGGGTCGGACCGGCTGAAATGGCTGACCGGTTTTCGCGGGTCCGCCGGTACGGCGGTCATCACCGCCGACAGGGCGGCTGTGTTCGTGGACAGCCGGTACACGCTGTCGGCCCGCACGCAGATCGACACCGGGCTTTACGAGATCGTGGACGAGGACGCGAAGGTGCGGCCCGAGGTATGGGCGCTGAAAGCGCTGAAGGACAGGCAGGCGCTGGGGTATGACGCGTTCCTGCACACCCGCGCGGAAATCGACGCCATGGCGCGCACATTGCCTTTGCGCGCGGCGGCGCAGAACCCGGTGGATGTCGCGTGGGGCGACAAGGGCCTGCCGCGTAACGCGGCCATCGCGCATGACGCGCAATATGCCGGGCGCGGCGTGGGCGATAAAATCGACGAAATCGCCAAGCTGGTTTCCGATGCCGGTTTTCAGGCCGCGGCCATCGCGCGGCCCGACAGCGTGTCGTGGCTTTTGAACCTGCGGGTGCCCGCGCTGCCCATCGTGCCGGTGGTGCACGGGTATGCGCTGGTGGATGCGGCGGCCGGGCATGTTTACCTGTTCACGGACGTTGATTGCACGAACCCTGCGATTGCCGCGTCGTTCGGCAACCGGGTAACGGTACGGCCTTTGAATACGGTTGGGCCGGGCATTGCGGACCTTGCGCGCAAGCTCAAAGGCTGGTCGCTCGACGATTTCAACACCCCTGCATGGTTCCGGGAAACGCTGGAAGGGCAGGGCGCGCAGGTCACGCATATGATGGACCCGGTGACGTGGCCCAAGGCGTGCAAGAATGCGACCGAGCAGGCGGGCATCCGCGCATCGCATATCCGCGACGGGGTTGCGCTGGTGAAATTTCTGCATGCCATCGACACGCATAAGGGCATGACGGAGCGTGACATCGAGAAACTGGTGCTGGATACGCGCGCGCTTGATGCCACGTGCTTTACGCGCAGTTTCGACCCCATCGTGGGGTTCAACGAAAACGGCGCCTTCGTACACGGGCAGGTGCCCGACGAACAGGTGAAGGTGGTGGACGGCGACGGCCTGCTGCTCATCGACAGCGGCGGGCAGTATCTCGACGGCACGACGGACGTGACGCGCACGCTGGCCATCGGCACGCCTTCGGCGGAAATGAAACACGCGTTCACGCGCGTCATGCGCGGGCATATCGCGCTGGCCCGCGCCGTGTTCCCGGAAGGCACATCGGGCGGGCAGCTTGATGCGCTGGCGCGCACCCCCTTGTGGGAAGCGGGCATGGATTACGGGCATGGTACCGGCCATGGCGTCGGCTATTGCCTGAACGTGCACGAGGGGCCTTGCAATATTTCGCCCAAGGTGGCGCGCGCGGCGGAACCGTTGAAGCCGGGCATGCTGATGTCGGTGGAGCCGGGGGTGTATCTTGAAGGCAAGTTCGGCATAAGGCTTGAAAACCTGTGCCTCGTGGTGCCGGACCGCCCGGGGTTCCTGCGGTTCGAGGCGGTGACGCTGGCGCCGTTCGATACACGCGCGCTCAACCTCTCCATGATGCGGGAGGATGAGAAGGCGTGGCTCAACGCCTATCACGCCCGGGTGCTGAACGAACTGGCCGACCTGCTGCCCGACAATGCGGCGCGGTGGTTGACGGATATGTGCGCGCCGGTCTAGACATTCATCTGACCAGTTTCATAGTCAGGTGGGTTTTCAATGGAATCGTGGAGTCTTCAGGACGCCAAGGCCAAATTCTCCGAATTCGTGCGCCGGGTGAAGGCCAAGGGGCCGCACATCGTCACCCTGCGCGGCAAGCCCGAAATCGTGGTCATGACCATCAAGGATTACGAGGCGTTGAGCGCGCAGAAGCCGTCGCTGCTCTCCCTCATGCGGTCGTCGCCTTTGTCCAACATGGACCTTGAGGTGGAGCGCAAAGGCCGCACGCGGGAGTTCGACCTGTGAGCAGGAAAGCGCAGCCGCAAGGGTACCTGCTCGACACGTCCGTTTTGCTGGAAACGCTGCGGGCGCGCCCCAGCGCCGCGGTCACCGCGTGGATGGAAAGCGTAGAGCAGGAAAAATTCTACGTGTCCGCCATCACGGTGGGGGAGCTTATGGCCGCGCTTGAACAGGTGCAGGACCCCGACCGCCGCACAGCCCTGATGCGGTGGATTCTGACCGACATGCAATCATGGTTCCGCGGGCATATCCTGACGCTGACGCCGGAGGTGGCCGCGTTCTGGGGGTCGCTTGCGGGCAAGCTGAACGGGGAGGTTTCCGCCGTAGCCGGGCTTCAGGCGGCGTTCGCGCTAAAGCACAACCTGCAACTGGT
>JAMIFL010000129.1:0-4115 GCA_035906295.1 Alphaproteobacteria bacterium | reverse complement strand
CGCGATGACCGGGTCCACGTTGGTCCACGTGCCGCCGTTATTGACGCGGTAGATGACGTCCACGTGTGCCCCCGTGCACGTCCCCGAGCAGTTGGACCAGTTGCCCAGCACCGTGCTCGACGTAACCGGATCGCCCGCTTTGACGTTCAGGCTGCCGGCGTGGCTGTACTGCACTTCGAAATTGCCCTGCCGCACCACGACCGCGTTACCCCACCCGCCCAGCGTACCGGCGGACACGACCGTACCGCCATGGAAGGCCGTCACGTTGGGATTGCTGCTGACATTAAGGTCGAGCGCGCGGTGGAATGTCGACCCCGTAACCCCGGTGCGCGGGTCCACCGGCGCGCTGCGCGTGCCGAAACCGCTGGTAATCGCGCGGCCCTGGAACGTCTGGCCGATATATTCGGATGTTTTGCACGTAGGCGCCGCGGCATAAAGCGTACCCGACGCCGTCACGAAACCCGCCGCGAACATCAACGACAGCGCAAACGCTTTTGTTATGCGGCGGATACTGTCGGCGTCACGGGCGAAGCGCATAGGACTTCCCGTTCCAGACGTAGGTTTGTCCCTTCACGCCGGGGGCCACGACATAGATGCTGTTGATGTTCTCTGTCTTCTGCGGCAGCACGATGACCGGGTCGGCCGCAAGCATGCTGCCAAGCTCCACCAGCCCCTTAGGTGTCAGCGCATAGATATGCATGAGGCAGGCGAACGCCTTTTCCTCGGTCGGGTCGTCGCACAGGCCCCAGTACGGCTCTGTGTTGCGCACGAAAATCTCCACCTTGCCGTCGCCGTTCACGTCGGCATAGCCGATCGCGGGCTGCGGCAGCATCTGGTGCTGTTTCCAGATTTTGGATTCGGGGCCGTTCCCCTTTTTCCAGTGGTCGTAAACCATCTTCACGCCCGGTCCTTCCGGCATGAAGCTGAACTGAACGCGGTTGCCGCGGGGCAGCACGGTGGCGCTTTCCTCCATGGCGTTGCGCGTGGCTTCGGACATTTTGGCCCGCACGGCGTCGGCGTCCTGGGCGTGAACCGGGAAGGAAGCCGCCATCAAGGCCAGCGCGATATAACCGAAGGCTGTGCGCACCCCGGCCATCAATATAGGTTCCCGTTGGTGGTGCGCGGCGTCTGGGTATACACGCCTTTTTGCTGGTTCAGCGTCTCGGCGTTGCCGGGAACGAACGTGCCGCCATTGGTGATGGTGATGGGCTGGTTCATGGTGCGCATGCCCTGCATGCTGCCCGCGCCGTACAGCGTGGAACGCAGCGCCGAACCCAGGCAGTTATTGGGAATAAGGCTGTCCAGCGAACCGAACAGATTGCCAAGGTTGGGCAGTTGAATCGGGTTCTGGCACTGCAGATAGGTCAGCAGCATGTCGATCATCAGGCCGCACAACTGGCTTGAGAATGCACTGCCCAGACCCAGCGAGTCCATGAAGCTGCCCAGCGTGCTCGTAAGCGCGGACGACGCCATGGACTGGAAGTTGAACGCGCTGCTCACCAGCGATGCCGCGCTGTTCAGCGCCGTGGTCTCGGATTTGAAGAACTGCATCATCAGGCCGCCGATAAGGCCGCCGGTCAGCGGGCTTGTGACCTGCGTCGAATACATCGAAAGCTGGCTGGAGAAGCTGCTGGTAATGCGTTGCAGCTCGCTCGACATGCACGGCGTGTTGGCGACCTGGCTTACCTGCGCAGGAGGGGTCACGGCGGTGCCGACGAATTCGTTCTTGGCGGTAACGTAGCGGTCAACCTGCGCGCTGACGCCCTGAAGCATGGTGGTCGAGCATATGGGATTGCCCGTCGTGGACGTGGCCATGGCGCCAAAACTCGTCATGCCCAGCAGGAAACAACCTACCAAGGCTATGATTCTAAAGAAGAAAGCTCTATCGAAGCTTGACATGCCCGATTATCCCTGTACCCCGCTGTTCCTCCATTATACTGAAAAAACACCTATTTTTACAAATCAGAATTTAGAGTTACGATAACCGCCGTAATGTGCGGGGAAATCGACCTTGTGGTGTTGGCGGGCGGCGCGGCGACGCGCCTGTCCAGTCTGGGCGCCATTCCACCCAAGCCGCTTCTGCCGGTCGGGGGCAGGCCGTTCCTTGCCTGGCCGTTGGCCAAAATCGCCCACACGGTCGCCTTGCGCCGAATCATCCTCTCCACCCGCAAAGGGCAGGGTGACGTATTCGTGCATGAAATGAAGAAAATAGGTTATTTAGTTGAAATAAATGAAGAAGATGCGCCAATGGGAACCGGCGGCGCCATCCTTTCAGCCTGCGCGGGCGCGGTCACCGACCCCGTTCTGGCCATGAACGGCGATGTCTGGTTCGATATGGACGCGGCGGCCCTTGTCGATGCCGCCCGCCATACCGGCGCCGCCATGGCCGCCATCGCCGTGCCCGATTCGAATCGCTTCGGCGTTCTGGATGTGGGCGATAACGGCATCGTCCGCGCTTTCCATGAAAAACGGGGCGGCCCACAGCCTCGCCCCGGCCTTATCAATGCAGGCCTTTATGCCTTTACGCGCGGCGCGCTGGAACGTTTTTCCGTCCGCGCGTGTTCGTTTGAACATGACATCGCCCCCGCGCTGGCCGCATCAGGCACCCTGTCGGCCGTGCGGGCCACCGGCGATTTCATAGATATAGGGACCCCGGAAAACTATGCCCGTGCGGAATCTGTTGTTGGTGCGACGCAGCACAACCCACCAGCGATGATGGCTGGGGAAATATAAAAAAACTTGCGTAGGTCTTTGGGTAAGAATATATCAAAGCGCTTACAAAAACAGATGTGAAATTACGATGAAGCGCAGCAAGCTGGATAAAATCGACCGTAAAATCCTGTCCACACTTCAGGAAGATGGCCGCATCACCAACGTGGACCTGGCTAAAAAGGCCGGTATTTCCGCCCCGCCGTGCCTGCGCCGCGTCCGCGCGCTGGAAGAGTCGGGATTTATTCGCAGCTACCACGCCTTCCTCGATCCCGGCAAACTGGGCTACGGCGTTACCATTTTCGCCCATGTCTCCCTGTCCTCGCACAACGATGCCGATTTGAAGAAATTCGAAATCCGCATCCGCGAGTGGCCGCACGTGCGTGAAGCGCATCTGCTGTCCGGCGAAACCGACGTGCTGCTCAAAGTCGTCGCGCATGACTGGGAAGCCTACCAGCATTTCCTGACCACCGAACTGCTTGCGACCGAAAACGTCGCTGCCGTGCGGTCGTCCATCGCCATCCGCACCTCCAAGCTGGAACCGGGCGTCCCCATCAACGACAACCTCGCTGCCGCTTAATCAGCCTTCAGCGTATCGCTCCCCAAGGTATCTGAGCCCAGGGTATCCCCCCAGCGCGCCTTCTTCGCTGCCTTGTACCGTGCGTCGCGTTTTGAAATCTGCGCGCGCTCAAGGCGCCCGTCCGGCTGGCACAAGGTCACGTCCATAACCTTCGTCGTGCGCGGATGCCCCACCACCCGCGGCAGCCGTGCATGCCCGGGCCTGCGCCCGAATACGAGATACGTGAACTTTTCATCCTCATACCCAAGGTCGCCGCCTTTCAGCGCCTTGTGCAGCCGCGTGCGCGGCAACCGCGCCGAAAAATGGCACCAGCCTTCCGCGCCGTCCTCTGCAAACATGAACGGGCATGCCGCGTCATGCGGGCAGGGTGCATGCAGGTGCGCGCCCGCATGCAACAGGGCATCGCGCACCCGCATCATCATCGCGTGCGCATCCGGCGTGCCCGCGTCGACCAGCACCAGCCGGTCGTCGCACGCCTCCCACAGCATCCGCGCCGCGCCCACCGCGTCCGGCATCTCGTTCAGCACATAGGCGGCCAGCACCATGTCCGCGCGCGCAGCAGGGGAGGGCGCCCACGCCGCGTGCGGCACCAGTTGCCCCGCAACCCCGCGCATCGCGGCATTGTTCTCCACCATCGTGGTTGTCGCATCCGGCCACCGCGCCAGCGCCGCCAGCGTGGCCGTACCGGGGCCAGCGCCGAAATCCAGCAGGCTTTTGGGCGCGTCGCCTTCCACCGCCTCAAGCACGCGCGAGACCGCCGCATACGTCGCAGGCATACGCGCCGCCGCATACGCCCCCGCCTCCACAGTGCCGCGCCCTTGCACAC